>DASXRC010000231.1:0-19134 GCA_036506795.1 Micromonosporaceae bacterium
CGCCACGCCCCGGGCGTACGCGTCCTCCGGCGTCGGCCCGGCCGGGGGCAGCGCGCGGGCGTCGATGGCCGGCAACAGCCGACCGAACTCGCCGAGCACGAAGGTGCGGCCGACCGCGTCGGGCCGCAGCGACGCCACGTATGCCTGCTGGTCGGCGGTGGCCGTCAACACCAGATCGGCCGCGTCGATGTGCTCCGAGCGCAGCCGGCGGGCGGCGAACCCGGTCGGGTCCCCGCCGTGGGCGCGCACCTGGCGAGCCGCCGGCGGGTTCATTTCCTCACCCTGGTGCCAGCCGCCGGTCCCGGCGCTGTGGCTCAGGATCAACTCGTCGGCCTTGTCGCCGACCAGGTCCCGCGCGGCGAGCACGAGGAGCCGCTCCGCCATGGGCGAGCGACAGATGTTGCCCATGCAGACGTGCAGCACGGTGAACGGCGACACTAGCCGGCCTCCGCGCCGACCAGGTCGGGGACGACGTCGCGCAGCTTCTCCAGCGGGATGGCCCCGTCCCGTAGCACCCGTGGGGCGTCACCCGTGACGTCCACGATCGTGCTGGGCACCGGATCGGGGCACGGACCCGCCTCGAGGTAGACCCGGACCGCGTACCCGAGCTGCTCCCGGGCCTCCTCGGCGGTCGTGGCGGCCGGCTGCCCGGTCTTGTTCGCCGACGAGACCGCCATCGGCCCGGTCTCGCGCAGCACCTCGAGCGCGACCGGGTGCAGCGGCATCCGAACCGCGACCGTTCCCCCGGTGTCCCCCAGGTCCCAGTCGAGCGACGGCGCGTGCTCGACGACGATCGTCAGTGCCCCGGGCCAGAACGCCTCCACGAGGTCGCGCGCCGCCGTGGGCAGCGTGAACACCAGCCCGTTGAGCGTGTGCCGGGAACCGACGAGCACCGGCGGCGGCATCTGTCTCCCGCGGCCCTTCGCGTTGAGCAGCGAGGTGACCGACCACGACTTGAAGGCGTCCGCCCCGATCCCGTACACGGTGTCCGTGGGCAGCACGACCAGCTCGCCGCTGCGGACCGCCTCGATCGCGGCGGCTATGCCCCGCTCGCGTTCGGCGAGATGGCGACAGTCGTAGAGCATCACGAGGTGCCAGTCTGCCATGAATCGAGTGCGCGGCCGCCGTTGCGGGTCGCCGTGCAGAACCGCGGGCGGCTGGCCAGATCGACATGATCAGTGATTCGGTCGAACCGGCCGTCGGCGGCCAACAGCTCCCTGACCGCGGCGGCGTGCGTGTCGTCGTGTTCGATCCCGAGGGCGCCGCCCGGCCGCAGCAGGGCGCCGGCCCGGCCGATCACCGGCCCGATGACCGCCAGCCCGTCGGAGCCGCCGAACACCGCGTCCGCCGGGTCGTGTTCGGCCACCTCCGGCGGCACGCCGACCGACGAGGGGACGTACGGCGGGTTGCACAGCAGCACGTCCACCGTGCCGTCCAGCTCGGCCAGGACGTCCGAGTCGGTGGCGTCTCCGGCCACGACCGTCACCGGCGGATCGCCCGCGGCCGCCCGCACGGCGACATTCCGGCGCAGCCAACCGAGCGCGGCCGGAGCGCGCTCCACGGCATACACCCGCGCGACTCGGACCTCGTGCGCGACGGCGAGCGCGATGGCTCCGGAGCCGCTGCCGAGGTCGACCACGACGGCGCCGGGGCCGCGCTCCCTGGCCGCGCTGATCCCCCACTCGGCGAGCAGCTCGGTCTCGGGACGCGGCACGAACACGCCCGGTCCCACCGCGAGCTCCAACCGTAGGAACACGGTCGAACCGACCAAATGCTGCAGTGGTACGCGTTTCGCCCGGTCCGCCACGAGATCATGAAGGCGCCGCGCCCGCGCCGGGGACAGCTCGCCGACGAGTGCCAACCGGCCGCGGGGCACGCCAAGCACGTGAGCGGCGAGCAGCTCCGCATCGGTACGCGGGGACTGCACCCCCGCCGCGGCCAGCTCCGCCGCGGCCGCGGCCAGGGCCGCCGAGAGACGTTCCGGCTCTTCGGCCGGCTGCTTCTCTTGGCGTGTCACGACATAATCATTGAACGTCGGGACCGGTGGCGCCGCTCACCGGCCCGACGACGACGAGATGCGGACCGTCCGGCCGGGCCCGGACGTTGGCGGGGAGGCAATGTGGGCTGGCTCGACCGGGTCAAGGACCAGGCCGACGAGCTTGCATTCGCGAGACGGCTTCTGGAGTTCGGCCAATCGGCCGAGGCGCTCGACGTCGTCGAGCGGGTGCTGGCGACCACGTCCGACATCAACGCCCGCGCCGACGCCGCCATCCTGCGCCTCAACTCGCTGGTCAACCTCGGACGCACCGCCGAGTACTCGGTGGCCGTCGACGCCGCGCTCGACGCCGTGCGGGAGGTGACCGACCCGTACCCGCACGGCCAGCTGCACGCGATCGTCGCCCTCGCGGCGCACCACCAGGGGGCGCTCGAGCGCTGCGTCACCCACCTCGTGAAGGGCGCCCGGGCGCTGGGCGCGGTCGAGGAGCCCGACGCCGACGTGGCCTGGGCCTGGCACGACCTCGCCATGGCGTACTCCTATCTGGGCTTCCACGGCTGGGCGCTGGGTGCGATCGAACACTCCCGTTCGGTCGGGGCAGCCGCCGGCGTGCCCGACGTCTCGCTCGCCTCCCCGGGCATCCGCCTGCGGGTGGCGGTCTCCCTGGACCACTCCGGGGACACCGAGGGCTGCCTGCGTGTGCTGCGCGACCTCACGGGCGACCTCACCCGGCTGATCGGAACCGACGAGTGGCTTTCGGTGCGGCCGCCAAGCCGCGCCGGCTACGGGTATGCGTTGGCGCGCCGGGCCGCCCTCGGCGAACAGTCCGATGTGGACGCGCTCGCGCTGCTGCGGGACTGCGGCGACGGCGCCCGCGCCCGCGATCTGCGCCAACTCGGGGAGGTCTGCCTGGCCATCGCCGGCGACCGCCCCATCGAGGCGCTGACCCGGCTCGAGTCCGTCAGGGTTGCGGCGGACACCGCGGGCCCGTCGGAGACCGCGCGACTGCGCTCCCTCGCGTACCAGCACGCCGGCGATCACGCCGCGGCCCACCGGGCCGACCGCCGGGCGTTCCGCCTCGCCGCCCAGCGCAGCGACTGGCTGCGGGATGTCTACGTCGAGGGCATCGCGGCCCGGCTCGCTCACGAGGACCTGCGCCGGACGGTCGCCCGGTACGCCGACGAGGCGCTCACCGATCCGCTGACGGGGCTGCCCAACCGCCGCCACCTCGAGAAGTACGTCGCCGCGATGGTCAGCCGGGGGGAACGGGCCGTCGTCGGCGTCGCGGACCTCGACGGGTTCAAGGCGGTCAACACCAAGCACGGGCACCACTCGGGCGACCTGGTGCTGCAGCGCATCGCCGCCGTGATCGCGCGGGTGATGCGGCGCGGTGACTTCGTCGCCCGGTACGGCGGCGACGAGTTCGTGGTCGTGCTGCCCGGCGCCGGGCTGGGCGAGGCGGCCGAGGTGGCGCGCCGGATCACGGGCGCGGTCGCTGCCGAGGACTGGCACTCGGTGGTTCCCGGTACGCCCGTGGGGGTCAGCGTCGGCTGGTCCGAGGTGGCCGGCGCCGGCGCCACCCTCCGGGAGGCGTTGACCACCGCGTTCGAGGCGGCCGACCGCGCCATGTTGCGCGCAAAGGCGCCGCGAGCGGCCTCCTGACCGCGCGCTGCCCTTGCGCGTCGAGGTTACCGTCGGGCGAGCTCCGTCTCGCCGGTCAGCCGGGCCGCCCGGTCCGCCTCGGCGAGCGCGTCGAGCACGCCGTCCAGGTCGCCAGCCAAGACCAGATCCAGGTTGTACGCCGTGTAGCCGATCCGGTGGTCGGTGATCCGGTTCTGCGGGAAGTTGTACGTGCGGATGCGCTCCGAGCGGTCGACCGTGCGCACCTGTGCCTTGCGGGCGTCGGAGGCGGCCGCGGCGGCCTGCTCGTCCGCGACCTGAGCCAGCTTGGCCCGCAGCATCCGCATGGCCCGATCCTTGTTCTGCAGCTGTGAGCGCTCGTTCTGGCAGGACACCACGATGCCGGTGGGCAGGTGTGTGATGCGGACGGCGGAGTCGGTCGTGTTGACCGACTGGCCACCCGGGCCGGACGAGCGGAACACATCGATGCGCAGGTCGTTGGGGTCGATCTCGACCTCGGTCTCCTTGGCCTCGGGCGTGACGAGCACGCCGGCGGCGGAGGTGTGGATGCGGCCCTGCGACTCGGTCACCGGCACCCGCTGGACGCGGTGGACGCCGCCCTCCCACTTCAGCCGCGACCAGACCCCGGCGCCGGCCTCCGGAATCCCGCGCGTCTTCACCGCGATGGTGACGTCCTTGGCCCCGCCCAGGTCGGACTCCTGCGAGTCGAGCACCTCGGTGACCCAGCCGCGCCGCTCGGCGTACCGCAGGTACATCCGCAGCAGGTCACCGGCGAACAGCGCGGACTCCTCGCCGCCCTCGCCCGCCTTGATCTCGAGAATCACATCCTTGCCGTCGCTCGGGTCGCGCGGGATCAGCAGCTCGGCGAGGCGTTCCTCGAGCGCCGGCAACACCGTGGCGAGCGACTCCGCCTCGGCCGCGAACGCCGGATCCTCGGCCGCGAGCTCCCGGGCCGCGGCGACATCGGCACGAGCCCGCGCGAGCTCGGTCGCCGTCTTGTGGATCGGCGTCAGCTCGGCGAAGCGGCGGCCGACCCGACGGGCGGCCGACTGGTCCGCGTGGATCGCGGGGTCGGCGAGGCGGCGCTCCAGCTCGGCGTACTCGTCGAGCAGCGCACTCAGGCGATCGGTGCTCACCGCCACCTCCCTCGCGAACGAAACAATCAAACACACGAACGGCGCCCGACCGGCTCCGGTCTGGGAGCGGGCGGGCGCCGTCCGGGCAGCTACTTGGCGGCCTTCTTGGCCTGGACCTTGGCGTACTTCTGCTGGAACTTCGCCACGCGGCCGGCCGTGTCGAGCACGCGCTGCTTGCCGGTGTAGAACGGGTGGCACGCGCTGCAGGTCTCGACGTGGATGACGCCGTTCTTCGCCGTGCTGCGCGTGGTGAAGGTGTTGCCGCAGGAGCACGTGACCTCGGTCACGACGTACTGCGGGTGGATGTTGGGCTTCATGCCTCGGTCCTTTCATATTTGGTCGCCGGGTCGCCGTCGACGCCGAGCCCGCGCTCGCGGGCCGGCTCGGGCGTGAACCGGAACCGTGGCCGATTGACCAGTGTGCCATCCGCACACCGAGACGATTAACGCGGGCGGCCGATAATTGATTCCCGTGACCGCGAGGGGACGAGCGTGCCGAAGCTGATCATTACGCGCGGGCTGCCGGGCTGTGGCAAGACGGCGTACGCCCGCACGCTGCAGCCGTGGGTGGTCCGGGTCAATCGCGACGATCTACGCCGGATGCTGCATGGTGACCGGCTCTACACACAGACCGCGGAGGCGCGCGTCACGGTCGCTCAGCGGGCGGCCGTGGAGGCCCTGCTGCGGGCCGCGGCCGATGTGATCGTCGACGACACCAACCTCCCGGCCCGCGTCGTCCGCGCGTGGGCCGAGCTGGCGGCGCGGGTCGGCGCGGCCTTCGAGGTCGTCGACCTCACCCACGTGCCGGTCGACGAATGCGTACGCCGCGACGCCGGCCGCCCGGAGCCCGAGCGGGTCGGCGAGGACGTCATCCGCAGCTTGTACGCCCGCCATCTGGCCCACGTCCAACCATGATCAAGTTTCTCTCGGCTGCCTGGCGACCCGCGACGGCCGTGCTCCTCGGCCTCGTGATCATCGTGGCGCTGCTGTGGCTGGCGCAGCGCCGGCTCATCTACTTCCCGGACACTCGCCGGGCGCCACCCGCGGCCGAGGCCGTACCCGGCGGCCGCGACGTGACGCTCCAGACCTCCGACGGGCTGCGGCTGGGCGCCTGGCACGTACCGGCTGGGCACCCCGACCGCGGAATGACCGTGTTGTTCGCACCCGGCAACGCCGGCAACCGCGCCGACCGGGCGACGCTGGCGGCGGTGCTGTCCCGCGCCGGGTTCGCGGTGCTGCTCTTCGACTACCGGGGGTACGCCGGGAACGGAGGCCGCCCCTCGGAGCAGGGACTGGGCCGGGACGTGCGCGCGGCGCGCCGGTATCTGGTTGACGACGCCGGCGTCCCGCCGGACCGCCTGATCTACTTCGGTGAGAGCCTGGGCGCTGGGGTCATCGCCGAGCTGGCGACTTCCCACCCGCCGGCCGCGCTCGTGCTTCGGTCACCGTTCGTCGACCTCGCGGCCGTGGGCGCGGCGCACTATCCCTACTTGCCGGTGCGTGCCCTGCTGCGCGATCGGTACCCGGTCGGGTCCCACCTGGAGCGCGTGTCCGTCCCGACGTGCGTCATCTACGGCACGGCAGACTCGGTCGTCCCTCCGGACCAGAGCCGGGAGGTGGCGTCGCGCTCGGCCGGCCCCGTGTCAGTGGTCGCCATCAAGGGCGCGAACCACAACGACGGCGCGCTGGTCCACGGCCCGGACGTGGTCGCGGCGGTAGTCGCGGTCGCCGAACGGGCCACCCGCCCGGCCTGACCGCGGCACCCTGGATGGTTGCTTGTCGGCGCCTACGAGACCTGATTCATATCTGGATCGGACGTTGCCGCCCGGTCCCCCGATTCATTTCCGGATCAGGTCTCGTAGGTGGTTGCGACATGTCCCAGGGGTGTGCGGCCGCGTCCATTCACGCAGCCGAAACGGGGGTACGGCCGGTCGGCCGTACCCCCGTCGTGTCGGGCGGCGGGCGAGCTACTCGCCCGGCGTCGTCTTCGCGATCTGCATGAGGAACTCGATGTTGGTCCGGTTCTGCTTGAGCCGGTCCAGCAGCAGGTCGAGTGCGGCCTGCGACTCCAGCGAATGCAGCACCTTGCGGAGCTTGTGCACGATGGCCAGCTCCTCCGGCGCGAGCAGGATCTCCTCCTTGCGCGTGCCGGACGGGTCGATGTCGATGGCCGGGAACACCCGCTTGTCGGCGATCTTCCGGTCGAGCCGGAGTTCGGCGTTGCCGGTGCCCTTGAACTCCTCGAAGATCACCGTGTCCATCATGGAACCGGTCTCCACCAGCGCGGTGGCCAGGATGGTCAGGGAGCCGCCGTTCTCGATGTTGCGAGCCGCGCCGAGGAACCGCTTCGGCGGGTACAACGCGGTCGAGTCGATGCCACCGGACAGGATCCGGCCCGAGGCCGGTGCCGCCAGGTTGTACGCCCGGCCCAGCCGCGTGATCGAGTCGAGCAGCACGACGACGTCGTGGCCCAGCTCGACGAGCCGCTTGGCCCGCTCGATCGCCAGCTCGGCGACCGTGGTGTGGTCCGACGGCGGCCGGTCGAAGGTCGAGGCGATGACCTCGCCCTTGACCGAGCGCTGCATGTCGGTGACCTCTTCGGGCCGCTCATCCACTAGCACGACCATCAGGTGACACTCGGGGTTGTTGGTGGTGATCGCATTGGCGATCGCCTGCAGCACCATCGTCTTACCGGCCTTCGGCGGCGAGACGATCAGCGCTCGCTGGCCCTTGCCGATCGGCATGACGAGGTCGATCACCCGGGTGGTGAGGATGTGCGGCTCCGACTCCAGCCGCAGCCGCTCCTGCGGGTACAACGGCGTGAGCTTGTAAAACTCCGGTCGCCGCCGCGCCTCCTCCGGGTCCATCCCGTTGATCGTGTCCAGGCGTACGAGCGGGTTGTACTTGTCGCGGCGCTGCTCGCCCTCGCGCGGCGCGCGCACGGCGCCGGTCACCGCGTCGCCGCGGCGCAGTCCGTACTTCTTGACCTGCGACATCGAGACGTACACGTCGTTGGGGCCGGACAGGTAGCCGGTGGTGCGCACGAACGCGTAGTTGTCGAGCACATCGATGATGCCGGCCACCGGGACGAGCACGTCGTCCTCGGTCACCTGTGGCTCGCCGCCGCCGCCTTCGTTCCGCTCGCCGCGGCCACGCCGGCGGTCGCGGAAGCGGCTACGCCGGCCGCGCCGGCCGCCGCCCTCCCCGTCGTCGTCGCCGTCGTCGCGGTTGTCGACGCGCTGGTTGCGGTCACCGCCGCGGTCCCCGCGGTCCCCGCGGTCTCCGCGGTCTCCGCGCTCGTTGGCGCGGTTCCGGCCGCCACGCTCGCCCCGGTCGGGCCGGTCGCCACGTGAATCGCGGTCGGGCCGCTCCGCCCGGGAATCGCGCGACTCGGCTTCGGCCCGTGACTCGCCCTCGACGCGCGGCTCGGGCGGACCGGCCGGGCGGCTGGCCCGACGCGGGGCGCGCTCCTCGATATCGACGGCGGGACGCTGCCCGTCGCGGTGGCGGTCGTCCTCGACGTGCTCGGCGGCGACGGTCCGGCCACCGCCGGACGCGCCGTCCTCGCGTACCTCGACCCGGACCTCCTCGCGGGGAGCCTCGACGCGCGCGGCGACCTCGCCGCGCGGCCGCGGCGCGCCGGCGGCCGAACCGCCCTGACGCTCCGAGATCGCGGCGATCAGTTCACCCTTGCGCATCCGCGCCGTGCCCGAGATACCGAGCGACGCGGCGAGACTCTGCAGCTCCGGGAGCAGCATTGCGGACAGCCCGCTACCGGTCCGCCTACGGCGGGTCGCACCGGTGGTGGTGTCGTCAGCGACGTTCGAGACATCCGACGTCATGCCGGTGGTGTCGCTCAATGGTTTCCTTCCCTCGATAGGCCGGGGCTGCCCGGGTACGTCCAATCTGGTGGCCGGGCGGCCTCGGATACACCCGCCTCGCTTCACGCGTACGCGGGAGTCTGTGACACAGCCCCGTAAACCGCGGTCGCCGTCTGCGGTGATCCTTGGACTGCGGTCCGGCGAGCCTTGGCAAGGAGGGTGAGACGGACTGACCGCCGAATAGTTCGGGGGGCGCCGCCCCGCAGAGATCGCGTGCTTCGCGGCTGTGCTAGGTCAGAGGGTAATCAACTCATGCGACCTGCGGCAACAGTCCCCCGCTCGGCGTGTCCCAGTCTACCCCTCGCGACCCGGGCGCCGGACCGGTCTACCTCGAGTCGCCAGGTGGTCCAACCGTCGCCGGCCGCGAATTGTTCCGGTGGATCTGTGATCGCGATCACGCTGGGCCCCGCCCCACTGACCACGGCGGCAACTCCCGCCGCACGCAAGGCCTCGACCAGGGCGAACGTGGCGGGCGCCCCGGCCGCGCGGTAGCGCTGGTGCAGCCGGTCCTCGGTCGCGGCCAGCAGCAGCGCGGGGGCGGTGGTCAACGCGTGCACCAGCAGCGCCGCCCGGCCGGCGTTGAGCGCGGCGTCCGCGTGCGGCACGGTCTCCGGCAGCGCCGCCCGGGCCGCCGCGGTCAACCCGCGGGCGTCCGGCACGAACAGCACCGGGTGTACGCCGGGAGCCGGCTCGAGCGAGACGGCGCGGGCCCCGTCCGGCTCCCGCCACGCGATCGTGAACCCGCCGAGCAGGCAGGGCGCGACGTTGTCCGGGTGCCCCTCGAGTTCCGCGGCGAGCCGGAGCACGCCGGCCGGGTCCAGGGCGTCGCGCCCGCCGGCCACGAGCTCCCGCGCCAGCAGTACGCCGGCGACGATCGCCGCCGAGGAGGAGCCAAGCCCGCGCGCCTGCGGGATCCGGTTTACGCACTCCAGCACCAGCCCGGGCGGAGCCGCACCGAGCACCTCGAACGTCGCCCGCGCGGCCCTGACCACCAGGTGGTCCTCGCCCTCGGGCAGCTCCCGCGCGCCCTCGCCGGTGACCGTGACCCGGACGCCGCCGTCCACGACCTCCGCGCTGAGATCGTCGTAGAGCGCCAGCGCCAGGCCCAGGGCGTCGAAGCCCGGGCCGAGGTTGGCGCTGGTGGCCGGCACGCGCACGCGCACCGGACCGGACACGAAGGACGCGGCCACCGGCTCATGCTAGTGCGTGGGGCTCGGCGGCCCCTGCGCACGACTCACACGACGGAGCTGACCGTGGTGGCGGCGGGCTCCGGCGCCCGCGACGAGAGCGACAGCCGACGCGTGGCGATCCGCCAGCCGACCGCGTACAACAGGGTGGTTGTGCCGCAACCCGCGATCAGCACCCGCTCGTCGAGGGAGTCCACGAGCGCGCCGGCGACCAGCTGGCTGACTGAGATCGCCAGCGTCGCGAGCATCATGTCGGTGGCGAAGATCCGGCCACGGAGCTGGTCCGGCACCTCGCCCTGCAGCGCGTAGTTCGACATCACCCAGTTGCCGCCGCCGGCCAGGTGCGCGACCAGCACGAGCGCAAGCACGAGCGGGAACCACCGCGCGAGCGACACGCCGAGGTACGCCAGGCCGTAGGTGCTCATCGAGATCGCCAGCCCGGGCAGCAGCCAGGACCGGTGGGTGAGCACCCGCCGCATCAGCAGCGGGCCGACGAGCGCGCCGAGGCCGCGCACCGCGAAGAGGAGGCCTGTCCCGATCGCCCCGACCCCGAAGACCCCGGCCAGGATCGGGAACACGGTCAGCACTCCGTTGCCCAGGCCCACCGCCGACTTGACCGTGACCAGCGCGAGCACCCGCGGGCTGCGACCGAGGTACCGCAGTGACTCGCCGATCGCGGCCCAGGCCCGCGGTGTGCCCTCCGCGTGGTCGTGGTTGGCCTGGGTCGGGCGGCGGATCCGCCAGGCGAGCAGCGCCGCCGCGACCAGGCTGCCGGCGGCGATCACGAAGCAGGCGTACGGGGAGAGCACGGCGCTCAGCACACCGCCGAGCGACGCGCCGACGACGGCCATGGTGCCCCACGCCGAGCCGGCGACGGCGTTGGCGGAGGCGAGATCCTCGGAGTCCACGAGGTTCGGCAGCGCCGCCGAGGCGGCCGGCGAGTAGAACGCCTTGGCTACGGCCACCGACCCGATGGCGACCAGCGCGAGCCAGGCGGTGCTCGCGCTGCGTACGCCTAAGAGCAGCAGCACCCCGGCGATGGCCGCCAGGTTCGCGGTCATCATGATCTTCTTACGGTCGACCCGGTCCGCGACCGTCCCGGTGTACGGCAGGAGCAACGCCATCGTGCCGGTGTCGATCGCGAGCGCGAGCGCGCCCCACAGGCCACTGCCGGTCAGGTGGGGCAACAGCACCAGCAGCGGGACCAGGACGAACCAGTCCGCGCCGAAGACCACGAGTTCCGCGAGGAAGAGGTTGCGGAAGTCGCGGTTGCGGGTAACGACCGACAGGGGAGACGCCACGTACCCACACGCTACCCGGGGATGGCCGGCAGCACCGGGTAGGCCCGCCCTGTGCAGATCGAGCATGATGTCGACATGCCGTCCACCCCCCGCCGCGTCACGCCATGGGTCGCGGCTGTCGCGTTCGCGGTGACGCCGTTCGTGACCCTCGGGTTCCTGACGCCGGTCGCGTTCACACTCGCGGCCGTGCTGCGGCGCTCGTGGTTGCTCGGCGCGGCAGCCGCCGTCTATACGGTGGCGGTGGCCGGCATGTTCGCTCTGGACTCGGACAGCGGCCTGTACTCCGCGTCAATCATCACGGCCCTGCTCGTCGGCGGGGTACACGCGGTCGCGGTGTCACCGTGGATCGCCCGGACGCTCCGTAACCGGCACGCGATCGAGGAGAGCGACCTGCTCGAGAAGGTCGCACATGAGGAGAACGCGGCACTAGCGGCGGATCCCACGCTGCGCCGCGCGCTGCGCCGCCGGGAGCGCAGGCGGCGAGCGAGACAGATCGTGGCGACCGATCCGGCGCTCGCCGACGAGCTGCAGATCGGGCGGCTCGGCCAGCATCGGCGGTTCGACGACGGCGGGCTCGTCGACGTCAACCGGGTCGACGCCGCCGCGCTGTCCGCGCTGCCGGGCTTCACCGCCGCGATGGCGGATCGGGTGGTGGCCGCGCGCGAGCGGTTCGAGGGACTGCGGTCCGACGCCGACCTCATCGTCCACGCCGATGTCCCGCCGGAGGTCGTGGCGCGGCTGCGGGAGCGGCTGCTCTTCCGGCCGCTGGACGTCGGCGCCTCGGACGCCGAACCGGGCGTCGCCTCAGACGAGGTCTAGGGCCCGAGCGGCCGCGAGCGCGTCGTTGGGAATCGTGGTCGGCGCCGGCGCCATCGAGATGGCCCACTCGGGGTCCTTGAGGCCATTCCCGGTCAGCGTGCAGACGACCCGCGCCCCGCGCGGAATGTCTCCCGCCTCGACCTGCTGCAGGAAGCCGGCCACGCTCGCCGCGCTGGCGAGCTCCACGAACACGCCCACCTCGCGGGCCAGCAGCCGGTACGCGGCCAGGATCTCGCGGTCCGTCACGGCGGCGATCATCCCGCCCGACTGGTCCCTCGCCTCCAGGGCCCTCGTCCAGCCGGCCGGGTTACCGATGCGGATGGCGGTGGCTATGGTGGACGGCTCGCGGACCATGACGCCACGCACGATCGGCGCGGCACCGGCCGCCTGGAAGCCGAACATCCGCGGCCGCCGCGCGGCCCGGCCGGCCTCCGCGTCCTCGCTATAGCCCATCCAGTACGCCGAGATGTTGCCGGCGTTGCCGACCGGCAGGCAGTGCACGTCCGGTGCGTCGCCGAGCGCCTCGACGATCTCAAAGGCGGCCGTCTTCTGCCCCTGCAGGCGGTCGATGTTCACCGAATTGACGAGCGCCACCGGGTAGTCCAGGGACAGCTTCGTGGCCAGCGCGAGGCAGTCGTCGAAGTTGCCGGCCACCTGGAGCAGCCGGGCCCCGTGCACGAGCGCCTGCGCCAGCTTGCCCAGCGCGATCTTTCCTTGCGGCACGAGGACCGCGCAGGTGAGGCCGGCCCGCGCGGCGTATGCCGCGGCCGACGCGCTCGTGTTACCGGTGGACGCGCAGATGATCGCTTTGGCGCCCTGCTCGACCGCCCGCGAGACGGCGACGGTCATGCCCCGGTCTTTGAACGAGCCGGTCGGGTTGGCCCCCTCGAGCTTCAGGTGGACGTCGCACCGGGTCCGCGAGGAGAGCAGCGGCGCGGGCAGCAGCGCCGTGTTCCCCTCGTACAGGCTGATCACGGGCGTGGACTCGGTGACCGGCAACCGATCCCGGTACGCCTCGATCAGTCCCCGCCACATCGGCGCTCTCCGCTCTGTTATCCCTGCTGGGCAGCTATCCCTGGTGGGCAGCCTAGGCGCCCTCGCCCTCGACGCGAAGGACACTGGCGATCGACCGCACGGCCTCGAGACCGCCCAGCTCCTCCACGGTCGCCGCGAGCGCCGCGTCGGGTGCCCCGTGTGTGACGATGACGAGGATCGCGTCGTCGCCGCGGCCCGACTGGCGGACCGTTGCGATCGACACGTCGTGCTTGGCGAACACCCCAGCCACGGTCGCGAGGACGCCCGCGCGGTCGGCGACATCCAGGCTCACGTGGTAGCGGGTCACTACCTCACCCATCGGGCGGATGCGCAGGTCGGCGTAGGACGACTCGCTCGCCGAGCGCACGCCGGCCAACCGGTTGCGGGACACCGCGACGATGTCGCCGAGCACCGCGCTCGCCGTCGGCGCGCCACCGGCGCCCCGGCCGTAGAACATCAGCTGCCCGGCCGCCTCGGCCTCGACGAACACCGCGTTGAAGGCGTCGCCCACGCCGGCCAGCGGATGGCTACGCGGGATCATCGCGGGGTGTACGCGGACGGAGACGGCATCCGCCCCGTCGACCCCGGCGGTCCGCTCCGCCAGGCAGAGCAGCTTGATGGTGCAGCCCATCTCGCGGGCGCTGGCCATGTCGGCCGCGGTCACCTCGGTGATGCCCTCGCGGTGGACGTCGGCCGCTCGTACCCGCGTGTGGAACGCCAGCGATGCGAGGATCGCCGCCTTGGCCGCCGCGTCGAACCCATCGACGTCCGCGGTGGGGTCCGGTTCGGCATACCCCAGATCGGTGGCCTCGTCCAGCGCTTCGGTGAAGCCAGCACCGGAGGCGTCCATTGAGGACAGTATGTAGTTGGTCGTGCCGTTCACGATGCCCGTGACGCGGGTGATCCGGTCGCCGTGCAGCGACTCACGCAGCGGGCGCAGTAGCGGGATCGCGCCGGCGACCGCGGCCTCGTAGTACAGGTCCGCGTTACCGGCGACGGCCGCGTCGTGCAGCGCGACACCGTCCTCGGCGAGCAGCGCCTTGTTCGCGGTGACCACGCTCTTACCGGCCCGCAGCGCCTCAACCAGCCAGGTACGCGCCGGCTCGATGCCACCGACCACCTCGACGACCACGTCCACGTCGTCGCGTTTGACCAGACCGAGGGCGTCGGTGGTGAACAGCTCGCGCGAGACCGGCAACGGCCCGCGGTCACGGCCCGGCCGGCGCACGGCGATCCCGACGAGCTCGACGCGGGAGCCGATCCGGGCGGTCAGGTCGGCGGCCTGCTCGTGCAGCAGCCGCACGACCTCGGATCCGACCGTGCCGCACCCCAGCAGGGCCACCTTGATGGTGCTCATCCCACGTCCAATGCCAGCAGGTCGTCTTCCGTCTCGCGCCGCACGATGACCCGCGCCCGACCGTCGCGGACCGCGACCACCGGCGGCCGCGGCACGTGGTTGTAGTTGCTCGCCATGCTCCGGCAGTACGCCCCGGTGCCCGGCACGGCGAGCAGGTCTCCCGGCCGTACGTCCGCCGGCAGGAACTCATCCTTCACCACGATGTCCCCGGCCTCGCAGTGCTTTCCCACGACCCGAGCCAGGATCGGGTCGGCGGACGAGGCTCGGGAGGCGACGGTCGCCGAGTACGACGCGTCGTACAGCGCCGTGCGGACGTTGTCGCTCATCCCGCCGTCGACCGACACGTACGACCGGATCCCGTCCACGTCCTTGACGGTGCCGACCTCGTACAGCGTGAACACCGCCGGGCCGATGATCGCCCGCCCGGGTTCGACGGACAGTCGCGGCACGCCAAGCCCCGCCAGGTCACACTCATCCTCGACGATCTTCTCGAGGCGCTTGGCCAGCTCGGTGGGCGGAGCCGGGTCGTCCTGTGTCGTGTACGCCATGCCGAACCCACCGCCCAGGTCCAGCTCGGGCAGCTCGATGCCGCGGGCGTCCCGGATCTGGGCCTGCAGCGCCAGCACCCGGCGCGCCGACACCTCGAACCCGCTCGTGTCGAAGATCTGCGAGCCGATGTGCGAGTGCAGGCCGCGAAGGTCGAGCACGTCCTCGTCGAGCACGCGGGTCGTGGCCGCGTACGCCGCGCCCCCGGCGAGCGAGAAGCCGAACTTCTGGTCCTCGTGCGCCGTCGCGATGAACTCGTGGGTGTGTGCCTCGACGCCGACGGTCACCCGGATCATCACGCGTGGCCGGCAACCGGGGCGGGACCGCGCGATGTCGGTGAGCCGGCCGATCTCCTGGTCGGAGTCGAGGATGATCCGCCCGATGCCGGCGTCGACGGCCTGGGTCAGCTCCGCCACCGACTTGTTGTTGCCATGGAAGCCGATCCGCTCGGGCGGCATGCCGGCGGCCAGCGCGGTCGTGAGCTCCCCGCCGGAGCAGACGTCGAGACAGAGACCCTCCTCCGCGATGACGCGCACGACCGCGCGGCACATGAAGGCCTTGCCCGCGTAGTAGACGTCCGCGCCGGCGAACGCCGACGCGAACTCCCGGCAGCGGGCGCGCATGTCCTCCTCGTCGAGCACGTACGCCGGCGTACCGAAGCGGTCGGCGAGGTCGCGGACGGACACGCCGCCGACGGCGAGCACCCCGTCGTCGCCGCGCGTCACCGTCCGCGCCCACAGGTGCGGCAGCAGGGCGTTGACGTCGGCGGGGGTACGCAGCCACGCCGGCCCCCTGCTGCCGAGGCCGCCGTGGAGCGCCCCGGCCTCATGAGCACGCATGGTTACATCCTCTCGGGCGCGGAGACTCCGAGGAGGGCGAGGCCGTTGGCGATCACGATGCGGGACGCCTCCACGAGCCACAGCCGGGCCCGCGTTAGGTCGGTGACGGGCTGGTCGCCCACGGGCAGCACGCGGCAGGCGTCGTAGAACCGGTGGTACGTGCCGGCCAGCTCCTCGAGATACCGGGCGACCCGATGCGGCTCCCGCCACTCGGCAGCGGTCGCGACGACCTGCGGGAAGTCGCCCAGCGCCTTGAGCAGGTCGTTCTCCTTCTCGTGGGAGAGCAGGGCCGGGTCGAAGTCCTCGCCACGGACCACGCCCAGCTCGGCCGCGTTGCGGAGCAGCGACGCGATCCGGGCGTGCGCGTACTGGACGTAGTAGACCGGGTTGTCGTTGCTCTGCCGCGTCCACAGGTCGATGTCGAGCTCGATCGGCGAGTCGATGGAGTACCGGGCGAGGGCGTACCGACTCGCGTCCACGCCGAGCGCGTCGATGAAGTCCTCGAGGGTGATCACCGTGCCGGCCCGCTTCGACATCTTCAGCGGCTGGCCTTCGCGTACCAGATGAACCAGCTGGCCGATGCGGACCTCGAGCGTCTCGTCCGGGTTGTCGCCGAAGCACGCGACCATCGCCCGGAGCCGGGCCACGTAACCGTGGTGGTCCGCGCCCAGCATGATGACCGCCCGGTCGAAGCCGCGCTCGCGCTTGTCCAGATAGTACGCACAGTCCGCGGCGTAGTAGGTCCACGTGCCGGTGGACCTGCGGATCACGCGATCCTTGTCGTCACCGTGGTCGGTGGTGCGGACCCAGAGCGCGCCGTCCTGCTCGTACACGCTGCCCTGCTCGGTCAGCCGGCGCAGCGCGGCCTCGATCTCACCGCGTTCGTGCAGGGTCTTCTCGTTGAAGAACACGTCAAAGTGCACGCCGAACTGGACCAGCGACGCCTTGACCTGCTCGAGCATGAGCGCGACGCCCTCGACCCGAAACACCTCGCGGGCCTCGTCGTCGGGCAGGGCCACCGCGTCCGGCCGCTTGGCCAGCACCGCGGATGCGATCTCGGGGATGTACTCGCCGGCATAGCCGCCCTCGGGCGTCGGCTCCCCACGCGCCGCGGCAAGCAGCGACGCCGCGAACCGGTCGATCTGGGCGCCCGCGTCGTTGAAGTAGTACTCCGTGGTCACGTCCGCGCCCGTCGCCCGCAGCAGGCGGGCCAGCCCGTCGCCGACCGCTGCCCACCGCACGCCGCCGATGTGGACCGGACCGGTCGGGTTCGCCGAGACGAACTCGAGGTTGAGCCGCTGGCCGGCGAGCACGTCGCTCTCGCCGTACGCCTGCCCGGCCTGGACCACGACGCGGGCCATCTGCCCCGCGGCGGCCGCATCGAGGCGGATATTGAGGAAGCCGGGTCCAGCGATTTCAACCGATTTGATCCCCGCCGTCCCGCCGAGCTTCTCGGCGAGCGCGGCCGCGAGCTCGCGCGGCGGAACGCCGGCGCGGTTGGCCACCTGCAGCGCCAGGTTGGAGGCGTAGTCACCGTGCTCGGGGTTGCGGGGTCGCTCCACGGTCACCGACTCCGGCAGGAGGGAGTGATCAAGCCCACGCTCCGCGAACACGGCGCGGGCAGCGGCGAGGACGACCTCGGCGAGCTTGGCGGGAGTCACTGAGCCATGTTACCGGGGGTAGACTCGGTGCCCTGGCGGCGACCCAGCGATCATCAAACCCCGCCGCACCCCCCGACAACCGACGTGACGAGGCCCCATGAGCATCAGCACCCAGGGTGGCGGCGAACAGCGCCGTCCTAACGTCGTCAGCACCGGTGGCAGGAAGCCGGGCGCCGGCGGAAAGTCCTCGGTCAAGTCCACGTCGGCTAAGCCGACGGGCAAGTCTCCGGCGGCGGGCAAGGGTACCGGGGGCAAGGGCGGGGGCCGGCCGGGCGGGCCACGCAAGCCGATCGCGCCCGTCAAGGTCACGCAGCAGCGGGCCTGGGGGCCGATCATCCTCTTCCTCGTCGTCGGACTGCTCGCCGTTGGAATCATTGGGTACGGCGCGTACGCGGTGTTCCAGGGGTCGAAGACGTGGCAGGACCGGGCGAACGGGATCTCCGGCATCGTGAATTTCCGGACGACCAACCCGAAGATGCTCGAGCAGACCCACGCGTGGGGCCCGATAACGTACGACGTCACCCCGCCGGTCGGCGGGAAGCACAACTTCAACTGGCAGAACTGCATGGGCGACGTGTACGACGCCCAGATCGCCAACGAGCACGCCGTGCACAGCCTCGAGCACGGCGCGGTGTGGATCACGTACAACCCCGACCTGCCCAAGGACCAGGTTGACAAGCTCGCGTCGAAGGTCCGCGGCCAGGAGTTCATGCTGATGAGCCCCTACCCGGGCCTGGACTCGAAGATCTCGCTGCAGGCGTGGGGCTACCAGCTCAAGGTCAACAACGCGAGCGACGGCCGCATCGACGACTTCATCAAGGCGCTGCGCAAGAACGCCACGATGGAGCCACAAGCCGGGTGCTCCGGCGGCATCACCGCCACCGGCACCACGCCGCGTGACCTCGGCAAGGACCAGCAGGGCCAGTGACGGCTCCGGTCCGCCCCGAGGCGTCGGCGGGCAGCGGCTCGTCAGAGGTCTTGTCCGAGGAGCCGCGCCGCCCCCGGTGGCGGGTCGGCACCATCGGCGTCGCGCTCGCCATCGTGGTCGGGTTGTTGCTCGGGTACGCCGCGGGCCTGCTCACCCCTCGCCTGCTCGCCCCAGGCGAGAACTCGCCCGAGGCGGGATTTGCCAGGGACATGTCCACGCACCACGCGCAGGCCGTGGAGATGGGCATGCTCGTCGCGAAGAACGGCTCGAACCCCGACGTCCGCTCGTTGGGCGAGGACATCGCGCTCACCCAGCAGGGGCAGATCGGTGTCATGAGCCAATGGCTGCGGGACTGGCATCTTGAGCCGACCGGCAGCAACCCGCGGATGGCTTGGATGCCCGAGGGTTCGGCCGCGCTGGAGAACGGACTCATGCCCGGCATGGCCACCGAGGCCGAGATGACGGCGCTGCGCGACGCGCACGGCGCCGCGGCGGACAAGCTGTTCCTGCAGCTGATGCTGAAGCACCACCTGGGCGGCATCCACATGGCCGAGGCCGCGGTGAAGTTGTCGGACAACGACGACGTGCGCTGGCTCGCGCAGACGATGGTCGACGGGCAGCGCAAGGAGGTCACGGTCATTCAGTCGCTGCAGAAGGTGGTCGGCTGATCTCGCTGTCGGCGTCGCCGGCGCTTCGGCCCGGCGGCATGATGTCGTCGAAGTCCACGCCCACCCGGGCGTACGCACATCTGTCTGGGCGTACCCACTGTGCATGACGGCGGGGCGTGGATTGGATCCACGCCCCGCGC
>DASXRC010000232.1:0-5966 GCA_036506795.1 Micromonosporaceae bacterium
CCTCACCGCCGGGATCGACTTCCACCTGGCCTTCTCGCCGGAGCGGATCGACCCGGGCAACGAGCGGTTCGGCCCGCGCAACACCCCGAAGGTGGTCGGCGGTTACACCACGGCCTGCGCCGACCGGGCCGCCGCGTTCTACGGCCGGTTCGTGGAGACGGTGGTGCGCACCAAGGGCACTCGCGAGGCGGAGACGGCGAAGCTGCTCGAAAACACGTACCGGCACATCAACATCGCGCTCGTCAACGAGATGGCCCGGTTCTGCCACGAGCTCGGCATCGACCTCTGGGACGTGATCCGCGCCGCCTCGACCAAGCCGTTCGGCTTCCAGGCGTTCTACCCGGGCCCGGGCGTCGGCGGGCACTGCATCCCCATCGACCCTAACTACCTCAGCCACAACGTTCGGGCGAAGCTCGGCTACCCATTCCGGTTTGTCGAGCTGGCGCAGGAGATCAACGCAACGATGCCGGCCTACGTGGCCCGGCGCGCGCAGAACATGCTGAACAACGCCGGCCTCGCCACCAACGGTGCGACCGTGCTGCTGCTCGGCGTCACCTACAAGCCGAACATCGCGGACCAGCGGGAGTCGCCGGCGACATCGCTCGCCCGCCAGCTCCACGCGCTCGGCGCGAAGCTGACGTACCACGACCCACGCGTCACAGAGTGGCGGGTGCCGGGAATCGACGTGCTGCGCACCGACGACCTCGAGGGCGCGGTTGCCCAGGCCGACCTCGTGATCCTCGTGCAGAACCACCGCGAGTACGACGCCGACCGGCTTGCCGGCATGGCCAAGCGCTTCTTCGACACCCGCGGGGTAACCACGCACCCAGACGCCCACCGGCTCTAGCGGACGTCAGGTCGCGGGAAAGTGGCTGCGCGCGGCGACCAGGTCGCCGTGCAGCAGGTCGCCCCACGCCCGCACCACCGCGGCGGGATCCGCTGAGCGGCGAATCTGGGCCCGCGCCCACGAAGCGCGGTGTAGCCACTTCTCCTCGTCGGCGTTCGCCAGGATCGCCTCGGCCGCATCGTGGACCGACGCGTGGACCGCCTCCTCGCCGTACAACTCCGCCGCGCCCTGCCACGGGCGGATTACCGGCACGGCTCCCGAGGCCATGCCCTCGGCCGCCGCGACGTGGGAGCCCTCGATGTCGCTCGTGGAGAGGATGTGCCCGACCCGCCGGTACCACGTCGCCATGTCGCGACCCGGGGGATCGAAGGTGACGGCGCCACGCAGAAGCCCGTCCTGCTCGATGCGCTCGAGGCACCAGCCGAAGTACTCGCGCTCCTCGGGCCGCGCCCACACGTACGCGTTCTGCCACGGCATCTTCGATCGAACGAACAGGGTGAACCGAGGGTCCCGGCGGCGCACCTCGGCGAGTATGTCGAGGGCGAGGTCGAATCGCTTATTGGCCCACTCGACACCGACCATGCCGAGGCCGAACTGCGCGCCGGGGAGCTTCGGACGGTCCAGCCAGCCCACGTCCAGAAAGTTGGGGATGAAGACGAGTTTCTCGGCCGGCCAGCCGAGTTCGTCGCGAATGCGACGCCCCGTCCATGGCGAGATGTAGACGACCGCGTCGACGTTGTCGATGGCGATCTGACGCGGGTACGGCGAGTCGAGTTCGTAACGGTGCAGGCGTACGACCAGATATTGATCTTCCCGCTTCCGCAGGGACAGCCAGACTGCGCTCGGTCGCGCCCATTCGGCGACGATTGACTCGGCGGCGCCGGCGAGTCTCTCGGTCTGCCGCGTGCCCTTGGTCAGCCACGCCCACTCATCGAGCGTCACGTTCAGATCGGGGCGGGCGTCGAGGTGCCCCGCTAGCTCCCGGATGAACTTCAGGTCGTACCCGCTGACCAACGTCCGGCGCGGGCGTCGCGGCCACCCGGCGACGGACCCGCTCGGCGCGGCGAGCTCGAGCAGGGCGCGCGCCGCGCGTACCTGAGCGTCGGCCGTCCATGCGGCGGCCGGGGCGCCGACCGGACCGGATTGCGGTGAGGTGGCCGAGGCCTGGGTCCAGTTCGGACGTTGCGCCGGCGCCCACGGACCGGCCAGCCCTCGCAGACGCGCCAGGGCGAAGGAGTACGCCGGGTCGTTAGCGGCGGGGTCGATGGCCAACCGCCACGCGCGGAGCAGGACCACCTCCGGCGGAGCGTCCTCTGCGACGCTGGGTGAGGGAACGTTCGCGCACGACGGGCACGGACGGTCGACAGCCAACGCGGGGAAGATCACGATCCGGGGTCGGCAGCCGGCGGCGGCTCGCTCGACGCTGTCCCGGGCCGGCTCGGTGTCGGTGAGCAGACCACCCACCTGCGGTGCGACGCGGGCGAGCAGCTCCGCGTATGGGGAGTCGTCGCCAAGCCGGAGCCACTCGATCGGCAGCGCGAGAGCCCAGACGCGCCGACCGGGTACGCCGGCCCGCACGGCGGCGTCCGCCGCCTCCAGTGACTCCGCGACGACCAGGTCCGCGCCGTGCAGATCACCCCGGATCGGGACCGCTTGAGCACGCGCCTTGAGTCGGGCCACCCGGCGGGCAGCCCCGCGGGAGTGCCGGTACCCGCGGGCCAGTGGCCGGCGCGCACGCGGCGGCAGCCAGGCCAATCGCGGTCCGCCGCTTCCGGAAATTGTCGGCGCGGGCGGCGGCGCATCGAACGTCGCCTCGTCGACGGTCGCACCCGCGGCCCGAAACGCCTCCCGACAGCTGTGTCGCCAACAGCACACCCCGGCGAGCGGAGCCCAACGCCTGTCCTGCAGCAGCACCACCCGCGGGGCGCCCACCCGGTCATCGTCCACGTTGGACCCCTCCACGTCGATGAGCGCTGCGCTGACCCGCGCGCCCGATCACGTGCCAGATCCGCGCCGCCGACAGCGAAGCAACCAGGGCGGTCGCTCGTGCCCACGAACGCAGGCCGGCCACCTCCACCGACGCCGGCGGCCAGCGGCTTCCGCGGCCTCCCGCGGGCGCGATCCCCCCGGCGAGTTGGTCCGCTGAGTACGCGGACAGGTCGACCACTCTCACCGCGTCGGCGGAGAGCGTTCGAACGCCGTACAGCTGGGCGACGACTTCCGACACCGCCTCGCCCTCACGTCGGACCCATCCCGCCCGCCCGAGCGCCGCCGTCCGCCACAGCTCGACGGCGGCGCCGCTGTCGCCCGCGAGCGGGACCCGGACCAGGCCGGCCCGGTGGCGGTCGGCCTCCTCGATGATCCGCGCGATCGCGGTTTCGGCGAGACCGGCGTTGGCCGGGACCGTAATCAGGTACGGCGCTGGAAACGCGTTGGTCGGCGCCCGCCCCACCAGTCGAACCCGCGGGTCGGACCGGTAGGTCGCCTCGATCAGCCGCAGGTCCAACTGAGCGTCCGCCAGGACCGGCGTCCGTTCGCTCCCGATCGCGGCCCAGTCGGCCACGAGGCTGACGCGGAGATCGGACTCGCGACCACGCAGGATCGCGTCGACCGCCGCCCGTACCAGCTCGAGCGACCGCCCGCGGACGTCCATCACCGCCTCGACCAGCGGCACCGACCACGCGGACCCGCCGGCCTTGCGCAACCATCGTGGCTGCGGCATGAGGTCGGCGAGGTACGTCCGGGTGTACCGCTGCAGCCCCGACTCGTCACGCATCACGTTGGACCGGCCGAGGTGCCAACCGGCAGCCAACGGCTCCGGCATGAAGACCGCGCCCGCCTGGGCGAGGCGGTAGCCGAGCTCGGTGTCTTCGCCCGTACGCAGCGCCGCATCGACCCCACCCGCCGCGTCGTAGAGCTCCCGGCGTACGGCGACGGTCGCGCCGACGTGGGCCAGGAACGTCAGGTGGTCGCCCGCCCGCAGCTGGTCGGTACGACGGATGATCTTCTCGACGTAGTCGTGCGGCTCCGTGGCGTACCCCTCGAAGAGCCGCTCGACGACGCCCTTCTGCACCTCCAACGGAGTCGGCCACCCGGGCTCGCCCGGTGCGACGTCGACGAACCGCTTCCTGCCGAGGCTCACCGCGTACGGTACGGCGGCATGCCATCGCGCATGCGCCTCAACGTGCTCCGGCACGACGACCATGTCCGCGTCGACGCGGAGGATGACCTCGCCGGAGCTGTGCCGTACGCCCAGGTCCACCGCGTGGCCAGGCCCCCATCCCGCGTCGCCGTTCGCGGGCCCGACGAGTGTGCACCGCGCCGGGCGCAGCTGCGGCAGCGCGACCGGCGGGCTCGAGCCGTCGTCGACGACCACGACCTCGAGTAGGTCGTCCGGGTAGGTTTGGCGAGCCAGCGAGGCCAGGGTCAGATCCAGGCTGTCCTGGCAGTTGTACGCCGGGATGACCACGCTCACGGTCGGTCCGGGTTCCCACTGGCCGATCTCGGCGACCGCGAGCGACGACCAGTCGTTGTGCACGATGCGGGGGACGTCGGTCACGCGGGCCGGAACTCCTGGTACGGCGGCAGGCCGCGCCAGGCCTGCCGCGGGTCGTGGAGGAAGTAGTCCAGCCCGGGGTCCCAGGTGTGGCCGTCGCCGTGCCGGGTGTAGACGAAGCCGAACCCGTGCGTGCGGTACACGAGCCCACCGTCCTGCAGGACGCGGTCGAGCAGCCCGCGGTCGACCGACCGGGGCAGCGGTCGCCACCCGCCAACGTTCTCCAGGTCGCCCTTGCCGAGCAGGATCGTGCCGCCGGCGACGACCGTGTTGAAGAGCTCGCTACCCATGTACCGGCGCACCGTGAGGTCGCGAGCCTCCAGGTACACGAACTCGGCGCCCTTGCCCACGACCGTCGCGCCCGAGTAGTGGCGGGCCAGGACGAGGTCCCAGATGTGCTCCGGGCCGTACCGGTCATCATCGTCGACCTTGGTGACCAGGCCGCCCTCGGCGAGCCGGGTCGCCTCCGCGAGGGCCTCGCCGAGGCTGCGCTCTCCGGGGACCGGCAGGACGCGCACCGGCATCCGCTGCTCGCCCAGGCGGGCACGCACGTCGGCGGGCAGGTCGCAGCCGTGCAACCCGACGACGACCTCCAGCGCCGGGTAGGACTGCGCCGTCATCGCCGCGACCGCGGCCATCACGAGACGCGACCGCCGCGTCACCAGCAGCGCGCTCACCGTCGGCGGCGAGCCCAGCGAGGGGTACGCCGACGCGAGCGCCCGTGGCCACGCGAAGCCGCTGGCGTGGTGCCGCAGCGCCGCCCGGCGCTGCGCGATGCCGTACAGCTCCCACGCCATCGGGTCGGCGCCCCGGCCGGGCAGCGGCGCTCGCAGCAGGGGGACCAGATCGGGAGCGAGCCGGCCGGCGACATCCTCGCCGAGGTCGGGCACGTGCAGGGGTACGCCGGTCATGGCCAGCTGCGCCAAGGCCGCGGCGACGGCCAGCGGCGGTACGCCGGCCGACGGACCGACGAGCGTGACCGTGCCGAGTCGGGTGAGCGCGCCGCGCTGTCGCTCGGTCAACGGGTCGCCCACGCGGCCCGCGACGACGACCGCCCCGTCGTCCGGACGGGCGATCTCCCACCAGGGGGTGTCGAGCGCGCCGGTCAGTCGGAGCCGACCGTCCGGCAGCTCCGGTCCGTAGCCTTGGCGTCCGATCGGGTTCGCCGTCGTGGCGTCGACGACGACCTCGCCCACGTCGTCCGCGCGTGCCGCACCGTACGCCGAGCGGGCGAGGACGGCGCCGTCAACGGCCTCTTCGGCCGAGGGTGCCAGCCGCACGTCGTACGGTCGAAGGATCTTGTCACGCGGGCCCACCTCGGCCGGCCGCGGCCAACCCTCCTCGGCCCGCAGCCAGGGCGGCGGCTCACTGTCGCGAGGCAGATCCGGTGAGGCAGACGCGGGAAGGGGCCGCCACGGCTCGAGCACCGGAAGCATCGCGGCGAGGATCGCGCCGAGCGGCGCGGGCGCGGCGAGCTCGACCCTGACGGCGGCCGATCCCGTGCCCGTGCCGGGCAGCCGAATCTCGTGGTGGACGACGAATGGCAGGGCGCCCAGCCGGCCG
>DASXRC010000233.1:0-13235 GCA_036506795.1 Micromonosporaceae bacterium
GCGTTATCGCCGCTGAAGTCGAGCCTCACGTGGGTGGGCGCGATCGTGCCGGTGATGTGGAACCCCCCGGCCTGATCATTGCTCTCGTGGTTCAGGAACATGGCCTCGCCGGAGAGGACCGTATAGGTCGACCCATCGGTGCAGGTGAACACGGCGCCCGTGACGTCTTCGTGGACGACCTGGCCCGGTGCCGCGGATGCTGCCTGGGCACCGCCGAGGAAGACGGCGAGGAAGGCGGCGATGGCGGCGAACAGGATGCCTGGCCGCCTGAGACGCTCGGTAATGAACATGACCGCTCCGCTCTCCCAAAGGGACTAAGAGGACTTGGTGTGGCCACAATTGGCTACACACCGCCTTTACCTATGGTGGGGGCGGTCAGCGATACTTAACGAAGTCCGCCGGATATCGAGGCGTCAGATTAACGACAGCCCGGGAGGGTTAGGCGGATGCGGTTTGATGCTTCGGCCCCGCCGCCTCAGAGCGTCGAGTCGTCTAGTACAGCTCGTACTGAGCGATGTCCGACGGGGCGTTGGCTGCGGGACTGTCTGGCCAGACCGGGGCGAAGGCATCGGTCACTGTGGACACTGAGAGTGCTGGGGGCCCTCTACTTGGATGTGCGCGCGGCGGTCCACGGAAAGCCTGCGGTTAGGGACCTTTCGCAGGGTCGTGCCGCGACGGGTGGACTGATCTTGTACACGTAAGCGTCCCCCTCCCGAAAGACCTCGCGGAAGTATCGACGGTCCTCCAACAGCGCGAGCCTGATGTCGGGCCGTCCGGTGACGATCTTCCGGCCGCTGTAGTACACGTACGTCACGCTGTACTTCGTGAGCAGGTCAGCAACGCAGGGATCCGTGGCGATGTGCCGGAGCTCGCCGCGCAAGTAGAGCCGCTCCTTCCAGGAGTCGGGCGCCCGCCCGAGCAGGGGTGGATTTCCGAACAGAGTCGGCACGCCGTGGTCTGCGTACATCCAGAGTTCGCCGCGCGCCTCGAGGTCATCGAGGACCCGCTCCCCCGGCGTCACATGGGCCGCGAGGTACCGGAACGCGTCCTGCGAGTCACGGCCGACGGGACCGTAGTTGGCGCTGAGCCACCGCGAGAAGACCGGCACGGGCGGCCTCGTGAACACAATCGCACACGCCACCACGGCCGCCACGGCGACGACGGCGGATGCCCACCGCAGTCCCGGTCCCGGCGACCCGTCCGGCCGGCCTGCGCCGGCGGCGGGGGCCGGTTCGCCATCCCGGGCTGCCTCGCCCGCGCGCACCCGGGCACGTCTCCACCGGGAGCCGACGGATGCGATGGCGACCCGAACCAGCGAGGCCACGCATTCGAACGCGATACCGACCGGAATCGCCCCCAGAACGTAGAACTGCCACATCATTCGGTAGTCCTGGCGGTACCAGGGATCGGTCAGCGTCGCGAACGGGCCGATCCGGCGGGTCATCCACGCAACGAACAACCCCGCGAACACCGCGTAGCCAACCGTCGCGCCCGCCAGTCGCCACCACCGGGGGTGCAAACTCAGCAGACAGCCCGCGACCGCCAGGGCCGACCACACCATCATGGGGCGCTTGGCCTCGGGCGGATCGGACGACAAAGTCAGGAGTTGCCAGATCGCGGCCGGGAAGGAGGCGGCCCCGCTGGACGTGTCACCAAAGGCCTCTGAGCGCTGCCCGGACACATGCCGGATGCCGGGGTCGACCGCAATCAGGACCAGCGTGGCCAGGGCGCAGGTACCCGCGAAACCGGCCAGCCAGAGGAGAGACGGCCGCCATCGACGCGACAGGCACGCGCCCACCATGGTGCAGGCGACGGCCAGTCCGACCACGATTGGAAGTTCGGAGGTGTGCACTCCGGCGATGCCCACCAGGGTCAACACGCTCAGCACGACCAGCCGCCAGTCCACTCGGACGCCCAGGAAACAGATGGCGCCAACCGCGGCCGGTACCAGGGCGAGACCGAGGACGGCGGTGATCCGCCCGGTCGATTCGATGAGGAACAGGCCCGCCGGTAACACCGCCGCCAGCGCCGCGAAACCAGCCACCAACGGCAATCCGGGAGCCAACCGCCGGGTCAGGACGTACGTGCCGAGCGGCAGGACCGCCCCGGCGAGCGCCGCGGTGCTCGCCAGCAGCAGGACCGAGACGGGGACTCCCGTCGCGACGTTCAAGAGCGCCGCGACCAGGTTCGCGCCCAGCGGATAGAAGCTGGTCGTGCCGTCCGGCAGGGACGGGTCCGACGAGAGTACGACGTTCGCGTTCAGGGTGTCGTGCGCAACGATCTGCCTGACGAAGTAGCCGTGGTGCATGGCATCGAAGCCCGCCGGCACCGTCAATGGTGCGTGCAGGCTCGTCCAGAGCAGGAGCCCCGCGCCGATCGCCACGCCGAGCAGGGCACGCGAGCAGACGACCGGCGGTGTGCACCCGGCCAGCCGCGATCCCGCTCGACGGATCGCCCGCGTGGTGGCACCCGGCGCGGGCCGCCCGGTGGCGCGGAGCCGGTGCACCACCTCGACGGTGAACCAGGCGACCAGCAATACGCTCAGCACGGTGAGGCAGGTCGTCGCCACCGGCAGGCCGGCCCGGCTCGCCAGCAGACCGACAAGGTAGACCAGGCCCAAACTCACCGGGGCGGCGATGGCGGCCAGCGCGGGAAGGGATCCCGGCACCCGAAGCAACCGGGCCAACGCAAGGCCAGGCAGCAGCACGATCAGGAGCCACAGCAGTATCGCCGCCACCGCCATCACAAACCGACACCACCCGGAAGCTCGGGCCGCTGCTTGGTAGCGAACGGTGCGGGAACCGAACCCTACCGCTGGGCGTGCCACCCCTCACCGGCGGCCGGAGCGCGGGGTGATCCACCAGGCTCTTGGATACCCCCGCGCACGGCATGCCATTCGGAACGTACCGGACGCCGTCCAGCGAGGAGGAATGTCGCCGAAGCTTCACCCGCGCCAACCCCAACGGACAGGCCATCGGTAACGATCGCTCGTGACTAACAGCCACTGCCTGCTCAGCCCAGGTCGGTGTCCTTGCCTTTCTTGATCTTCCGGGTGTCCCGAAGCTCTACGAAAGGTTCCTCTGCCTCGGGGTGTCCGGCGGCGATGGCCCGGCCACGGTGGAGTTCCGCGTCGAATTCGGCACCGAGCAGGACGGCTATGTTAGAGATCCACAGCCAGACGAAGAAGATGATGACTCCGCCCAGTGTGCCGTAGGTCTTGTTGTACGACCCGAAGTTCGCGACGTAGATGGCGAACCCGGCCGAGGCGATAACCCACACGATGACGGCGAGGATCCCGCCCGGGCTGACCCAGCGGAAGCCGGCCTGTCTGGCGTTGGGCGAGGCCCAGTAGAGGATCGCCAACATCAGGCTGACCAGGATCACCAGCACCGGCCATTTGACGATGCCCCACGCCGTGACGAGCCACGACTGGAAGCCGAGCGCGTCACCGACCCGGTTTGCCAGCTCACCGGTGAACACGACGATCAACGCGCTGACGACCAGCAACACGCCGATGACCACGGTGACGGCCAGGCGAATCGGCAGTGTCTTCCAGATCGGCCTGCCCTCGGGCACGTCGTAGATGGCGTTCGACGCACGCATGAACGCCGCGATGTAGCCGGACGCCGACCACAGCGCCCCGGCGACGCCCACGATGGCGAGGATGCCCGCCGCGCCCTGCGCCTCGGTCAGGCTCCGGGCACCGGTGGTGAGAATGTCACCGACCGGGCCCGGCGCAATTGAGCGCATATTGTCGATCAAGGGCTGCACGGCCGACTGGCCGAGCAGTCCCAGCACGGAGACCAGCACCAGCAGGCCAGGAAAGATCGACAAGACGGCATAGTAAGTCAGCGCGGCCGCCCAGTCGGTCAGGTTGTCGTCGCCGAACTCGCGAACGGTCCGTCTGAGTACGCCCCACAGGCCCCGTCGGCCGAGTTCGCTCGGCTGCTCGGGTGGCTTGGAAGCCCGGCGGGGTTCGGCCACGCCGGTCCGGCGCTCAGGTCCGGCCCCGACGTCGCGGAAGGCGGTGTCGCCGTCTGTCATGGCCGTGCGCTCTCAGCGCCCGCGCCGTGTTCGCCGGTTGTGGGCGCGGGCCCTCATCGCCCGCCGACGCCTGATCATGGTCACAGCCGCCACGGCTGCCGCCAGGCCGGCAAGCGCACCGGCCACGGGCGCCGGCCGCCTGCGCACGGTCTCTCCTACCTGATGGGCGCCGTCCTTGGCCCGCTCGACCGCGGCGCCGGCGGCGTCCTGCGCCCGGGCCTTGACGTCCGCCTTCGCGGCCAGGGCCTCGACGGTGTCGCCGAGGGCGGCGCGTGTCTCGTCTATGTCAGCGCGGAGCTCATCCGGATCGGTGCTCGCCGGCTCGGCGGCGGCCCCTCCCGTAACATGGCTGTCGGCCTTCTTCGTGGTCATCGCTGCGCCCTTTCCCTCACCTCGTCGACGTCCGCCTTGACGCTGCGCACCGCCTCCTGCGGCACCGGTGGCCCGGCTTGCTTCACCTGCTGGCGCCCCCGTACCGCCATGGCGCCGGCCACCGCGAACAGCACCGCCGCCACGATCAGCGCGGCCAGCCACGCCGGAATCGCCTCGGCCAGGCCGAGCACCACCGCCGTGAGCAATGCGGCAACCCCGTACAGCGCGACAAGGCCACCACCACCGAGCAGGCCGGCACCCGCGCCGGCCCGTTTGGCCTTCTCGGTGGTCTCGGCGCGGGCCAGCGCCAGCTCATCGCGCACCAGCCGAGACATCTGCTCCGCCGCCGCCTGCACGAGCTCCTTGACCGACGCCTCGCGTTCCCCGGACGACAGGCCGGGACCCAAGTTGGTCATGAAGTGCCCCCCTCGTCTACTTCTGGCAGCAGATGCCCCGCGGTGGCGAACAACTAACCCTTCAGACGCAGGTTGGGGCCGACGCCACTCCATCGGTGGTCGGCCGGGTATGCACATGTCAGACTTTCGGCAGGTAAGGCCGCCGACTGACGTGGGGTTTCATGCCGGACCTGGGGTACGGGCTGCGACCGGACATCGAAACGTTCGAGTGTCACGGCGCCACGGTCGCGCTCGTCGATGTGGCAGACATCCTGCGAGAGGCCGCCGTCCGGCGGGTCGAGCTGTTGCACGACGCGGCGTTTCCCGATCCGGTACGCCGGGTGAGGTTCACGATTACGAGCGGCGCCAAGGAGGCGGACCCCGCCTACCTGCTGGACGCAGCCATCCACGTCGGCCGGCGGGGCGAACGCGAGACGGCTGCGGGCCCGGCCGTGCTGCGCGCACACCCGATTGGTGTGCTCCTGGCCCGCCGCGCCGCGGCCGGTGACGAGTGGGCAACACGGGTGGTCGACGGCGTGGAGGCGGCGGCCGCCGAGGTGACCCGCCGGCTCGGGCTGGAGCGACGTGGTCCCAAGCCGGGCACGGCCGACGAGGGCCGGATCGTCCGTTCGGAGGTCCGTGCGGACGAGCGCACCGGACTGCGAGCGAGGGTGACGCATCGGGAGCCTCGGGCCGACGGCACCCGGACGATCACGGTCCGGGCCGTGGTGCCGATAGACACGATGTCCTCCCGGCACGTCGGTTCGATGTTCGGCCTCGTTCTCGAGATCGTCGGCGAGGTCGTGGCCGACGGCAACGGCAAACACGACAGCGACGACGGCGACAACGCGCTCGCCGGACGACGCTACGTGCTGACCCGGTCGACGGCCGGAGGGGAGTCGGGCGCGACCGCGCGACCGCTGGTCACGCTCGACCAGGTGGGCGGCCTCGACGACGTGGTCGCCCAGTTCCGACAGATCGCCGTCTCGTTCCGGCATCCGCAGGTGATGGCGCGGTGGGGCGCGCGGCGGCCGCAGGGCATCCTGTTGTACGGCCCGCCCGGTACCGGCAAGACGATGCTCGCCCAGGCGCTCGCGAGCGAGGTCGGCGCCGACTTCCGCGAGATCCGTACGCCCGAGATCCTCGACAAGTGGCTCGGTTCGTCCGAGCGCAACATCAAACGGATCTTCCGCGAGGCCCGTCAGTACCGCAATCCGACCGTCATGCTCTTCGACGAATTCGACAGCATCATCAGCTACGCGGGCGGCGGGTTCGATGCGGCGAGCCAAGCTGTGAACGCGGTGGCGGGCATCTTTAAGCAGGAGATGAACAACCTCATCGAGGACAACCCGGATGTCATCGTGGTCGCGACGACAAACTTCCCCCACCGGGTGGACGACTCGCTGATCCGGTCGGGGCGATTCGACGTCAAGCTGGCGATCCCGGCACCCGACGAGACCGGGCGTGCGGAGATCGTGACGAAGATGATCCGCCAGCTGATCGAAGCGCACGAGGTGGCCGGGTTCCGAATGTTCGCCGAGGACATCGATCCCCAGGAGCTCGCCCGCGCCAGCCACGGCATGACGGGCGCCGACATCAAGGAGTTCCTCCGTCGCGCGCAGCTGGCCAAGGCCATGCAGGAGGCACGGACGGGTTCGCCGCCGGCGCCGATCGGCCAGCGCGATCTGTTGCAGCACATCGCCGACCTACGCGACGCAGCGTCCGCCTAGCACACGGCGAGCCTCGACAGTGGACCGCGGTAGGTCCACGTATTCGCCGTGGGCCGAGTGGGTATCAATGGCGGCAGAGGCGACGGCCGATGGAGGGTGCGGAAATGGCGGACGGGACGACGGCGGGTCGGCCGCTGCAGATCGCGATGGTGGCGCCGCCGTACTTCTCCATCCCCCCGGAGGCGTACGGCGGAATCGAGGCCGTCGTCGCGGACCTCACGCGCGGCCTGGTATCTCGCGGCCATCGGGTCACTCTCGTCGGCCATGGGGCCGACGAGCTGCCGGGGGAGATCGTGCGTGTCTACGACGAGCCCCAGTCGGATCGGCTCGGCGAGCCCGCCCCAGAGGTGATGTACGCCGCGGCAGCGGCCCGGATCGTCGACGGGCTCGACGTGGACGTCGTGCATGACCACACCCTCGCCGGGCCGCTCACCGCGCTCGGTCGTAGGGTGCCCACGGTCGCCACGATGCACGGACCGATGGACGGCGAGCTGGGCGACTACCATCGCGAGCTCGGTAAGGCGGTGTGGCTCGTAGCAATCTCGGATGCTCAGCGGTCGGATGCGCCGGACCTGAACTGGATGGCGACCGTGCCGAACGGCATCGAGGTCGATAACTACCCCTTCCGCGACGCCAAGGAGGATTACGTCCTCTTCCTTGGCAGGTTCGTTCCGGAGAAGGGGGCACACCTGGCGATGGACGCGGCCCGCGCGGCTCACCGACGGATCGTCCTCGCCGGCAAGGTCAATGAAGCACGGGAAGAGGAGTACTTCAACGAGCAGATCCGCCCGCGCCTCGGCGACGACGCGGTTTACCTCGGCGAGACCGACTTCGACGGGAAATGCGAGCTGTACGGCAAGGCCGCGTGCCTGCTGTTCCCCGTGCAATGGCCGGAACCGTTCGGCCTAGTGATGATCGAGGCGATGGCCTGCGGGACGCCGGTCGTGGCCCTGCGCTCCGGGTCGGTCTCCGAGGTCGTGGACGATGGTCGCACGGGGGTCATCTGCGACACCCCGGACGAACTGACCGCCGGTATCGAGCGGGCGGTGGGGCTGAGGCCCGCCGACTGCCGCGATCACGTCACCCGGCACTTCGACGTGAGCGTGATGGTCGAGGGGTACGAACGCGTCTACCGCGCGATCCGGGACCAGAGCGGCCACGACCGCGGGTAGGTCAATCACATGGGGGAGCTTCCACTGATCACGGCGCGGTCGGTCAGCTCGGAGCCGCGGATGATGCGTTGTCGTCGCGCGATGGCCGGGCCGAGCGCGAGCACCGCCGCGCCGGAGAGGCCAGCGCTCACCAGGCAGACGAGCCACAGCAGGCCCTGGCTGATGCCGAACAACCACGTGCCTCCGAGCGGACCCAGCAGCGACGCTGCACCGAACGCCGTGCCGATCAGCCCGTTGTAGCGGCCTCGCAGCTCGGGCGGCGCGATCTCGGCGATGAGCGCGGGCCCCACCGCGTTGAATCCGATCTCGCCGACCGTCCAGATCAGCACGGTGAGCGCGAACACCGGGATCGAGTGCGCGAATGCGGTCAGCCCGAACCCGACACCCAGCACCAGCGACGAGGCCGCCATCGTCGGGACGACCCGGAGGCGGTCGATCAAACGCATCACCAGCGGCTGGGCCACGATGACGGCGATCGGGTTCACCGCGTAGATCACCCCGTAGGCGCTGGCCGTGAGCCCACTCGCGCGCACGGCGAGCGGCAGCGTCACGAACTGCTGCATGTAGACGATGGTGCTGAGCAGGATGGAGAGGAACAGGCCGACGGCGATGCCGTCCTTCAGGACGCGGACATAGCTGCCGGACTCGCCCGCGGTGGGCTTCGGCCGGGTCTCGGGGACCGCACGCGCGATGATCAACGCGAAGCCGAGGCAGGTGACCGCGTCCAGGACGAATAGCAGCCAGTACGAGCGGTCGGCCAGCAGCCCGCCGAGGATGCCGGCCACGGCGACGCCGAGGTTGATCGCCCAGTAGATCAAGGCGTACGCCCTCGGCCGGGCGTGGGTCGGCACCAGGTCCGCGACCGCGGCCGACATGGCGGGCCGGTACACATCGAGGAGCAGGCCCGTCAGGGTCGCGGCGACCGCGATCAGCGCGAGGTGCCGCACGGAGGCCAGCAGCATGAAGCAGGCCGCCGTGCCCACCATCCCGATCACCAGGGTCATCCGACGACCGATCCGGTCGGCCAGGTAACCACCGACGATCTGTGACACGAACGAGCCGGCGCCGAAGGACGCCAACACCACACCGACCGTCGTTGCTGTCAGGTTGCGCGGGCCGGCCAGGTAGAGCGCGAGGAAAGGCTCGACGACGTAGCCGATCCGGTTGACGAACGTGCCGGCCATCAGATACCAGAAGGGGCGCGGCAGGTCGGCCGACATCCGCGACCACCAACTGCTCAGGCTCACGGCCCCGGAGCCTACGAGGGGCGTCTGAGGACGGCGGAATCACCGTCCACGCGAAGGCCGCGCCGACGGATCCACCGCGAGGCAGAACTCGTTGCCCTCCGGATCCGCCATGACGTACCAGGTCTGACCAAACTCTCGCAGTGGCGCTGGCGTCAGCCGCGTCGCGCCCAGTGACTCCAGTCGGCTGACCTCGGCCGGAAGGTCATTCACGAGCAGGTCGATGTGCATCCGGTTCTTGACGGTCTTGGCTTCGGGAACTCGCTGCAGTGTCAGGTTGATGGCCTGCGCACTCAGCGAGATGTATCGATCCTCGATCACACCCTCGACGACACACCCCAGCGCGGCCGCCCAGAACCGTGCCTGCGTTTCAAGATCCGTGCAGTCGAGGGTGAACTCGATTCGCATCGCGACGAGTGTGCCTCATTCACCGACCAGATGCATGCCAGCCAGCGTCGCCGCGCTCGCGCCATCGACAGCGCCGCCCAGCGGTGCCGGCCAGCGAGACCACGAGCACGGAGACGGCGATCACGGTCCACGCGCGTCGCCGCCGGGCAGCACCAATGCGGAGATTGCCGCGGAGCTGTTCATGAGCGTGGCGACCGTCAAGGCGCACATCACGCACATCCTGACCAAGCTCGACCTCAGCAACCGTACTCAGATCGCGCTGCTCGCCCACGACGCCGGCCTCGCCTGACGCACGCCGGCTGGCCATGCCGCGGGCGGGCGGCGCGCGGCGGCTAGCCCAGTCCTGCGGACCGCGCCGCGGCATCGATCAACCAGACCACGGTGAGGACCAGCCCGAGTTCGAGTCCCGTGCGGACCTTGGGGTCGGCGGCGACACCGCGCCGCCGGGCGCGGGGCACCGTCGAGGCGAACACGCCGATGGGAACGACCAACAGGAAGGGGAAGAACAGGCAGAGCACCGCTGCGGCGACCGACACCCAGCCGACGATGCTCGATCGGCGCGCACCGGTCGCCTCCGCGACGCCGAACTGGGTCAGTCGCTGGCGTTGGGCGTACACCCGGTCGATGATCGCCCCCGTCGGCCGACCCTGGTTGAGCGCGACGGCGAGGTCGGCCTGCGCCCGCTGGAGCCGGCGCACCGGCCGGATCGCCACGAGGCCACCGGCCACGAACGCGTTCCAGCGCGCACTGCGGCGGGTGCGGGCGGTGCGCAAGGCGGCGATCTCGGCAGGGGTGGCCAGCCGGGGGTCGCCCTGAGCGGCGAGCTCGGCCGTCAGCGGGCGGTACTCGCCCCGCCGGGCGATCCACAACAGCACCAGGAACAGCGTGAGGATGAGGGCGCCCTTGACGAGCACGGCGAACAACGGGCCGTACGCGCCAGGCAGGCCGCCGGTCGCCGAGTCGAGCAGCGGCGAGTTCCACAGGAAATGGCAGCTCCACGCCGCGAGCAGAGCGGCGAGGGCGACGCCGAGCCGCCTGGCCCACGACCGGTCGGTGCGCAGCGCGGCGTACGCGACGCCGGCACCGGCGATCGCGCTGTAGACCGTGTGGCTCCACAGCCCCGTCAGCAGACCGCGCACCACAAACGTCTGCACGACTGGTCCGGCGCTGTCGACGTCCGCCTGTACGACCGCGTTGAGGCTGTAGATGACGTTCTCGACTTCCTGAAAGCCGAGTCCCACAAACGCCCCGTAGACGAGCCCGTCGAGGACGCTGTTCACGTTGCGGCGGGCAAGCAGCACCAACGCGACGATGCCCAGGGTCTTGAGAATCTCCTCGTCGGTCGGGCCCTCGACGGCGGCGGCCCAGTCCCGCACGAACGTCAGCGAGGTCAGCTTCGTCAGGATCGACTCCAGCGCCACGTTCGCGCGCAGCGCGTTGCCAGCGGCGATCACACCACCCCAGATCAGCGCCGCGACGAGCATCCAGACCGGTTCCGGCTCGAGGTAGTCGATGGTGCGCAAGACCAGTGCGAACACCACACCGTGCAGCGTGAACAGGACAACCGCCGTGATCGTCGCCAGCGGGTTCCGGACCGCGACGACACCGAACGCGCTGGCTAGCACCACGGCGCCGAGCACGGTCAGCACGACGAAGAGCCACGACGCAGGCCAGCGCAGCCGGGCCCACCGGCCGCCGGCCGCCTCCTGGCCCGCCACCGCCGTCATGCTTGCGCCTCGAACCGCAGTGTCTCGACGCTGTCGTCGATGGCGTGCAGATTGCGGCTCAGGCTCGCGTCGTTGCCGTCGACGACCGCGACCAGGGCGATGCCGCCCCGCAGGAACGCCGTGAACCAGCCGGATCGGCTCTCCCCGGTGAACGCCGCCTGGACGCCGGGCACCCCCTGATCGCTGACGGCGGCGTGGAGAGCCCCGACCGCCTGCAGCCCGTTCTGGTTCCGAAGGTCGTTGGCGATCTGCGCGGCAAGCTCGTCGAGCGTCCCGGTGAACGGCCGCTCGCTCACCCGGTATGTCACCCCGTCGACGAGCAGGGTCAATACTCCCTCCGTCGGCGAGGTCTGGTCGGCCACGAGCCGAGCCTGTGGGGGCGGCTCCACGCTGGCGTCCTGGGCAAACTCCAGCGGCCGCCCCGCGGGTACGGTCGAATCCGGGATCGCGGCGTCGACGCCCGGCAACCCCAAAGAGAACGCGGCCACCCCGGCCGCGACCGCGACGCAGCCGAGGAGGTTCCGACCCCACACCGACAGTGCCACGCGGTCAACATACCCAGCGGTACGCGGAGGGCCGGCTCTTTCCCGCTGGTCGCGACGCGGACGGCAACGTCACCGCGGCGGAGGACTTCGCCAACCAGGCCGGCAGCGTCGTGGACATGAAGGTCGCACTCGACGGCTCGCTCTACTACCTGACGTACTCCCCGGAGTGCGTTGTACCCGATCACGTACAACACCACTTCGGACGTGCCAATAGCCAGCGCCGCCGACGTCACCCGCGGCGTCGAGCCGCTGACCGTCCACGTCTCTAGCGCGGGCAGCAACGACCGGACGGCTACACGACGGCGTTCCCGTCAGCACCGCACGCACGATCGAGGGCGCGGTCGGATTCCAGCGGGGACTCTCCGTGCCGACGACCGCGGTCGGAGCCCGCTCCGCCGAGGGCCGCCTCTGACGGATCGCGCGGCCGATTCGCCCAACCCGCTTGCCGTAGGTCCTCGCGTGCGTATACTCGTAACCGAGTACCCGCAAGCGAGGAGTCAGGAGGGGCGACGTGGCCAAGCGGCGCAAGGTCGGCAACCTGCTCGCCCTCGCGGTGCTCAGCACCCTGGCGGAGCGGCCCATGCACCCGTACGAACTGGCCTCCCTGCTGCGCGAGCGCGGCAAGGACCAGAGCATCAAGATCAACTGGGGCTCGCTATACACGGTCGTTCAGAACCTCGAGAAGCACGGCTTCATCGAGGCCGCCGGCACGAGCCGGCAGGGACGGCACCCCGAGCGAACGGTCTACTCGATCACGGATGCCGGCCGCGCCGAGCTGGCCGACTGGCTCCGGGAGTTGGTCGGCGTGCCCGAGCGCGAGTACCCCCGGTTCGAGGCCGCGCTGTCGGTCCTCGGGATCCTGCCGCCCGACGAGGCGATTCCGCTGCTCAGGCGACGGCTCGAGGCGCTCGACGCCGATGCCGCGGAGCAGCGGGCGGCGCTGGAGGAGTACGGCAAGCAGATCTCGCGCATGTTTCTCATCGAGGCGGAGTACCACCTCGCGCTCACCCGCGCCGAGGCGGACTGGCTCCGGGGCGTGCTCGCCGAGCTGGACTCCGGCGCGTTCCCCGACCTGCACCTCTGGTACGCGTTCCACGGGAAGGAGGGCCCGCCGAGCTAGCAAAAGACCCCGACGCGGTGCTGCAACACCGGCGCCGGGGTCGCGAACCTCGAACCGACACCGCAACGGGCACCCGGCCACGAGGTGGCAGCTCACAGGATAGCCGGGCGTCCCGGGATGGGTCGGTTCCACGCGGTCAGAACCGACACGAAGGAGACCTGACATGACGTCCGGAGTGCGTACGGCGTACGCCGTGCAGACGCACGATCTCACGAAGACTTATCCCGGCGGCGTACGGGCGCTCGACGGCCTGTCCATCGACGTCCGCCGCGGCGAGGTGTTCGGGCTGCTCGGCCCCAACGGGGCGGGCAAGACCACCACCATCAAGATCCTCACAACGCTGGCCCGGCCAGACTCCGGCTCCGCCACCGTCGCCGGGCACGACGTGCGGCGCGAGCCCGACCGGGTACGCAGCGTCATCGGCGTGGTTGCCCAGAACTCGGGCGCGGACCCGGTCGCGAGCGGCCGGGACAACCTC
>DASXRC010000234.1:0-3614 GCA_036506795.1 Micromonosporaceae bacterium
GGCAGCGTGCCGGCGACCGCGACGGTTGGCGCCGGGTGGAAGCTCTGGGTGACCACGCCCAGCTTGTCGAGGTTCTCGGTCCACTTGGCGGCCGGGGTGCGCCACTGGATGAGGTACGTGCCGGCGGGTGCAACGACGACCCGGTCGAGCCCGTGGAGCCTTCCCATCTTCGGGTCGGTGAAGGTGTACTCCCACACCGCACCGTCCCGCCGCGGCGACACGACCATCTGGATGCGGTGGTAGCTGCCGAGGGCCGCCGCAGACTCCTCGCGGGCCATCGCCAGGGACAGGTCCGGGTCTGAGGGGTTCCATGCGCGGACGCTGACGACCGGTGGGCCGCCGGGCGCGCAGAACGTCACGCTGCGGCGATCCTCCTGGGTCCTCACCCATCGCGCCGGATGGGCCACCCGGAACCCGCTCTTGCCGGTGTACCACTCGAACCCCGCGGGCAGCACGTTCGTGTAGGCGGCCGGGGCAGCGGGCGCGGAGGCGGGCGGGGCTACGGTCGACGCGGTATTGGCGACCTTGTCGACGTCCGCCCTAGCGGGTCCGCTGCCACGGTTGGCGGCCACGGCGAACGCCACCACCCCGAGGGCGAGTGCGACGACGGCCGCGATCCCAACTGTGACGACGTTCCGCCGGTGGTATCCCCACCGGTGCGGCCTCACCTCGCGGGGCCGGACGACACTGCGCTTCGTGGCCTGCGCGGGCGCGCTAGGCGCGGCGGAGGGCAGCGCCAACGGCTCCCGGAAGGCGTAGCCGGTGAGCTGATCGGCACCCGGAACGGCGCGGGGGTAGATCTCGCCGCTCTGGACCATCTCGCCGAGATGGCTGGGACGCCGGGGCGGCGACCCGGGGGTGCCACCGTTCGGGCTCACGTTGTCGAGCGGACGCGGCTGGCCGGGCACCTCCACCAGACGTACGGCGTTCTGCACGTCGGCCACGCGCCGTAGCCGCTCCTCGACGTCCGCCGCGCTCATCCGAGCCCGCGGACTCTTCTGCAGCAGCCCTATCAGCACCGGCTTGAGTGGACCCGCCCGGCGGATCGGGTCCGGCTTCTCGGTAGCGAGGGCGACCAGCGTCTCCAACGTGGTCTGGCGGGTGTACGGCGCCCGGCCCTCCACGGCCTCGTACAGCGTCGCACCCAACGACCACATGTCGGACTCCGGGGTCGCGATGCCGTTGCGGGCCCGTTCTGGAGAGATGTAGCGGGGGGAACCGAGGATGACGCCCGTACGCGTCAGCGCGCCTTCACTCTCGTCGATCATCGCCGAGCCGAAGTCGGTCAACACGACCCGCCCGTCGTGGGCGATGAGCACATTGCTCGGCTTCACGTCCCGGTGGATCACACCCACCCGGTTGGCCGCGTGCAGTGCGGACAGCACGGCCAGCCCGATGCCGGCGACCTGATGGATCGGGAGCGGCCCGTTCTCGTGGATCACTTCCAGCAAGGATCGCGAGGGCACGTACTCCATGACGATCCACGGCCGCTCATGACCGGGCTGCACGTCGTAGATGCGCACGACGTTCGGATGGTTCAGCCGCGCCGCGGCCCTCGCCTCCCGTAGCGTCCGCTCCCGCATCTCCTCGCGTTGTTCGTCGGTGAGCCCGAACGGGAGCGCGATCTCCTTGATGGCCACGTCCCGACGGAGCAGCTCATCGCGGGCGAGCCATACCCGACCCATGCCGCCCGCGCCCAGGCAATGGCCGACCCGGTAGCGCCCCGCAACAAGCGTGTCCGTGACGGTGGTCATGTCCTTCACCTCGCTGCCCTGACGGACGGCATGATTCGGTCAAACGACTCTGACAACGAGCGCCATACTAGGTCTCCGAACGGACACTGCACACCCTCTGTGTGGTCGACCGATCTCCCTGATCAGGTTCTCCGAATGACCGTCCATAGTGCAGTAACGGACCGTATATCGGGCAAATCTGATCCGAAGACCTCCACGTCGGGAACGACTGCCGGTCGGCGCTACGGAGTGAGCCGGTGTCGCTCGATCTTCCCGAGGGCGTTGCGTGGGATGGCCGGCACGAAGCGCCACTCCCTGGGTCGCTTGTAGGCGGTGAGCCGGCCGACGCACCAGTCCACGAGCGACCCGGCGAGGGCGTCCGCGTCGGCCGGGTCGGCGGCGACGATGAACGCCACGACCGTCTCGCCCCACTCGGCCGACGGCGCCCCGACGACCGCCGCGTCCGCGACCTCCGGGTGCTCCCGCAGGACCTCCTCGACCTCCCGTGGATACACGTTGTAGCCACCGGAGATGATGAGCTCCTTGACTCGGCCGCTGATGCGCAGGTATCCATCCGAATCCAACTCGCCGAGGTCACCCGTGCGCAGCCAACCGTCAACCGTGAACGACGCCGCGGTGGCCGCGGGGTCGTCGAGGTAACCGGAGATCACGTTCGGCCCGCGTACCTCGATCTCGCTCACCCCGCCGCTGCGGGGCGCCAGGCGTACCTCCACACCCGGCAGCGGGAAGCCGACCGTCCCCGGCCGTCGTTCGCCGTCGTACGGGTTCGAGACCAGCATGACGGTCTCGGTCATCCCGTACCGCTCGAGCACGACCTGACCGGAACCCTCGCGGAGCGCGGCGTGCAGCCCGACCGGGAGGGGAGCGGACCCACTGACCGCCAGGCGCAGCCCGGCCAGGCTCGACAGGTGGGCCGAGCCGGCAAGCCGGTGGTACATCGTCGGTACGCCGAAGAACATCGTCGCCCCGTCATCGGCGATCGCGGCGGCCACCGCGGCCGGTTCGAACTTCGGCATCAGCGTGGCCGACGCGCCGGTCACCAGCGTGCCGTGCAGCCCGACGCCGAGGCCGTGCACGTGGAACAGCGGCAGGCAGAGAGCCAGCCGGTCATCGGGCTGCCAGCGCCAGGCGAGCCGAACGGCGTGCGCGCTCGCGAGCAGGTTGGCGTGCGACAGCGGAACCCCCTTGGGCCGGCCGGTCGTCCCCGATGTGTAGATGATGAGCGCGACGTCCTCCGGTCTGGCGCGGTCGAGGTCCACCGGCCCGCCGGACCGCGGCAGCGATGCCAGGTCGGGGGTCGTGACCGGCACCCGGGCGTCGCCCAACCGTCCCGGCGAGTCCAGCACCGCCAGCGCGGGCCTCGAGCCGGACGCCAGCCGGGCCAGCTCGGCATCCGGGGAGCCGGGGTTGGCCGGCACCACGGTCAGCCCACGCCGCAGCGCGCCCAGGTACGCCACGACGAGGTCCACCGAGGTTCCCGCGCTCAGCAGGACCCGGTCGCCCGGCGACAGGCCGGCCGCCGCGTACCGACCCGCCGCGGACGAGGTGCGGGCCGCGAGCTCGTCCGCGTTCAGCCGCACTCCATCCAGTGTGGACAAGACGACGCGGCCGGGGTCGGTCGCCCACGCGGCCGTGAAAGCGCCGGGGAGCGAGCCGCCGGCCGCGAGGTCCACGTCGGTCGAGCCGGGCCGCAGGTGCACCCTCCAATGCGGAGCCGTCATCAGCCCAGGTCCACGATCGCGGCGACCGGCCCCCCGCCATCCGGCCCCTGGTGGGCGGCCGAGACCGAGACGAACACCGCGGGGTCGCCGGTGACGGAAGCGGCGACGCCGCCGACGCACGCCTTGATCTGGCGGTGCC
>DASXRC010000235.1:0-1997 GCA_036506795.1 Micromonosporaceae bacterium
GACCTCGAGATCCTTGTCGGGATCGATGCCTGGGATCTCGGCTTTGATGACGTACTTGCCCTCCTCCTCGGCTTCCTCGATTCGGATCCCGTGCAGTCCGGGCATGCTCCGCCATGGGGTCGGCGTCAGCATCTCGAACCAGTCGGACAGGTCCGGCAGCAGCGGCTGCCTCCTCGCGGGCACATTGGCCATCCTGACCGCCTCCTCGGTCTCGTCCTAGCCCCGAGTCTCCATCCCACATCCATCGTCCAACGGGTTCAAGCCCCCGTGCCTCAACACTCGCGGGCTGCGCCGGAGCGTCGGCCGATCGCGGGCATACCCCACTCTCTCGACACGGGGGAAGGTCGCCGATCCGGTCTTCCCTCTGGCGAGGAGCCGGGCTTTGGTCGTCAGGTCATTTATGCCGCGGCTCACCGCTGGAAGAGCCCGACGAGGGTCGCGCTGTCGGCCTCGTTCGACTCTGCCGCCCGGCGAAGTTGGTCCGCGTCGAATCCGGGTCGGAGATTGGCGGGCGCGTTCAGCGCGTAGAGCCGGAAGTAGTACCGGTGGGCGGCACCGGGCGGCGGCTGCGGCCCGTCCCACCCGGTGTTGCCGAAATCGTTGCGTCCTACCACGGAGCCTTCTGGGGTCTGGCCGGCACCGACTGCGGCATCCATTTGTGTAATCCGGCCGACCAGCCAGTGCACGAAGGTGCCGCGGGGGGCGTCTGGATCCTCGCAGATCAGCGCAAGCTCGACCGCCTCATTCGGCACGCCGGACCATTCCAAAGGGGGCGACACGTTTTCACCATCACGGCTGAATCGGGCGGGGATCGGCGTGTTGTTCGTGAACGCGCTGCTTCGAAGCTCCACTGCCGTCTCCTCCCTCCCGCGTACGCGGGCTGCGGGCCAGGACAACCACCGTTTCAGGGGGGCCTGATCCGGTGCCGCGCCAACACTCGCGCAGTACCCGCCCGTGGGTCCCCTCGTTAGCAGGACACTAGCTCGGCCCGAGCAACACCAGACCCGGCAGCCGGCTACCCACCCGCCGATGGCTCGGGACGGACCTGGATGACGACCTTGCCGCGGATATGGCTGTCCCGCTGCGTGACGACGGCCGCGGCGGCCTCACTGAGCGGGAATACCCGGCCGATCATCGGCCGAAGGGAGCCGTTGTCCACTAGCCGGGCTAGCTCGGCGAGCTGCTTCCTGTTGGGCTCCACGACGAAGTACACCGCTCGAGCATGGTGCGACTCGGCGTCCTCGGCTGGTGGGGGGTCGGCGAGGCCGATCAGAACGCCGCCCGGCCGCAGCACCTCCCATGACCGGGCGAGGGTCTGCCCGCCGACAGTGTCGATGACGATATCGACATCCTTGATCTGGTCCTCGAATCGCTGCCGGTAGTCGATGACACTGTCGGCCCCGAGGGCCGCGACGAATGCCGCGTCGGCCGCCGAGGCCGTCGCGGTCACCCTGGCGCCGAGATGCGCCGCCAGCTGGACCGCGAAGTTACCCACGCCTCCCGCTCCACCGTGCACGAGCACGTGCTGCCCCTTCTTGACGGAGGCATGGTCGACGAGCGCCTGCCACGCCGTAAGCGCACCGAGCGGAAGCGTTGCCGCTGCCAGATGGTCGACCGTGGCAGGCTTGGCCGCCAGCTGGACCGCCGGCACGGCGACGTACTCGGCCGCGGCGCCTGGGCGACCGAGGCCGATCAATCCATACACCTCGTCGCCGGTGCGTAGGCCCGCGACCTGCTCGCCGGTACCGGCGACCACGCCCGACACGTCGTGCGCCGGGATGAATGGGGTGGTATCGGGCCAGGCAAGCTCGCCGGCCGTGATCGCGGTGGCATGGACCGCGACGAGGACCTCGCCTCCAGCGGGCGCCGGAACGGCCACGGTCTCGTAGGTCAGGGTTGCCGGGTCGCTGCCGTGTGCAAGCACCGCGCGCATCGTGCCGGCGTCGGTCAACTCGCCGCACCTCCCGTGTCGACAAGACGCCGCCAGCCTACCGATC
>DASXRC010000236.1:0-4564 GCA_036506795.1 Micromonosporaceae bacterium
CAGGGCGGCGCCGTATTGCGATGGCCGGGAAGGATCGCCGTCCGCGGGTTCGTAGTGCGCGGCGATGTCTGCCGACACCCGCATCGCGTCCACCAGCCCGACGCTGGGCAGGATCGGCGCGCCTGAGCCCAGCAGGTAGGCATCCTCGCCAACGATCTCCCTGATCAGGGTCAGGCCTCGACGGTAGGCGGTCAGCGCTCGTGACCCGTCCGCGCGTTCGCCATCGAGCGCAGCCGCGTAGAGGAAGTCGAGCTTGAAGTAGTCCACACCGAGCTCCACCAGGCGAGACAAGGCGGAGCTCAGGTAGGCGGCGGCTCCGTCATGGGTCAGGTCGAGCGCGTATAGATCCTGTCCCCAGTTATGCCCCGCGTCAGTGGGCGAGTCGGCGCCGCCCACCAGCCACTCGGAGTGGCCTTTGGCTAGCTCGCTCCCGGCGCCGACCAGGAACGGGGCGATCCAGATGCCGGCGCGCAACCCGGCGTCTACGATGCGTGCGATCAAGTCGGGCAACGCGGTGAAGCGAGCCGAGTACGCGAGCCAGTCGCCGATCCCGGCCTGCCAGCCGTCGTCGATCTGCACGACATCGACCGGCAGCGCCGCATCATTGATCGCCGCGATGTTCTCGTCGACGTCCGCCTCGCTGACTTGCCCGCCATAGTGGTACCAGGTGCACCAGCCGGCGGGAGCTTTCCGAAGGGCTCGGACACCCGCGGTTGCCGCGTAGCCGTCCGCCCAGCTGCCGAGAGCGACCTGGAGGGGGCCGGTGTACGTGCTCACCTCGACGGGGGCGTCGGTGCTAACCCGGAACCTTCCGTCCGCGTACGCTCCCCGGATCGACGGCACCGCCTCCGGACCAGGCGCGGTATAGAGCCGGGTCGATCCGTCTCCCGGATCGACAGCGAGCAGCCCTTCGCCCTGAAAGCCAGAGCGAGGAGCTGACTTGCCCGGCCGGTAGGCCATCGTGTCGATGCGCGCCGTGATCGGCCGATACGACGTACCTGTGACCGGGTAGTCCGTCGTCGGGCTCCAGCTCTGCCATCCGTGCTCGTACAAACGGGCCCGCTCCGGGTCCACCTGCAGCACGTCGACCGTCTGAAACGCCATCTCATGGTCCGGTTGGTTCAGTTGGTACGGGCGCGTCAGCGCGGATCAACCCCTCCTCGCGCAGCTCTGCCCACAAGTCGGCCGGAATCGGTTGGGCGAGCAGCCGGGCGTCAACACGCATCTGGTCCGGATTGTGTACGCCGACGACCACCGAGGCGACCGCCGGATGGCCGAGCGGAAATGTGACGGCGGCCGCTGGTAGCGAGACGTTGTGGCGGGCGCAGATCAAAGCGAGCCTCCTAGCCCTAGTCAGCAGCTCCGATGGAGCCTTCGCGTACTCGTACAAAGCGGTCTCGGGCACCTCGTTCTCTGCGAGCAGTCCACTGTTGAACACACCGGCGGCGAGCATGGAGACGCCACGCTCGAGACAGAGCGGCAGCAAGTCGTCCAGTGCCGGCTGCTCCAGCAACGTGTAGCGACCGGCCACTAGGACAACGTCGACGTCGGTCTCGCGGACGAACCGTGCGGCGACATCGGCCCGCTTGGTTCCGACACCGATCGCACGGACCATCCGCTCGCGCCGTAGGCCGGCAAGAGCGGGAAAGCCGGTGGACAGCGCCTCTTCCATGTGGTCGTCCGGGTCGTGGATCAAGAGAACGTCGACGTGGTCAAGACCTAGCCGCTCGAGTGACGCATCGAGCGACCCGCGCACTCCGGCTGCTGTGAAGTTCCACACGCGACGGCTGTCGGCCGGGACGGCGAACCCCTCGGCAAGGTCATCGCCGTGCGGCTCGGCCGGCTCGAGCAGCCGGCCGACCTTCGTCGACACGACGAAGGCATCGCGGGGATGGGCGACGAGTCGGGCACCGAGTCTGCGTTCGGAGAGGCCGAGCCCATAGTGGGGCGCAGTATCGAAATACCTGACGCCCGCGGTCCAGGCGGCATCGACCGCCTCAGCAGCCTCTGTCTGCGAGACCTCGCGGTGGAGGTTCCCGATCTCGGCGGCACCGAACCCGAGGCTGGTTACCTCGACGGTTGACTGGCCGAGGCGCGTCGACCGCATTTACCGCGCCTGATGCGGGAGGCGTAGGCCGTACATCCCACCGTCGACGGCGAGCACGATGCCGGTGGTGGAGGCGGAGCGCGGGCTGCCCAGGTATGCAATCGCCGCCGCCACCTCCTCGGCTGAGACCATGCGGCCGATGGGCTGGCGAGCCGCGAGCGCCGCGCGTGCTGCCGGAGGATCGGCCGCCTTTTCGAGCAGCCGGTCCACCCACGGTGTGTCGGCGGTACCTGGCGCGACGGCGTTGACCCGGATCCCCTCCCGTACATGGTCGGCGGCCATGGCAAGGGTCAGCGCATAAAGCGCACCTTTGCTCGCCGAGTAGAGAGCCCGCTGCGGCAACCCTGCCCAGGACGCGATCGAGCACGTGTTCACTACCGCCGCGCACGGTGATCGCCGGAGGTGAGGAAGCGCTGCTCTGGTCACCCTCATCACTCCGACCACATTCACATCGAGCACGCGGTGCCACTCTGCGTCCTCGTTCGCGGCGACGTCGCCGACCGCACCGATGCCCGCGTTGTTCACGACGAGGTCGAGTCGCCCAATTCGCTCGACCGCGTTCGCTACTGCCGCCCGTACGGACTGATCGTCAGTGACGTCACAACGGACCCCGAGGAGCGGAGCGGGGACGCTGTCCGCATTCAGGTCAAGGCACGCGACCTTCGCGCCGCGGGTGGCAAGCAGCCGCGCCGTGGCTAGTCCGATCCCTGACGCGCCTCCGGTAACCACCGCGGCGAGCCCGGCGAAGTCGGCGTCCGGCATAGGCGGCTCCCTTCCCCGGACCGGCAGGTCAGGCGGGCGGCACAGGTGCGGCGGCTTCGGTGAGCCATCTCCGGTTGGCGCCCGCAGCCCAGATCTCACCGGCTGGATAGCTGAACCGGGCAAGTGAATCGGGCCACATCGCGGCGCTGAATCCCGGCGCGGTCGGGGGGAGGTAGCGTCCGTCGCGCAACTGGACCGGGTGCACGAAATGCTCGTGCAGGTGGTCAACGTACTCGATGGCCCGGTCGCGGTCGCTCCCAGAAACTGCGATGTAGTCGAACATGGCCAGATGCTGGACAAGCTCGCACAATCCGACCCCCCCGGCGTGTGGGGAGATCGGGACCTCGTACTTCGCTGCGAGCAACAAGATCGCGATGTTCTCGTTCACACCGCCGACTCGACAGGCATCGATCTGTATGACGTCGACTGCCCCGGCCTGCAGGAGCTGCTTGAACATGACCCGGTTGGCGACTTGTTCGCCGGTTGCGACCTTGATCGGTTCGATCGCTCGCCGGATCGCGGCGTGACCGAGGACGTCATCGGTACTGGTCGGCTCCTCGATCCAATATGGCGAGAACTCTGCTAGCGCCTTCAGCCATGCGATCGCCTCGTCCACCGACCACACCTGGTTCGCGTCGAGCGCGATCCGAACGTCGGGGCCGACAGCGTCGCGCGCGATCCGGCACCGGCGGATGTCATCCTCCAGGTCGGCGCCGACTTTCAACTTGATCTGGTTGAAACCGGCGGCGACGGCGGCTCGGGCAAGCTCGGCGAGCTTCGCGTCCTCGTAACCAAGCCAACCCGGGGATGTGGTGTAGGCCGGATAGCCGTCGGCGCGGAGCAACTCCTTTCGACGGGCCCGGCCTGGCTCGGCCCTCCCGAGCAGCTCCCGCGCCTCCGCTGGGGTCAGTGCGTCGGTGATGTAACGGAAGTCGACCAGCGACACGATCTGCTCAGCTGTCATTGCCGAGAGCACGTGCCACAGCGGCTCGCCCCGGATCTTCGCATAGAGGTCCCAGACCGCGTTGATGACCGCCGACGCCGCCATGTGAATGACCCCCTTCTCCGGGCCCAGCCAGCGCAGCTGGGGGTCGCCGACTAGCAGGCGGGCGAAGCCGCCGAGGTCACCGAACACGGTGTCCAGGTCGCGCCCCACAACGAAGGGTCGCAGTGCTTCGATCGCGGCGGCGGCGATCTCCGTCCCGCGGCCCAGGGTGAAGCAGAAGCCGTGTCCCTCTGCCGCGTTCCCGCCGGTCGCGTCGGTGCGCAGGACGACGTATGCCACTGAGTAGTCCGGGTCGGGGTGCATGGCGTCCGATCCGTCGAACTGCAACGACGTGGGGAAACGTACGTCGAAGGTGTCCAGCGCGATGATGCGAGCGTCCATCGTGTCCCATCGGTGGCCGACCTTGTCATCCGATGTATAGCACTATCCGAACGCTCTAGTCGACTACACATCCAATGAATCAACCTCTCAAAAAGGTCAAAGCTCGTTCTGAGAGGTTGACAGCGGGTTAGACATCCGATGTAATCCACGGCTGAAGCGGGCATAAGCCCTGCCTATTCTCCGGCCTGGCGCTGCCGGCGGGCAACGGAAAGGTTGGCTCAATGAGAAAGCGCATCGCGCTCGCGGCGGCGGTACTCACCGCGGCGACCGGCCTGAGCGCCTGCTCGGTCGGCGACGACGACTCGAGC
>DASXRC010000237.1:0-33810 GCA_036506795.1 Micromonosporaceae bacterium
TGAGTATGGGAAGCGCGGGGCAAGCGCGTCCCGCAGCGGTGCCGGGGGGAGTACGTCAATGAGTGCTATTCGACCGTCGACCGTCGAGGTCGAGACGTCGCTGCGACTCGTCGCGCCGGACGCCACCGCCCTGCCGGTGCGGGCGAGCCTGCGTTACGACCCAGCTGATCCGTACGCGGTCCACGTGCTGTTCCACGCCGAGTCTGCCGGCGGGGAGGCGGTCAGCTGGTCGTTCGCGCGGGAACTGCTCATGACCGGGCTGGACGAGCCGGCCGGGATCGGCGACGTGCGAGTGTGGCCGTGGGCCACGCCGCGGGGGGACTTCGTCGCGCTCGCGCTGTCATCGCCCGACGGCAACGCGCTGTTCGAGGTGCCGCGCAACGTTCTCGTGCGCTTCCTGCGGCGAACGTACGTCGTGGTCCCGCGCGGGCATGAGACCGAACATCTCGACGTGGACGCGGCCGTGAACCGACTGCTCGCCGGCCGCTGATATCGAGGATGAGTGGACGCCGACCGAACCGGTCGGCGTCCATTGTGTTCACCCGTGGGTGCTCAGCCCGCCGTCCACGGGGATCACCGCTCCGGTCAGGTACGCCCCGGCCCGGGACGCCAGGAAGATGGCCGCGCCGGCCATGTCATCGGGCCGACCGATGCGCCCCAACGGCACCTGGTGTTCGATCGCGGACCGCATCGACGGATCGTCGAGCGCGAACGCCATCATCTTGCTCTCGAACGGCCCCGGCGCGATCGCGTTGACCGTGATGTGCTCGGGCGCGAGGTGGTGGGCCAGTTGCCGCGTCAGCATGTGCACGGCGGCCTTGCTCCCGGCGTACGCATAATTCTCCAACGCCGGCACGCGGAGGCCGTCCACCGACCCGATGTTGATCACCCGCGCGGGGTCCTCCGCGGAGGCCGCGGCCCGCAGCCCGGGCAGGAGCGCGGCGGTCAGCCGGAACACCGCCTTCACGTTGACCGCCCACAGCTTGTCGAACGCGCTCTCCGGGTATGCCTCGAGCGGCGCGCCCCACGTCGCCCCGGCGTTGTTCACCAACACATGCAGCGACGGGTACGCCCCGAGCACCTGCTCGGCCAACCGCGAGGCGGCGTCCATCGTGGACAGATCCGCCGGGATGGCCGCACAGTCTCCGATGGACGACAGCTGTGCGGCGACCGCGGCGCAGACGTCCGGCTTGCGCGAGGACACGATGACGCGTGCCCCCGCCTCCACGAAGCCTTGTGCGATCATCAGTCCGATGCCGCGGGAGCCCCCGGTAACCAGCACGATCTTGCCCGCGACCGAGAACAGCTCCTTCATGACCGGCTCCCACGAGTGTCCTTGACATCCCAATGTGCTAGGTCGACGATGATCGAATGCAGCAGTTGGCGCTCACCGACGCTACCCGGATCATCGCCGGCCTCGTTCTCATCAGCATCCTCACGGTCGAGGTCGGCGGGTGGTTCATGACCCGGATCGTCCGCGGCATGGTACCCATGACCGACTTCCAGAAGGCGTTCGCCCGGGCCGGCCACGCGCACGCGGGCGTGCTAGTCACGCTCGGGCTCGTGGGCCTGATCCTCGTCGACGCCAGCGGCCTGAGCGGCGGGCTCGCGTGGGTCGGTCGGCTCGGCATCCCGGTCGCCGCGATCCTGATGTCGGGCGGCTTCTTCGCCTCGTCCGCCGGCCGGGGCACCGTCCGCCCCAACAACGCGATCTGGCTCATCTGGATCGGCGCGCTCAGCCTGGCTGTCGGCGCCCTTGCACTGGGCATCGGACTCCTGACGGCATAGCCGACCGGCGCGCCGTCGGCGATCGCCCGGCCTCCGTGCCACTCCGGGTGCATCGCGGCGTGCGTACCGCTACCGTCAGGTCGATGGTCGGATTCGGTCACCCCGTCGGCGATCCTCCTTCGGCGGATGCGCCTCATCTCGGTGTGCGGACGCTGACCCTCCGCGATTTGGATGACCCCCTCGCGGCGTGCCGCACGCCGACGCTGCTCGGCGACCACGTGCTGCTGCTCGTGACCTCGGGGCACGGCACCGTGGAGGTCGACTTCACCGCGTACCCCTGCCGGCCCGGCACGCTCGTGTTGGCACGGCCCGGGCAGGTCCTGTGCTGTCCGGCCGGCGGCGGCATGGATGCCGTGCTGGTCTTGTGGTCCGCCGCGCTGCCGCTGCTCGACGGACACCTTGCCGATGACCCCACCGGACGGACGCACTGGCAGCTCGCCGGCGAGGACGAGGACGCCGTCATCAACGAGGTCAGCCAGCTCGTCGTGGACACCGAGCGCCATAACGTCGGGGACCTGCCGGCCGAGCTGCTGCATCACCAGCTCGCGGTGCTGACGCTGCGCATCGCGGCGCTTGGCGGGTCGGCCGAGCACACCGACAGCGCGACGGCCGAGAACGACGTGTTCCAGCGGTTCCGCCGCGCCGTTGAGCGATGCCACATGCAGACCCGGCGGGTCGAGGACTACGCGGCGATGCTCGGCTGCTCCGTGCGCACGCTCACCCGAGCGAGCCTGGCGGCGACCGGGCGCAGCGCCAAGCAGATCGTGGACGACCGCGTCGCGCTGCAGGCGCGCCGCCTCCTGGCGGCGACCGAGGAGCCGGTCGCCGAGATCGGCCAACGGCTGGGATTTCCGGAACCGACGAACTTCGGTCGCTTCTTCCATCGGGAGGTCGGCAGCAGCCCGGGCGGCTTCCGCGCCGCGGCGCACCGGCAACCAGGCCGGGTGCCGGCGCAACGGCAACCGCACGAGCCCTGAGGCGCAGAACCCATCGCAGGCGTACGCCAGCGGAGGGCGCCGGCTCTGCACCACAATCCGGACATGGACACGGCGACCGACAACAGGCTGATCAGGATCGGCCGTCCGGCCCTGACCTGCGCGCTGCTCGTCGGTGGGTACTACCTCGCGCCCATCGAACCGGGCGTAAGCGGCACGCGGGCGGTCGTGCGCGCGGCCGCGACGGTCGCCCTGGGTCTGCTGGTGACCTGGCTGATCCTGCGCCAGGTTCGCCATCAGCTCGCCAACCCGCAGGATGCCCCGCTCGGCGGCCTCATCACCGCGCTCGTGGGCGGTGTCGTCTTCTTCGCGCTCGCCGACTACCTCATCGCCGTCTCCGATCCGGGCCAGTTTGTCAGCCTCAGCACGAAGACCGATGCGCTCTACTTCGCCCTCGCCACGCTGACCACGGTGGGATACGGCGACGTGTACGCCGCCGGCCAGCTCGCGCGCGGCCTCGTGGTCGTCCAGCTGGTCTTTAACCTGGCGGTCATCGCCACGGCCGCCTCGGTGCTGACGCAGCAGCTCGGCGCCCGCGTCCGCCGACGCCAGGCCGGGGCTAGGCCGCCGCGATCAGGGTCTCCGCGGTGAGCCGGCCGCGCACCGGATCGCGCGTCACCGCACCGCTGTTCACCATCGCAGTCAGCGCGCGGTTGACGTCGCCGGTGCGGTAGACAGTTTCGGTGAGGGCGTACCGGCGCAGCTCCGCCACGGTCGCGCCGCCGGTGGCGAGCCGGCGCAACAGCCCGCGGCGCAGCGGCCCCGGGTGCGGGGCGAGCGAGATGTCGAGCAGCGTGTGGCCGGGGTCGCGCGGGTCGCGGTAGCGGACGCCGGCGTACTCGTCGACGGCCCATAGCACGTCCTTGAACCGCTCGAGACCGCGCGTCGCCGAGGTGGCGAAGAACACCAGCTCGGCGCGGTCGGCGCCGTCGACCAACTCGACGTGGCCGACGAGCTCCGCGCCGGCCCGGCGCAGCGCGGACCGGTAGCGGTCCACGAGGAGTGCATAGCCGGATGCCGTGTCCGGCCGGCGCCAACCGTCGTCGCCGAACAGCCGGTCGCCGGCGGTTGCGTCGGGGGCGCTTCCCCGGGCGGCCGCCAAATCGGCGAGCATCGCCGCATCGAACGCGACCAGCGCCTCGCCCCGGCGGTCCGCGAGCGCGGCGGCGATCGTCGACCAGGCCGGCGGTTTCCGGCCGGCAGCGTCGAGGTAGCACAGCGCAGGACCGCGGTCGGCGAGCGTCGCGGTGACCGCCTCGTCCGCCGGGCCGGGCAGCGCGCGTACCTTGAGGCCGGGCGGGCCGGACACGTCTTCGCGCACGGCGTCGAGGTGGGCCGAGAGCGCGGCCAGCTCGTCGGGGTCGGCCGGCACCGCGGTCAGGCTGAGCCGGTGCCGGGCCAGCAGGTCGGGAAACTCGCCGAACACGCGCACCGCCGCCTCCGCGCTGGCGAGGTCGGCGTACCCGTCGACGTAGATCGCCTGTCTGCCGGCGTGCAGCGCGGAGGGGACCCAGCCGTCGAGGTAGCGCACGAGCAGCTCGCGCTTCACGGTCATGTGGGGGCCGGCCGAAATAGGCGATGGTGACCCCATGCTCTGGTTCTACCCGCTGCCCCGCCGCCGTGTCACGAGGACACCAGCGCGGCTGTGGGTGCGGTGGCGACCGTCCACACGCCGGCCGAGACACATCGTGCGGCGCGAGTCCACGCCCGGCTGGGCGTGGCTCACGCCCCCGTGGAGGTGGATGTAACGCGCATCATGCGCTAGGCGCCGCCCGACGGCGGCGCGAGCCGCCCGAGCGGGCGAGGGCCGGTTATACCGAGATGCCGACGCCTCCGCGGGTCTGGGCGCCGTACCGCTCCTTCTCCTTCGCGAGGTCCAGCGGACCGATTCGCTTACGAGCCTGCAGCGCCCGCTCGTCGAGCAGGTCCTTGGGGATCAGCCACACGACCTCGAACTCGAGGCCGTCCGGGTCTTTGCCGTAGAGGCTCTTGGTCGTGCCGTGATCGGAGGCCCCAACGAGGGCTCCGGCGTCAGCGAGCCGCCGCGCGATGGCCTCTAGCTCGTCGAGGGTATCGACCTCCCAGGCCAGGTGGTACAGGCCCACCGCGCCACGGCCGGCGGCCGACGGGCGCGCATCGGCGCCCACCTCGAACAGCCCGAGATCATGATCGTTGGTGGAATCCGGGGCCTGCAGAAAGGCGGCGCCGCGGAAACCGTCCGGCGTCATCGGGATCAGCCGAAAGCCCAGCACGTCCCGGTAGAACGCGACGCTGCGCTCGACGTCGCCGACGTACAGCACGGCGTGGTTGAGTCGGGTGACGCCCATGGCGATGTGCTCCTTCGATGTGGCTTAGAGGTCCACCCTAGCTCAGCGAAGCTTGAGTGCTCATGTATTCCGCGGCTTTACTCAACGTCGCCGAGACAGCACTATGGGTCCGATGTCGGGATCATTGGAACAGCTCACCACGGAGGCTCACCGGCTCGTGGCGGCCGGCGACCTCCCGGCGGCCGAGCGGACGCTGGCCGGCGCCCTCGCGGACGCCGATGGCAACCCGACCGCGGCCTCCCCCGCGATCGCCGACGCGGCCGGGCTCCTCGCCCGGGTGCTCGTCGCCCTCGGTGATCCGGAGTCGGCCCGTGGATGGGCGGCGTTCGCGCACAGCGCCAGCCGCCGGCTGCATGGTCCCGAAGACGCCCGGACCGTGCGTGCCGCCGCGACACTCGCCGCGGTGCTGCACCGCGTGGGTAGCCACGCCCGCGCCGCCCGGCTCTACCGGGAGGTCGTCAGCCAACTGTCCACGATGGAGGGAGACGGCGGGGCGTCAACAATCGCCGCCCGTGCCGACCTCGCGACCGTGCTGCACGCCCGCGGCGACTGCACCGAGGCGCGGGCGCTGCTCGCCCGGGCGTGGCAGGACCATCGAGCGGCGTACGGCGACGGCCACCCGGCCGGCATCAAGATGCTCGCCCGGCTCGGCGCGATGGCTCGCGACTGCGGGGACGTGACCGCCGCGAGCCGGTACTTCGCGGACGCCGGCGCGCTGGGCCGCGTCCACCTCGCCCCCGACCACCCGTTGGCCGCCCAGGTCGAGGCGCTGGCCGCCGCGGCCCCGACCCCCGGGCACGCCTGCCGCGACGAGCTCGCCCCCGCGGAGGGCCACCAAACCACGCACCTAGCCGCCGCGCGCCCAACTCCGTCAGAGTCGGGCGGCCGAGACGCGCGGTTGCCCACGCCTCTGGCGTACCCCGAGATGGATCGGCCGGAGCGGACCCGCCGGCATCCCCGACGGGTGACTGTCGTGGTCGCCGCCATCGTGGTCCTCCTGGTTGGCGCCGGGGCGGTGCTCGCCGCGCGGCGTGGATCGGAGGCCCCGTCGCGCGCGGGCGCTCCAGCGACCGCGAGCCAAGCCGCGACCACACGCGAGCCCGCGACCGCGAGCCCACCCCCGGCACCCACGCCGCCCACCGGCGTGACGCTGAGGGACGGCCGGGATCGCGTGGCGCTGACCTGGGTCTACCCGGTGGGCGCGGACGGCCGGGTGCTGATCGCCGGCGGGCGCAAGGGGCAGCCGCGGCGCGTCTTCCAGACGCTGCCCGCGGGCACGACGACCTACACCGTGTACGGACTGGCCGACCGATCCGACTACTGCTTCTCCGTGGCCGTTGCCTACCCGACCGACGTGGTGCTCTCGTCCGCCCCGGTCTGTACGGCCCGCGCCGCCGGGTCGCGCTGATCGGCCGCGTCGACCTCATCGGGTGGCTCGGCCGCGCGTAGCCGTACCTCCGCGCGCAGCCCGGGCTCGGCGTCGGTCAGGACGACCGTGCCGCGGTTCCGCCGGACGAGTTCGCGCACGATCGCCAGACCCAGGCCGGCGCCGCCGGCGTCGCGGCCCCGCGCGTCGTCGAGTCGGGTGAAGCGACCGAAGACCCGCTCCCGGTCCGCGGCCGGCACGCCCGGCCCGTCGTCGGTCACCGTCATCAGGTGGTACGGCCCGTCCGCGACCGCCGCGACGACGACCGTGGTACGCGTGTGCCGCACCGCGTTGTCCACCAGGTTGGCGAGGACGCGGCCGAGCTCGTCGGGGTCCCCGAGTGTCCACAGTGGTCTCTCGGGCGTGGCGACCCGCACCGGCGGCCGCGGGAAGCGCTGGGCCACGCCGGCGACGAGCTCGCCGATCTCGACCGGTCGCCTGCGCCCAGCCGAGTCCGGCCGGCCGGCCTCGCCGTCATCGGCGCGGGCCAGCAGCAACAAATCGTCGACGAGCCGGCCGAGCCGCTCGATGTCGGTGAGCAGATCCTGCGACACCGCCGGCCAGTCGGTTCGCTCCCCGAGCCGCTGCGCCACCTCGAGCTCGGTACGCATGTTCGCCAACGGGCTGCGCAGCTCGTGGGCGGCGTCCGCGACGAAGGCGCGCTGCCGAGCCCGGGCCGCGTCCAGCCGGTCGAGCATGCCGTTGAGGGTCACTGCCAGCCGCTGGATCTCGTCCTGGGACGCCGGCACCGGCAGCTGGCCGGGGCGTACCCCTCCGGTGATCTCCTCCGCACCCGCCCGGAGCGCCTCGACCGGCCGCAGCGTGGCCCCGAGCACCCGCCAGGCCACGGCCGCGAGCGCCCCCACTATGAGCGGGAACGCGATGAGCAGGGTCGTCCGCAGCAGGCGAACGCTGTGGACGACGTCCGCCGTGGACTTGGCGACCAGCACGGTCTGCCGGTCGTCGGCCGGTCCCGCGGAGACGGCGACGACCCGAACCATCCCGTCGGTACCGATCCGGTCACCGGGGATGAGCAGGCGCTCCCCTGCGCGGGCCCTGGCCAGCTCGCCGTCGAACAGCACCGGCGTGAGCCGGTCCGCGTCGATGGAGGCCGCCCGCACCCGGTTGTGGTCGTCGACGACCTGCACCAGCACCTGTACGCCCGCGACCGGCACGGGGTTGGGCAGCGCGTTCTCGTCCACGAGCCGGGCCACCCCCCGGGCGGTCTGCAGCGCCTCTCCGTCCACGGTGCGCTGCAACGCGTACCCCAGCGCGGCGATCAAAACCAGACCGCCGACCGCGAGGCCGACCGCGAGCCCGACCACGCCGATCAACGTCAGCCTGGCCTTGAGGCTGAGCCGGCGCCACCACACCGTCATGGTGCTTCCCCGGTACGCAGGCGGTAGCCGGCGCCGCGGACCGTCTCCAGCCGGTCTCGGCCGACCTTGCGGCGCAGGTAGCCGACGTAAACCTCGACGACGTTCGGGGCGGTGTCCTCGCTGGCGTCCCATACGTGGTCGAGCAGCTCGATCTTGGACACCACCTCGTCCGGACGGCGCATGAGGTACTCCAGCAGGGCGTACTCCCGGGCGGTCAGCGCCACGTCGGTGCCCGCCTGGGCGACCCGGCGCTGGGCCGGGTCGAGCGTCAGGTCCCCGACGGTCAGGACGGCGGGCCGCTGCGGAGCGCCGCGGCGGAGCAGCGCTCGCAGCCGGGCCAGCAGCACCACGTACGAGAACGGTTTGGTCAGGTAGTCGTCGGCGCCGCAGTCGAGCCCGTCGGCCTGGTCGTACTCCCCATCCTTCGCCGACAGCATGAGCACCGGCAGCCAGTGCGCCTCGGCACGCAGCTGCCGCACGACCCGGTAGCCGGACAGGCCGGGCAGCATGACGTCGAGGATCATCGCGTCGTACCCGCCGTGCCGGGCCAGGTCGAGCCCGGACGGCCCGTCGCCGGCGACGTCCACCGCGAAGCCCTCGGCCTGCAGGCCGCGCTGCAGCGCCGTCGCCAGCCGCGCCTCGTCCTCCACCACCAGCACCCGCACGCAACCAGCGTGCCATCCTGGCTGAGTACGCCCACAGCTGCTCTCAGCCGAATCACAGCGGAGGCGGCGCAGGATGGCCGCGGGAGGTGGAACGAATGTCCGTCTTGACGTCTCGCCCCGCGCTGCGCTGGCTGGTCCCTGCCGCCGCCGCGGTGACCGTGGTCGGTGGAAGCCTGGTTGGCACGCTCGTCGCGTCGGCCGACCCCACGCTGCCCCCGCGCAGCGCCGCGCAGCTGCTCGTCGACCTGCAGAACGCCCGCGTGGACGGGTTGTCCGGCACGGTGGTCCAGCGCGCCGACCTCGGCCTGCCGCGACTGCCTGGCATCGGCCGCGGCGGCAGCGCCGACCTGACGTCGCTCGTGTCCGGGTCGAACACCCTGCGGGTCTGGTACGCCGGCCCCGACCGGGCCCGGGTCGCCCTGCTCGGCACGCTCGGCGAGACCGATGTCATACGCGACGGGACGAACGCGTGGATCTGGCAGAGCCACGACAACACGGCGACCCACCTGACCCTGCCCGCGACGGAGAAGGGCTCGCCGGGGGCGCACGCGCTCCCGACGCCCCTGCCGAGCGGACTGCCCGGCGGGCTGCCGAGCGCCATGCCCAGCTCGCCGCAGGAGGCGGCCGACCTGGCGCTGCGGGCCCTTGACCCGAGCACGGTGGTGACGACGGCCGGCTCGGCGAAGGTCGCCGGGCGCAGCGCATACGAGCTGGTGCTGGCCCCGCGCGACACCGCGTCGCTGGTCGGGCAGGTGCGCCTCGCGATCGACGCCACCGAGCACGTGCCACTCCGGGTCGAGGTGTACGCGCGCAACGCCACGAAGCCCGCCTTCGAGGTCGCGTTCCAGCAGATCAGTTTCCAGCGGCCAGCGGCCGAGTGGTTCCGGTTCAACCCGCCACCCGGCGCCCGCGTGCACGAGCAGACCGACCAGGGTGGCCCGTCGGCGCCCGCGCCGTCGGTCCGGCCACGGTCGACGGTGATCGGGCAGGGCTGGACGAGCGTGCTGGTTCTGCGTCCATCCACGTCGGCCGAGGGCACGAAACCCGGTGCTGACGAGATGGCGGATGGCCTGCTGGCCCAGCTGCCAACCGTGTCCGGTTCGTGGGGCAGCGGCCGGTTGCTCGCGGGGAACCTGTTCAGCGTGCTCCTCACCGATGACGGCCGGGTGCTCGCCGGGGCCGTCAGCCCGGACAGGCTCTACCGCGCCGCCGCCGACCCGGCCGCGAGGCTGGGCCGGTGACCGCGTCGGGCTCTGACCACGCGGTCGAGAGCAGCGGACTGACGAAGCGGTTCGGCCGCCAGGTCGCGGTGGATGCCATCGACCTGGCGGTCCCGCGCGGCTCGGTCTACGGCTTCCTCGGTCCAAACGGCTCCGGCAAGACCACCACGATCCGGATGCTGCTCGGCCTGATCCGGCCCACCGCCGGGCGGCACCAGCTGCTGGGCTCGCCGATGCCCGGCGGGGCGGCGCTGGTGCTGCCCCGCGTCGGGGCGCTCGTGGAGGGACCGGCCTTCCACCCCTACCTGTCCGGGCGGGACAACCTGCGACGCCTCGACGCGGTCGACCGGACCGCCAACCCGGCCACCACCGACGTCCGGGTCGCCGCCGCGCTCGAGCGGGTCGGCCTGCTGGCCGCGGCCGGCAAGCGCTACCGGGCGTACTCCCTGGGCATGCGGCAGCGGCTCGCGCTGGCGGCCGCGCTGCTGTCCCCACGCGAGCTGCTCGTCCTCGACGAGCCCACGAACGGGCTCGACCCGCAGGGCACCCGGGAGGTACGCGCGCTCATCACGGCGGTCGCCGCCGAGGGCGCGACGGTGCTGCTGTCGACCCACCTGCTCTCCGAGGTCGAGCAGATCTGCAGCCACGTGGGCGTGATGCACCGCGGCCGGCTGGTCGCGCAGAAGCCGCTGGCGCAGCTCCGCGCCGACGCGGCGCCGCGGGTCCGGGTGGACACGGACCGGCCGACCGACGCCGCCCGGGTGCTGCGCGAGCTCGGGCTGGCCGAGGTCTCCGTGGCGGATCGGGCGGCGTTCGGGCTGCTCGGTCCCCAGGCGCCGGAGAAGGTGGTCGCGGCGCTGGTCTATGACGGCGTTCCGGTACGCGGGTTCGGTGTGGTCGCGCCGGACCTGGAGGAGCTGTTCGTCTCGCTCACCGGGGAGGGCTTCGATGTCAGCGGTTGACGCGCCGATGGTGGCGGCCGGCGCCCGCCCCGCCCGGCGGGCCAGCACCCGGTTCCTGCGCTCGGAGCTGCGGCTGATCTTCGGCCGCCGGCGCAACCAGGCGGGGATGCTGGTGCTCGCCGCCGTGCCGATCATCATCGCGGTGGCCATGAAGGTGTCGAACCCGCCGGCCGGCCAGTCCGGTGGGCCCGACTTCTTCTCCCAGATCACCAGCAACGGCCTCTTCGTGGCGCTGGCCGCGCTGACCGTGGAGCTCGGGTTGTTCCTGCCGCTCGCGGTCGCCGCGATCTCGGGCGACACGATCGCCGGCGAGGCGAACCTGGGCACCCTGCGGTACCTGCTCGCCGTCCCGGTAAACCGGACCCGGATGCTCGCGGTCAAGTACGCCGCTGTGGTGATCTTCGCGTTCGCCGCGACGGCGTGGGTCGCGCTCGTCGGTGTGCTGATCGGTGCTGCGCTGTTCGGCCTGGGCCCGGCGACCCTGCTGTCCGGCACCCAGATCGGCCTCGGCGCCGCGCTGGTGCGGCTCGCGGCCATCTGCGCGTACCTGGCCGTCGGGCTGGCCGCGCTCGGCGCGATCGGGATGTTCGTCTCGACGCTGACCGAGCAGCCGATCGGGGCCACCATCGCGATCGTCATCGTCAACGTGGCCAGCTTCATCCTCGACTCGATCCCGCAGCTGGACTGGCTGCATCCGTACCTGCTCGCGCACTGGTGGCTCGTGTTCGGCGACCTGCTCCGGCAGCCGGTGGCGCTGGACGGGATCCGGCAGGGTCTGCTCTGCGCCGCCGCGTACGTCGTGATCTTCTGGACCGCGGCCTGGGCCCGGTTCGGAAACCGCGACGTGACGAGCTGAGGCGACGCGATGGCGGGTCGGGCGCTCGTCCTGGGCGGCGGCGGCGTGACCGGGGTCGCCTGGGAGATCGGTGTCCTCGCCGGATTGGCCGCGGACGGCGTGGATCTGTCCACAGCGGACCTCGTCGTCGGCACCTCGGCCGGTTCGGTGGTCGGCGCCCAGCTGCGCTCCGGCGTACCGGCGGAAGAGATGTTTCACAGGCAGCTCGCCGGCTACGGCGCCGAGGTCACGGCCCGGCTGAGCGCGCTGACGATGGCGCGGTGGGCCTGGGCCGTGATGCGGTCCCGCGATCCCCAGCGCGCTCGGGCGCGGGTTGGGCGGATGGCGCTCAGATCGCGCACCATGCCGGAGTCCGAGCGGCGGGCTGTCATCGAGGCACGGCTGACGAAGCACGAGTGGCCGGCCGGCCGCCTGCTGATTACCGCGGTGGACGCGGAAACCGGCGAGTTCGTCGCGTTCGACCGGGACAGCGGCGTGCCGCTCGTCGATGCGGTGGGGGCGAGCTGTGCCCTCCCCGGCGTATGGCCGCCGGTCACCATCGACGGGCGGCGGTACGTCGACGGCGGGGTCCGCTCACCGGCCAATGTGGACCTCGCCGGCGGCTGCGAGCGGATCGTCGTGCTCGCCCCGACGTCGGGTGGCGGCCCGTTCGCCAGCCTGGCGCGGCAGGTGAGCCGGCTGCGCGACCGCTCGCGGGTGGTCCAGGTGACGCCCGACGCGGACGCCAGGCGAGCGATCGGCCGCAATGTGCTTGATCCGGTCCGTCGGGCCGCGGCCGCCCGTGCCGGCCGCGCGCAGGCGGCGGCGGTGTCGCCGGCCGTACACGAGATCTGGGGCTGAACAGCGTCCGGCCGCCGCGGCAGGGGGGTTGCCGCGGCGGCCGGACTCGGGGGGATTACCGGATAAGCGCGTTGACGACCGCGTTGGCACGGCCCTCGTGCTTGGCGTACGCCTCGGGAAACGCGGAGTACTGCACCGCCTGCGCCGCGTAGGTGAGCTGCATGCGCTGCCAGCCCGGCACGTTGCGCAGGGCGGCGAGGAACTGGGTCGCGGCGTACTCGGGCCGCATCAGCTCCCGGACCGGGCCCCAGCCGACGCTGGACCGCTGCTGGAACAGGCCGACGGAGTCGTGGTCCGCGCCGGTGCCCTGGTGGGGATAGCGCAGGGACTCGGGAATCACGTCGCTGGCGAGGTTGTACAGCTGGCTCTCCTGCATCGCGGTCGCCACCGCGATCACCGCTGCCCGGTTGGGCATCCGCATCTTCTGCGCGGCCCGCACGACCGCGGCTGCGTTGTTCATCTGGGTCTGGTTCAGGCCGGCAACCGGGCGAACCGGCGCCTTCTTGACGGGGGCCTTCTTGACGGGGGCCTTCTTGACCGGGGGCTTCGTGACCGGGGGCTTCGTGACCGCGGGCTTCTTGACCGGCGGTTTGGCGACCGCCTTGGGGGCGGTCCGCTGGTACGCCCGGGAGGCGGGGTCGGCGAGGCGGAGCTGGGCCGCCCGGTCCGCCATCGAGGCCTGAAGGGCGACCGAGTCCATCGGCTTGGTCGGCTGCTGGTCGATCGCCGAGACCGACTCGCCGACCGCCGCGACGCCGAGGCAGGCCAGCAGGCCCGTCGCGATCACGAGCCGTCCGCGGCCGCCGGTGCCCCACACCTTCTCGAGTGCGGGCCACCGCCCGACGAGTGACCGGCGCCACTCGGCTAGACGACCGCCCGAAGCCGCATCAGCCGTTCGGACATGGCCGGCGCCGTTGCCGTACATCTGCGAAAGCATCTTGTCCACGCGCATTGAGCGACCCTAGGCAGGCCGAGCGGCGGTCACCCACAGTAATTGAGTGCCTCTCATCACACGGCGCGGCTGATTAATCGGTCAGTAAAGCCGGGGTCGGGCCGCGACGGCGGAAGGCGGGCAGACCCGGCAACCTTCCAATCCCGACAGCGCCGGGCACAGGCAAGCATTTCCGGTACGCCGCAAGGGATGCCGCGTTCCCATCCGCCCATGGGCCGATCGGTTGACTGTGGACTGACCCGAGGTACCAACGGCCGCACGGCGGCCTCGGCGTCGCTATTACACCCCGGATTCGGCCGATTACGCGATGTAGTTAATCGGCCGCGCCGGTGAGCCCGAACGAGGCCCATCCGCGGTCGGCGAAGCCGGCCGCATCGGCCACCCGCGCGGAGGCCAGGTTGCTCGCCGCGTGCTGATAGGTGGGCACCGCACCGTCGTCGAGGACCCGTCGAGCGGCCTGCGCGACGAGCCGGCGGGCCAGCCCGCGGCCACGCGCCGCCGGCTCGGTGCCCACCGACAGCTCCTGTCCGAACGCATCGTGCCGCTTGATGCCGACACCGGCGATGTACGCCCCGTTGTCCGGGTCGCGAACGATCAACACGTCGCCGCCGAATGGCCGCAGCCAGTCGGGCACGACGCGAGCATCCGCGGCGATCCACTCCCCGACGTCGGCGAGCGGGGCCGGCTTGACCGTCCACCGGAACACCGCGCGGTACGCGTGGCGGTCGGGCACTCCCAGCGCCCCCGGCAACGCGGTCAGCATCCGGTCCAGCGGCAGGTCGGCGAGCTCGCGGACGGCCGCCGTGCGGGACGGCGGGACCGAGAGCACCGCGCCGCTCGGCTCACCCACGCCGATGGCGGGGTATACGCGGCCGTCCCAGCCGGGGCGTACCCGCCGATCCGAGCCCACCACGTCGAGGGGGTGTGCCGGCGGCCACTGCCCCAGCCAGGTCGTGAGGTGATGGCGCAGCCGAGCGTCGATCATCAGAAGAACTGGAAGTTGAGCACCTCGAACGAGACCGCGTACCGGCAGCCCATGCGGGCGCCGGTCATGCGGGCGATGGCCTCGAGGAACTCCGCCGGGTCCATCCGCTGGTTCAGTCCGGCCAGGTACGCGTCGTGCGCCTCCAGCGACGCGACGCCCTTGTCGAAATGCTCCGTGACGTCGACGCCATGGGTGGCGTTCGGGGAGCCGCCGACCAGGACCGCGCGGACCCCGCTCCAGGGCTCCAGCCCTTCGTCGAGGAGGTCACGGAACACCCAGCGGTTCGCGGCGTCCCGGACGGCGTCCACGACCGAACGTCCGACCGCGATGTGGTCGGCCATGTTGAGCATGCCGCTGCCGAACGTGTCATGGAAGTTTCCGGTGATGACCACGTCCGGCCGATGCCGCCGGATCGCGGCCGCGATGTCGCGACGCATCGGTAGCCCGTACTCGAGCATCCCGTCCGGGTGGCCCAGGAATTCGACGGTGTCGACGCCGACGATGGCCGCCGACTGACGCTCCTCGCGCTCCCGCAGCGGGCCGGCCTCCTCCGGCACCATCCCGTCGATGCCGGCCTCGCCGCTGGTTACCAACGAGTAGACGACCGTCTTGCCCTGGGACGTCCACCGGGCTACCGCGGAGGCGGTGCCGAACTCCATGTCGTCGGGGTGGGCGACCACAGCGAGCGCGGTCTGCCAATCCTCCGGGAGCGGCTCGACCGGCGACGGTACGGGTTCCTCAGACATGCGCACGAGCATAGAGCGCGGCGGTACGCCGGCGCGTCACGCGTCGACGAGGCCGGTCCGCACGGCGTACAGCGCGGCCTGGGTCCGGTCCTGCACACCCAACTTGGTGAGGATCGCGCTGACGTGGGTCTTCACCGTCTTCTCCGAGAGCCGCAGCGCGCGGGCGACTTCCCGGTTGGACCGGCCGCGCGCCACCTCTGCCAGCACCTCGCGCTCCCGCGGGGTCAGCCGCGCGCCGTCCGGCTCGGCCTCGCCGGCGGCGAGCAGCCGGGCGACGTCCGGGTGCAGCAGCACGTGCCCGGCGTGCACCGAGCGGATCGCGGCGGCGAGCGCCGGCGGGTCGACGTCCTTGTAGACGTACCCGGCCGCGCCGGCCCGCACGGCCGGCAGCACAATGGCGGGCTCGGTGAAGCTCGTGATGACGAGGACCCGCGCGGGATTGTGCCGTTCCCGCAGGCCGCGTAGCGCGTCGACACCGTCGGTGCCCGGCATCCGCAGGTCCAGGAGCACGACATCGGGCCGCAGCTCCTCGGCGGCCGCCACCGCCGCGTCCCCGTCGGCGGCCTCACCCACGACCGTGATGTCGGCCTGCAGGTCGAGGAAGGCGCGCAGCCCTTGCCGGACGACGGGGTGGTCGTCGACCACCAGTACTCTGATCGGCTCAGCCACCGGTGGGCACCTCCACCCTCACTGTGGTGCCGCCGCCGGGTCTGGACGACACCTCGAACCGCCCGCCGGCCGCCCGCGCGCGTTCGCGCATCGAGGCCAGTCCGAGCCGGCGGGAGGCCTGCGGCGGTGCGGTCGGGTCGAAGCCGCGGCCGTCGTCCGAGACGCTCAGCACGACCGAACCGTTGCGCGCGGTCAGGTCCACATCGATCCGGCGGGCGGTAGCGTGCCGCAGCGCGTTGTGCAGCGCCTCCTGCGCGATCCGGTACACGGCCTCCTGCCGGAGTTCGGTCAGCCGCGGCACCGGCCCGCCCACGAACCGGACCCTCGCCGCGTGCACGCGGTCGAGCAGCTCCGCCTGCTTGCGCAGGGCAACGTCGAGGCCGTCGCCGGACAGGTCGATCGGACGCAGACCGTCCACGATGGAGCGTAGCTCGTCGGTCACCTCGGCGGCGAGTCGGCGCACGCTATCCAGCTGCGCGCCCGCCCGCTTCGGGTCGCGCTCGACCAGCGCCGCCGCGGCGTCGGCCGTCAGCCGCAGGCTGAACAGCTTCTGGGTGACGGCGTCGTGGAGCTCGCGTGCGATCCGGTTGCGTTCGGCCACGATGGACAGTTCCCGGCTGCGCTCGTACAGCCGAGCGTTGACGAGCGCGATCGCCGCATGCGCGGCCAGCAGCCGCAGCAGCTCCTCGTCGTCGGCGGTGAACCCGCCGGGCGTGCGCTTGTTGGCCAGGAACAGCTCGCCCAGGATCTCGTCGCCGTCGACGATCGGCACGCCGAGGAAGTCGGTCATCTCCGGGTGTGCGGCCGGCCACCCCTCAAACTGCGGATGCGTGCGAATGTCCGTCAGCCGGACCGGCCTCGGATCACGCAGCATCACGCCGAGCAGCCCGTGCTGCCGGGGCACCGGCCCGATCGCGCGCCACTGCGAGTGGCTGAGGCCGTCCGCCAGGAACTCGGCGAACGAGCCGTTCGCATCCGGTACGCCCAGGGCGGCGTACTGTGCATCGAGCAGCCGGCGCGCGGCCACGACGATCGTCTGCAGGACCTCGTGGACGGACAGGTGAGCGGTCACCGCGAGCACGGCCGCGCTGACGTCGCGCAGCTCCTCCCGGTCACACGTGCCCACACCCTCACGGTACCCAGCGCCGCGGCGGCCGGAATACGGCGGTAGATTTAGGTCTAAAGGCGTACGCCCCGCGCGGTCCGGCGCCCGATGTACCGACCCGTCGGCGTGCCTAGCGTCGGATTCATGTTCGACACGAGAATCGCGATCGTCACGGGCGCCTCCCGCGGCCTCGGCCGGGCGCTCGCCGCCGTGCTCGTCGGCGCCGGCTGGCGCGTCGTCGCGGACGCGCGAGGAGCCGCCGACCTCGAGAGCGCCGCCGCTGCGCTGGGCGCCGGGGTCGATGCGCTGCCCGGCGACGTGACCGACCCGGCCCATCGGGCCGCGCTGATCGCCGCCGCGGACCGCCTCGGTGGCGCCAGCCTGTTGATCAACAACGCCGGCATCCTCGGGCCGAGCCCGCAGCCGGCGCTGGCCGGGTACCCGCTCGATGTGCTGCGCCAGGTGTACGAGGTGAACGTCGTCGCACAGCTCGCGCTGGCCCAGCTCGCCCTGCCCGGCCTGCGCGAGCGGCATGGCGCGATCGCCAACATAACCTCCGACGCCGCCGTCGAACCGTACCCGGGGTGGGGCGGGTACGGCTCGGCCAAGGCGGCCCTGGAGCAGGCCGGCCGGGTGCTCGCCGCCGAGGAGCCAGGGGTACGCGTCTGGTCGGTCGACCCCGGCGACATGCGTACGCGGATGCAGCAGGAGGCGTTCCCGGGCGAGGACATCAGCGACCGGGCGACCCCGGAGTCGGTCGCGCCGGGGGTCCTGCGGCTGTTGGCGACCGCGCCCGAGTCGGGGCGGATCCGGCTGGCGGACCTGCTGGCCGAGGTGCCCGGGTGACGGCGCCGCGAGCGATGACGGTGCTGGACTTCGCGCTCCCCGCCGAACTCGAGGCGCACGAGCCGCCGGAGGCCCGCGGGCTGCCCCGCGACGGCGTACGCCTGCTCGTGGGTTGGGCGTCGACCGGCGAGGTGAGCCACCGGCGGTTCGCCGACCTGCCGACGCTGCTGCGCCCCGGCGACGTCCTCGTGGTGAACACCTCCGCGACGCTGCCGGCCGCGGTCCCGTTGCCGGGCAGGCTCATCCTGCACTTCTCGACGGAGCTGGCCGACGGCCGGTGGCTCGTGGAGCTGCGGCGCGCCACCGGCGACTCGAACGAGCCCTACAACGGGGGCGCCGCCGGGCAGCGGTACCCGCTGCCCGGCGGCGGGGCGGTGACCCTCGACGAGGCGTACTCCGATGGTCGGCTGTGGATCGCGACGGTGGATCCGGGCGAGCCCGGCTCGGTGCGCGCGGTGCTGCAGTGGCACGGCCGGCCCATCCGGTACCGGCACGTGCCGCGCTCGTGGCCGCTGCGGTACTACCAGACCGTGTTCGCCACCCAGCCGGGCAGCGCCGAGATGCCGAGCGCCGGCCGGCCGTTCACCGATCGGCTGGTGACCCGGCTCGTCTCCTCCGGCGTCCTGATCGTGCCGGTGCTGCTGCACACCGGAGTGGCGTCGCCGGAGGTGCACGAGCGGCCGTACCCGGAGTGGTTCTCCGTCCCCGCCAGTACCGCGTGGGTTGCCGACCGGGCGCGGGCCGAGGGCGGCCGGGTGATCGCGGTCGGCACGACGGTGGTGCGGGCGCTGGAGAGCGCGGTCCGGAGCGACGGCACGCTGGCTGCCGCGAGCGGCTGGACCGAGCTGGTGGTGACCCCCGAGCGCGGCGTACGGGCCGTCGACGGGCTGCTGACCGGGCTGCACGAGCCGCGCGCCTCGCACCTGGACCTGCTCGCCGCCGTGGCGGGGCGCCCGCTCCTGGGCCAGTGCTATGACGAGGCGATCGCGAACGGCTACCTGTGGCACGAGTTCGGCGACCTGAACCTCTTGCTGCCCTAGCCGCGTTTCCCAACTCGGTGGGCCGCCGCGGGTGCGGGGATGGGTTTGAGTGACGAGACCGGCAGCATGAACCAGTGCCGATGCAGGCAGAGCACCTTGACGTGTTCGATGCAGCCGTCCGTGGACGGGAGCGCGAACCGGTCGACGATCTCCGCCACGGCGTCGCACGCCGGATCGGGACACTGGGTGAACTGCATGGCCGTGACCTCCTCGGGACTTCGTATCGCCCATTACTGCGGAGGCCGTCGGTGGCGTCTGCGTACTCCTACACACAACCAATGTGTGTCAATTCCCCGACCGGCAGGCGCCCGGCTGCCGTCCCGGGTCAGCGCCAGCGGGGCGCGTCCGAGCCCCACGGGGTCGGCGGATGCGCCCAGGTCCGCGGGCCACCGCGGAGCGTGACCGCCGGCAGGGCATGGCGCAGCCGTCCGCCCGGGGCGTCGATCTCGACGCACCACGCGGCTGGGTCGGACGGCTCGCCGACGGTCGACGCGGTCGGCCCGGGCGGTTGGTCACCCGACGCCGTAGCGGGCAGGTCGTGCAGCAGCCACCGGGCGGTCTGCGCGAGCGACAGCCGCGCCGACCATCCCCCGCCGGCGCGAATCCGCGAAGCCATGCCGCGCAGCACCGCGGCGGCGAGCAGGTACCCGGTGCCATGGTCGAGTGCCTGCGCGGGCAGCGCGCCGGGCGAGCCGTCCGCGGCCGCCTCCCGCATCGCGATGCCGGTCGCCGCCTGCACCAAGCTGTCGAAGCCACGGCGGTCCGACCACGGACCGGCCGGGCCCCAGGCGGACAGCGACGCGACGACCAGCCCGGGCCGCCGCTCGAGCAGTGACGGCGGCCCCAGCCCGAACCGGTCCAGCGCGCCCGGCCGGTAGCCGGTCACCACGACATCGGCCGCGGAGAGGAGCTCCTCGAACGCCGCCCGGTCGGCCCGTTGCGCCAGATCGAGCAGTGTCGACCGCTTGCCGAAGCCGGTGTCGAGGTGCTGCGCCTCGAGCTCCGGCAGGCCTCGGCTGTCCACGCGCAGCACATCGGCGCCGAGCAGGGCCAGACTGCGGGTCGCGACCGGACCGGCGATCACCCGGGTCAGGTCGAGCACGCGTACGCCGTGGGCCGGTAACCGTGGCGCGTCGGGCGCCGGCGCCATCGACCGCGGCGGACCGCCCTCGACCCGGTCGAGCGAGAGCAACGGCAGCTCGGAAACCGCGGCGCCCTGCGGGTGCGTCGTCCACTCGTCGGGCGTACGCACGGCGACCGCAAGCCCGGCCGACCGGGTGACCACGTCCTCCACGGTCGCCGCCGGCAGCTCGGCGATCCGGCGACCGACCGCGTCGGCCAGGTCAGCGGCGGTGTCCGGCACGGCCAACGCCGCGAGAAGTCGGGCCTGGTGATGCGGGTAGTTGCCATGCGTACGCACCCAGCCGTCGGCGGCCCGCCAGAACCGCGATAGCGACGCGAACGAGTCGAACGGGCGCCCGCCGCGGCGTAGGTGGCGCTCGCTGGTGAACGCCGTGCCGACCGCGCCGGAGTCGACTACCACGTCCGCTCCACCGGCGAGCCCGCGGGCGGTCGCGAGCTCCTCCGCGGCCAGGGCGTACGCGGCCACGGTCGCTCGCGCGAGCACCGCGGTCGGCAGCCGCGATGGCAGCACGCCGGCCGGCCCCGCCCACCGCACGCCGGTCGGGCGCGGGCCGCCGCCGAGGGCGTGCCACACTGCGTCCAGCGCGTCGTCGGCGTCGACGGTCATGCCCACGACCATTGCACGTAACCCATGGGTAACAACCCCTGTCCCCGGAAGGGGTGAATCACTACGCTCGATGGCGCCGCACAGCGCCGTGAGGAGGCGGGGATGAACCTGAGGCGTATCTCCCGATCAATGGCCGTCGCCCTGCTCGTGGTCGCTGCCGCGGCCGGAGCGGGTCCCATCGCGCCGGCGGCGGCCGACGCGCCGCCGCAGTACTTCGTCGACGAGTCGAAACTGCCGTTCGATGCGCTCCCCGGCTTCGAGACGCAGCGCTACTGGGGCGTCCACAATGGGGCTGGATACCGGATCGAGGTGCCCACCAACTGGAACGGCCGGCTGGTCATGTGGGCGCACGGCTTCCGGGGCACCACGCTCGAGCTCACCACCGACAACCACCCGTTGCGCGCGTTCCTCATCGCCAACGGGTACGCCTGGGCGGCGTCCAGCTACTCCCGCAACGACTACGATGTCGAGGCGGGCGTGAAAGACACCCACGCGCTCACCGAGCTGTTCAACGGCATCGTCGGGCACCCCAGCCTGGTCTACCTGACCGGTGCATCGATGGGCGGTCACATCACCGCGGCCGCGATCGAGCAGTACCCCAACACGTATGCCGGCGCGATGCCCATCTGCGGTGTGCTCGGCGACCATGAGCTGTTCGACTTCTACCTCGACTACAACCTGGTAGCGGCGGCGCTGGCCGGCTATCCGGCGACGTTCCCGCCCGACCCGGTGGCCTGGACGACCGTGGCCGAGCCGAAGATCATGAGCACGCTGGCGGCGGCCTGGCCGAACGCGCTGACGGCCGACGGCGAGCACCTCAAGGCGATGACGCAGCTGCGCTCCGGTGGCGTACGCCCGCTGTACAACGCCGCCTGGGTGTCCTGGGCGACGTTCCTGCTGCAGTTCGGGGCCCTCGACGGGACCGTGCCACGTTCGCCCGGCGTCGTCGTGGACAACACCGATGCGGTCTACCAGTTCGACACGGACCCGGCGCTCAGCCCGGCCGAGCAGGCCCTCAACGACGCGGTCCTGCGCGTCGCGCAGGAGCCGGCGGGGCGGGTCGAGCAGGGCGTGGCCAATGTTCCGGTCGTCAACGGCACGCCGCGGGTGCCGGTGCTGACGTTGCACGACATCGGCGACCTCTTCGTGCCGTTCTCGATGGAGCAGGTGTACGCACAGCGCGTCGCCGCCAACGGCCTGTCCAACCTGGTGGTGCAGCGGGCGATCCGTGGCGTCGGGCACTGCGACTTCACGGCCGCCGAGCTGGTGCGCGGCTTCACCGACCTGGTCGGCTGGGTCGAGGGGGGCGCGAAGCCGGCCGGCGACAACGTGCTCGACCCGGCCGTGGTCGCGGACCCGAGGTACGGCTGCACCTTCACGACGGCCACCCGCAACCTGGGCCCGTTCACGGCGCCCTGCTAGCGCTCGGTCCCGCTCCAGTGGGCGCGCTCAGCGCCGCCGGCCGCGCGGCTTGAGCGGCGCGGTCGGCAGCGCCGGCGCGGGCAGCCGCTCGCCCGGGTAGCCGCGCACCTCGCCGAACCCGCGGCCGGCCGCCCAGTCCTCGCGGAACCGCACGATCTCGTCGTGCGAGCGGCCGACGAAGTTCCACCACATCACGATCTGCTCCTCGAACGGCTCGCCGCCGATGAGCAGCACGCGGGCGGGCCCGTCGGCGCCGATCACCAGGTCGGAACGCCCGGTGCCGAGGTAGAGCAGCGTGCCGGGCGCGAGCGGTACGCCGTCCACGCGGGCGCTGCCGGAAAGCACCAGCGCGCCGTGCTCAAAGTCGGGACGGAGCGGGAGCCACCCGTCCGCGCCCGCGTCCAACGCCACCTCGGCGCCCATGAGCGGGCTGTAGGTGCGGGCCGGTGACGCCGCGCCGTCCAGCTCGCCCATGATGACGGTTGTCGTCAGGCCCGGGCCGGGTACCACCGGCAGGTCCGCGTGGTGCTCGAAGTGCGGCGCCACGTGGCGGTCGCCGGCCGGCAGCGCCACCCACAGCTGCACGCCGTGCAGCGTCGGCGAGTGCTCCGCCGGCGTCTCCTCGGAGTGCGCGATGGCCCGCCCAGCGGTCATCAGGTTCAGCTGCCCGGGCTCGATGAGCTGGAGGCTGCCGACGCTGTCCCGGTGCAGCACCTCGCCGGCCACGAGCCAGCTCACCGTCTGCAGTCCGGTGTGCGGGTGCGGCGGCACGCGCATTCCGCCGGACTCGACGATGGGCTCCGGGCCGTACTGATCGACGAAGCACCACGCGCCGATCATGCGGCGGTCGCGGTGCGGCAGCGTCCGGACCACCATCATCCCACGCGTACCGCCGAGCACCACCTCGCGCCCGGGCATCAGCTCGGCAGTGGGCGACTCCGCAACGGCGGTTCCCCCGCCGACCGCCTCCTGCGGCTCGCGCTCCAGGTTGCTCATCATCGAACTGTACGCGCGCCGCCCGGCACCCTTGTTCGCGAACCTTTGCTCTGCTTCCCCGGGCGATACGCCGCGAGCTGAGGGCAGGCTCGTCCGTTTGGCGTCTCCTCCTGGGAAGCAGAGCAAACGTTGTTGCGACGCTATCGCCGGCGACGGCCAGGGGTTACCGCCCGTCACGCGGACGCCTCGGCCGTTCCGGAAGCGCGACGCTACCGGACCAGGACGTCCACGAGCCGGGCCAGCTCTGCGGCGGGGTCGTCGGTGAGCCCCGTGTGCACCGGCCCAGCCTGCACGATCGTGCTGCGGGGCGCGGTCAGCCAGCCGAACCGCTCGCCGATCCGCAGGGCGCCCGCCGGGCCCGCGCCGGGCCCACCCGCGCAGATCTCCTCCCAGCAGCGCAGGCTCGCGGCGACCGCGTCGACGTCCGCCCCCGGGTCGATAGCACGCAGCCGGGTCGGGTCGAGGTGGGTGCTTGCCGCCAGGAAGTCGCGGCCCTGGCAGTAGAGCGCAACACCCACGTTGATCTGTTCGCCGCGCTCGACGCGCGGCAGCACCCGGATCACGGCGTACTCGAACGGCTCTCTCATGACACCGCCACCGTCGGCAGCCAGGCCGCGCGGTCCGCGGCCCGGGCGAGCAGATGGTCAAGGTACGCCGCGCGGGCAGCCGCGGCGTCCGCGAACGCGCCATCCGCCAGCCAGCCGTCGGGCACCAGGGCAAGGACCTCGCCGAGCAGGTCGGGCGTGATCCGTCCGCCCAGCTCCGCGTCGGCGTCGCCGAGCTGCGTCGCGTACGGGGTCAGCACGTGCTCCTCCGCCCGGTACGGGCGGGTCACGACCGCGGGTGCACGGGGCCAGTCGTGGTGGAAGTACAGCGTTGCGCCGTGGTCGATCAACCACAGTTCGCCGTGCCACACGAGTAGGTTGGGGTTGCGCCAGCTCCGGTCGACGTTTTCGGTGTACGCGTCGAGCCACAGTACCCGGGACGCCAGCGCCGCATCGACTGTGTGCACCGATGGGTAGAAGCCGAGCGCGCCGGGCAGAAAGTCCACGCCGAGATTCGTGCCGCCGCTGGCGCGCAGCAGCTCCTGGACCTCCTGGTCCGGCTCCCCACGGGCGATCACCGAGTCGATGTCGACGACGACCAGCTCCGGTACGCGCAGACCCAGCCGGCGCACCAGCTCACCGGTGATCACCTCGGCGATCAGGGCGTTCACGCCCTGCCCGGCGCCGCGGAACTTCGCCACATAGGTGCCGAGGTCGTCGGCCTCCACGACTCCCGGGAGCGAGCCGCCCTCCCGCAGCGGCGTGACGTACCGGGTGGCGGTCACCTCGCGCAACACGTGATCACCTTACCTCCGCTAGGGTGATCAGATGATCATGCGGCTGTGGCGCGGGTGGGTGAGGACGGACCAGGCGGACGACTACGTGGCGTACATCGAGAGCACCGGCATCAGCGAGTACCACCAGACGCCGGGCAACCTCGGCGCACAGATGGTGACGCGCGATCTCGGCGACGGGCGCACGGAGGTCCTGACGCTGAGCTGGTGGGACTCGCTGGGCAGCGTCCGGGGGTTCGCCGGAGACGACGTCGAGCAGGCCAAGTTCTACCCCGAGGACGAGCAGTACCTCATCGACCGGGAGACAACTGTTCGGCACTACACCGTGACGAGCGGGACCGCGATTCCGGCGGTCGACCTTGGCTAACGGTCCTCCGGCGCCAGTGGCAGCGGCGCCGGCGCCGGCGGCCGCTCGTCGTCGGGGAGCGCCGGCCGAGGGGCGGGGTGCTCCACGAGGGCGAGCACCCGGTTGGCCATGAAGCGGGCCGTCCGCACGACGCTGCCGCCCCGGGTCACCTCGGAGACCGTGACCACGTTTCGCACGATCGCGACCTCGACCCGGCGGCCCGCCCTGGTTGCCGTGACCTCGTAGGTCCGGGAGTCGCCGCCGGCGTCCACGACGATCTCCACGCGGTCGCCCTTCATCGGTTAAGAACCTACAAGACGACGAAGCATCCGTGCAGGAAATGTCGGCTCGTCAGCCAGCGAACCGGTCGACCGGCGTGCCGACCACGTCACCCGGCTCGTACACGTAGGTCAGGCCGGCGGCGGGGTCGTCCGGCCGGCCGTGTGCGGCGGTCGTGATGACCAGCGTCGCGAACCCGTCGCCGGCGAACGCGCACGACGTGACCAGCGCCGTCGGCAGCTCCACGGTGCGGTCGAGCCGGCCGTCCGGGGCGTACCGCCGCACGGCCGAGCCGTTCCAGAGCGCGACCCACACCCCACCCTCGGCGTCGACGCAGAGCCCATCCGGGAAGCCGCGGTCGACCTCCGCGAAGATGCGCCGCTCCCCCGGCACGCCGGCCGCCATATCGTACGCGAACGCATCGATCCTGCCGGTCGGAGTGTCCACGTAGTACATCGTCGATCGGTCCGGTGACCAGCCGAGCCCGTTGCTGATCGTCACATCCGACACGACGCGGACGAGCGTCCAGGCGGGCTCGAGCCGGTACAGCGCGCCGGCGCCAGGCGTCTCGTCGTACGCCATCGTGCCCACCCAGAGCCGGCCCCGCGGGTCCGCCTTGGCGTCGTTCGAGCGGAGCGTCGGCCAGCCTTCGGGTTTCGGCGGGTAGTCCGCGAGCGGCGTGATCGCACCGTCAGGCGCGATGAGCACGGTGCCGTGCGGCAGGCAGGCCACCAGCCCCTCCGTACGCCGCGGCACGGCGGCGCTGACGTGTGCCGGCGTGGATAACGCGCCGCGCGCGCCGGACGAGAGGTCGCGCCACAGGATCCGCCGGGCGAACACGTCGACCCACCACATCCGGTCGGTCCGGTCGTCGTAGTGCGGACCCTCGCCCAGGTCGCAGCGGCGGTCGTCGAACACCTCCGGGTTGCCCATGGGCGCACGGTAGCCGCCATCCGGGCTCGGTGGGAGGCCATCCGACCTAGGACAACGGCAACTCGCGGTAGGCCGCGCGCAGCACGTCCACGAGCGGCCGATGCCGCACCGTGACCGGCGGTGGCTGGAGCGCCCGCAGCAACAGCTCCGGCGGCGCCGGCTCGGCCACCCGCTGTTCGCGCAGATCGCGCAGGCGGCCCAGCGAGGCCGCCGGCGAGTAGAAATCGTCCAGCCGATCGGCCAGCGGCACATCGGGCACGTGCAGCGGGTCGACCGGCTCCCCGTCCGCGAGGCCGCGCAGGGATTCGAGCAGGTCGGCCCGCGCGCGTCCCCGCCAGGCCAGCACCAGGAACGGGTCCTCGTCGAACGCCTCGGCCAGCAGGTACAACACCGCCGACAGGTGCTTGCAGGGCACGCCATGGTCCGGACACGTGCAGCTCATGTCCAGTGTGGACGGGAACAGCGGCCGGCCGAGCGCGTCGAAGACCTCCAGGATCTCCGGCGGCATCTCGCCGGCCAGCAGCGCCGCGCGGTACAGGGCCTGCCCCGCCAGCGCCCGCTCGACGTCCGCCCAGTCGCCCTCGGCGTACGCCTCGATCCGGATCGAGACCCGGTACGGCGCCGGCCGCGACCCCTGCACGCGGGCCGTCACGGCGCCCGGCGCCACCTCCATGTCGAGCACCTGCCCGCGCCGGGCGTAGGTGCGGCCGCGGGCGAGCCGGCCGGGGTCGCAGATGTCCTCAAGCAGGTCGATGAACCGGCGCGACCACCACTGCTCACCGATCGGGCCGCGTCGGCTGCGCGCCCGCAGGCCGCCCTCCACCCGGATCGGCGGCCTCGCCTCGAACCATCCGTTGGGACCGATCGGCACGTCAGCTCACCGCCCCGGGGCCCAGCCGGAACAGCTCACGCAGCCGCTCGGTGGACAGGTCGGTGATCCAGTCTTCGCCCGTGCCGACCACGCGTTCGGCCAGCGCCTTCTTCTGCTCGATCATGTCGTCGATGCGCTCTTCCAGGGTGTCGACGCAGATGAACTTGCGTACCTGCACGGTGCGCCGCTGGCCTATGCGGAACGCGCGGTCGGTCGCCTGGTCCTCGACGGCCGGGTTCCACCACCGGTCGACGTGGATGACGTGGTTGGCCGCGGTCAGGTTCAGCCCGGTGCCGGCAGCCTTGAGGGACAGCAGGAACAGCATCGGCTCGTCGTCGGACTGGAACCGGTCGACCAGTTCATCCCGCCTGGCCTTCGGCAGGCCGCCGTGCAGCCACAGCACGGGTCGATCCAGGTGGGCGGCGAGATACGGCCGGAGCAGCGCACCGAACTCGGCGTACTGCGTGAAGACCAGCGCCTTGTCCCCCTCCTCGACGATCTCTTGCGCGAGCTCCTCGAGCCGGGCGAGCTTGCCCGACCGGCCGCCGAGGCGGGAGCCGTTCTTGAGCAGATGGGCGGGGTGGTTGCAGACCTGCTTGAGCCGGGTCATCGTGGCCAGCACGTTGCCGCGTCGCTCGATCCCCTCCGAACTCTCGATCTTGCCCATCATGTCGTTGAGCACGGCCTCGTACAGCTGGGCCTGTTCCGGAGTGAGCGAGCACCAGGTCTTCATCTCCAGCTTCTCCGGCAGGTCGGAGATGATCGACTTGTCCGTCTTGAGGCGACGCAGGATGAACGGCCCGGTGGCCCGCCGCAGCGCCCGCGCGGCGTGCTCGTCCCGGCCCTTTTCGATCGGCTCGCGGTAGCGCTCGCGGAACCGGGTCGGCGTGCCCAGCAGCCCGGGGTTGCAGAAGTCCATGATGGACCACAGCTCGGCGAGGTGGTTCTCGACCGGCGTTCCGGTCAGGGCCAGCCGGGTCTGCGCCGGGATCGCCCGCACGACGCGGGCCTGGCGCGTGGCGCTGTTCTTGACCGCCTGCGCCTCGTCGCACACGATCCGTCCCCAGTGGACGGAGGCGAGCGCCTCGACGTCGCGCGCGGCCGTGCCGTAGGTGGTGATGACGAGGTCCGCCTCGGCGACCGCTGCGGCCAGTTCCTCGTCGCGCTTGCGGGTCCCGCCGTGGTGCACGTACACCCGCAGCGACGGCCCGAACCGGGCGGCCTCCTTCTGCCAGTTGCTGACCAGCGACATCGGGCACAGCAGTAGGGTCGCCGGCAGTTCCCGGCCGCCGGCCCGTTCGCTGAGCAACAGCGACAGCGTCTGCGCGGTCTTGCCGAGCCCCATGTCGTCGGCGAGGATCCCGCCGAGGCCGAGCCCCGCGAGAAAGCTCAGCCAGGACAGGCCGCGCTCCTGGTACGGCCGCAGCGTGCCGTGGAACGTGTCGGGCGTCGGGACGGGGGCGAGCCGCCGGTCGGCGTCACCGGAGAGCAGGTCACCGAGCAGCCCGCCGGCGACGACGTCCACAAGCGGCAGGTCGTCCTCGCCGCCGGCGGCCACCTCGCGGATGACCTCGCGTACCGTCATCTGGCCGGTGCCGCGCTCCTCGATCGCCTTCAACGCGGACCTCAGCTGCCGGCCGTCTAGCTCGACCCATTGGCCGCCGATCCGCACGAGCGGGACGTCCAGGCCGGCCAGCTCGGTCAGCTCCGCCTCACCGATGGCCTGCTCGCCGATCGCCAGCCCCAGCCTGACGTCGACCCGGTCGTCGAGGCTCAGCTCGTCGGCGCGCGCGCCCGCAGGCCGGGTGGTGAGCCGAAGGCCCAGGCCCCGTAGTCCGGACCACGTCGGCAGGTTCACGGCGTAGCCGGCGGCCCGCAGCAGCGGGGCTCCGTGGCGCAGGAACGTGTACGCCCAGGCGGTGTCCACGGCAAGCTCGGTCGGCTGCGGCTGCTGGAGCGCCGGGTACAGGTCGGAGCAGAGGCGCACGGCCCTACCAAGCCCGGCGAGCAGCACCTCGTCCGGCCGCGGCGGAAGTCCGGGCAAGCGCTCGCCGGCCCAGATCCGCGCCGCGGGGACGTACTGCGCGGGCTCGTCAGCGGGCTGCAGGCCGAACTCCACGACCCAGGCGTCCTCGTCCTCCGCCGGCTCCCCCAGCCGGAAGCACACCCGCACCGGGCCGTGGAGTTGGTACGCCGACGCGAGCCACTGCCGTAGGGCACCGTCGAGCGCCTCGACGTCGGCCGGCTTCGCTCCGGGCAGGGCCGGGTCGTCGGCGGTGAGCGCGAACAGCCAACGATCGGCCAGCGGATGGCGTGGGCCGGCCCGGTGCCCGGCGAGGAGCCGGTCCGGCATGGCCCGCCGCGCCGCCCCGTCGACCAGCCCGGCCAGCGCGTCACGCAGGACGTCCGCCGCGGCGCGCTCGCCGGCCGCCCGCTCCCCGTCGACCGCGCGGCACACCGGCGGCATTGCGCCCGCGAGCTCCCTGAACTCGGCGGCGTCCGAACCCGTCAGCACCGGTGCCCAGCAGGCCGCCGGCACCCCGTTTCCGGTCGACAGCTGCGGCAGGATCCGGCCCCGCCGGACCAGGTCCCGCGCGACGTCGCCGACCAGCGCGAGGTAGCGCAGGGACGAGGCCGGGCCCCATTCGGGGGCGGCGGCGTCCGTGCTCGCCTCGTCCTCCGGCGCCGCGTCGAGGGACTCGAGCAGCGTCAGCGCGGCGGTTGGCTCGAGCAGAACGGTGGGTACCCGCCAGGTCATGAGCCGCGGGCGGCGCGCGGCGGCCGGCAGCCCGGACTCCGGCGACGGCAGCGGGCCCCGAGGCGAACCGGGCAGCCGTATCGTCAGCTCGGTCTGGGCGGCCCCGGCCGCGGACGTACCGATCGCGGCGGCCAGCTCGGCCGCCGAGGCGGCGAACGGGTGCCGCGACGGCTCGTCGCCGGCCGTGGTGGCGAGGGGCCCGGTCGCCTCGGCCCACAGGGCCAGCAGCCGATCGACCCAGGCACCGTGAACCACCAGCACGCGACCACTCCATCCAGCGGCGCCCAACCCTACCCCGCACCCGCGCGGTTCAGCCGACGTTCACCTCGACGACGTAGCCCGTCCGGCCGGCGGTAGGCATGCTGGCTCGGTGGACGAGGTGGTCGTCGCCCGCGCCGGCTTCGGCCGGCTCGCGCACTTTCCCGACGTGGTCGCGCTGGGACCGGGTCGGTTGCTCGCTGCGTACCGCGAGGGCCGGGGCCACCTCGGCCAGGACGGGCGCATCATGACCGTGGTGTCGTGGGACGGCGGTCGGACCTGGTCGCCGCCCATCATCGCCGTCGACGGACCGTGCGACGATCGCGACCCCAAGCTGACCCGGCTCGCCGATGGGACCGTGCTGCTCAGCTACTTCGTCATTGACTGGACGACCAAGCCGCGCCACACGGTCCTGGGGACCTGCGTGCGTCGGAGCACCGACGCCGGCATCACCTGGTCGGAGCCCGTGCGGCTCCGGTCGCGTCTGGAGAACGGCGTCCGCGGTTGGGCGGCCACTCACGGATGCATCGTCGAGCTGCGCGAGGGGGACCTGCTCGCCCCGCTCTACGGGGCGAGCAGGGCCGGCGCCTGGCAGCGGGCGACCGCGGTGCGCAGCACCGACGGCGGCCGGCACTGGCGGGCCGAGACCGAGGTGACACTCGGTGCGGCCGAGGGCGTCCACTTCCAGGAACCCAGCCTGCTCGTACTGCCCGACGGTGAGCTCGCGGCGCTGATCCGGACCACCGCTGGGTTCGCGTACCTCTCCCGCTCCTTCGACGATGGCCGCGCGTGGACCGCGGCCGAGCCCACCGACCTGCCGGCCTCCTCGCACCACCTGCTCCCGCTCATCGACGGCGGTGTGCTGGTGACGTACGGCGACGTCTCCGGCCGGTTCACCCCGCGCCGGCACACGGTCGGGCGGCTCGTGGGGCGCCCGGACGGCTCCTGGGACGGCTGGCCCGATGTGCCGCTGTACGACTCCGGCCACGACGACCAGGCCAATCCGTCCAGTGTGGAGGTCGAACCGGGCCGGTACCTGACGCTGTCGTTCGACGTCACCCGGGGGACGGTGGTCGGCGTGTTCAGCACCGAGAACGACTACCCCGTCGCGGCGGACCGCTCGTGACCAGCCGCCGCGGGGGCCTCCGCGCCCCGACGGGCTACCCGCCGGACTCGGCGATCCGCTTGATCGTCTCCAGCCGCCGGTCCCAGCGGGCGGCCAGGCCGGCCATCCAGCGCGCGGTGGCGTCGAGCGCGGGCGCGCGTACCGAATAACGCACCTCGCGGCCGACGCGCTCGCCGGCGACCAACCCGGCGGCCTCGAGCACCGCGAGGTGCTTGACCACCGCCTGCCGCGACACCGGTAGCCGGCCGGCGAGCGCGGTCGCGGTCGCCTCCCCGCGCGCGACCAGCAGGTCGAGCACGCGGCGGCGGGTCGGGTCGGCGAGCGCGCCGAGCACGTCGCCGACCCGCCGGTCCTCGGTCGTCACCGTCCTCGCGCTACCTCTTCCGCCCGCCGCTTGAACTCGTCCATCACCTCGGCCCAGCCGCCGGTGTTCGCCTCGTACGACTTGGTCCGCTCCTCATCGGACGCGGCCAGCGACGCGAACCCGCTCTCGACCACCCGAAGCCGGGTCTGCCCGGCCTCGTCGGTCAGCGTGAACTCGATCAGCGTCGAGTTGCCCTCGGTCGGCTCCTCGCCCGGGAACGTGCTCGCCCACCGGTACGACACGTACCGTTGCGGCTCGATCTTCTCCACCCGCACCGGATACCGGCCCAGCTCCGGGTGCTCCGACACCACCAGGGCGCCCTCGTGGAAGTCGACGGCGCTGGCGTCCTCGTCGTGCACCCAGAACCCCGGCCGGGTGACCAGGGACCACACGCGCTCGCGCGGCGCGGCGATCAGGATCTCTCGCTCGATGCGATCAACGGTCATGACGTAACCCTCCTCTATCTGCAACCCTAGGGTTGCACATCGACCCAGCGAAGCGCAACCTTACGGTTGCGCGATTCGCCAAGATCGCCAAACGGTGAGCGCGACACGCAGCTTGCTCGGCGCGTCGTGCTCGGAACCACGACCATGCTGGGCGGCGGCGCGACCCGATCAGGTCGTCAGCTTCGGCAGCACGTCCCGGCCGAACACCTGGATCCACTCGGCCTGGTTTCGCCCCACGTTGTGCAGGTAGATGCGATCGATCCCCAGGTCGAGGAAGCGTTGGATCTCGGCCCGGTGCGCGTCCGGATCGCTAGAGATCAGCATGCGGCCCTGGAAGTCCTCGGGCCGCACCAGCGTCGCGATCTGCTCGAAGTCGAACGGCGAGCGGATGTCCTGCTTGGGGAACTTCATCCCACCGTTCGGCCACTCGGTGACGGCGTTCGCCTGCGCCTGTTCGTCGGTGGGCGCCCACGACAGATGCAGCTGCAGAATCTTCACGCCGGGGTGCCGGCCCGCATCCTTGGCGCCGGTGTCGAACCGTTTGAGCAGGTTCGCGACCTTGTCGGGCGGGGCGCCGGGCGTGATGAGCCCGTCGACGGTCCGCCCGGCGCGCCGTGCGGTGATCGGCCCGGCCGTCGCCACGAAGATGGGCGGCGGCGTCTCCGGCATCGTCCACAGCCGACAGGTGTGCAGCCGGAAGTGCTTCCCCTCGTGCTTGACGTCCTTGCCGGTGAACAGCTTCTGGATGATCTCGACGGCCTCCCACATGCGCTCGAGCCGCTCGTGCGGCTCGGGCCAGTAGCCGCCGACGATGTGCTCGTTGAGCGCCTCGCCGGAGCCCAGGCCCAGCCAGTGCCGGCCGGGATACATCGCGGCGAGGGTGGCGGACGCCTGCGCGACCATCGCGGGGTGGAACCGGAACGACGGGCAGGTCACTCCCGGACCGAAGTCGCCGCGCGTGCGCTCCCCCATGAGCGTGAGCACATTCCAGACGAACGCCGCCTGTCCCTGCCGGGGCACCCACGGCTGGAAGTGGTCGGCCGCCATCACCCCAGCGAACCCGGCCGCCTCCGCCGCCACGGCGTACTCGGTGACCTCGATCGGCCCGAACTGCTCAAGCATCGCGGCATACCCGACGTGTGCACGAGTCATTGGACCAGTATTCCGGGCTAACATCGGGCCGCGTGAACGTCATCGTCTTCGGCGCGACCGGCATGGTGGGGCAGGGCGTCCTGCGGGAGTGCCTGCTCGACCCTTCGGTGGAGGCCGTGCTCGCGGTCGGGCGGAGCGCGACCGGGCAGGACCACGTGAAGCTGCGGGAGATCGTGCGCCTCGACCTGTTCGACCTCGCACCGATCGAGGACGAGCTGTCCGGCTGGGACGCGTGCTTCTTCTGCCTCGGCGTCTCGTCGGTCCGGATGGCCGAGGCGGACTACCGGCGAATCACCTACGACCTCACGCTCTCCGTGGCGCGCATGCTCGCCGAGCTGAACTCGGAGATGACCTTCGTGTACGTGTCCGGCCAGGGCACCGACGGCACGGAGCGCGGGCGGAGGATGTGGGCCCGGGTGAAGGGCGAGACGGAGAAGGCGCTGTTCGCGCTCCCATTCCGGGCGTACGCGTTCCGCCCGGGCTATATCCAGCCGATGCACGGCGTCCAGTCGAGGACCCGGTGGTACGCCACGGTGTACGCGGTCGCGGCGCCGCTGTACCCCATGCTGCGCCGGCTGTTCCCGCGCTTCGTGACCACCAGCGAGCAGATGGGGCGCGCCATGCTGGCGGTGGCGCGCGGCGGCGCCCCGAAGCGGGTGCTGGAGACGGCGGACATCAACGCGCTGGCCAACGGGTGAATGTGCGCCGATAGGTGCTCGGCGGGATCCCAGCACCGCGTGGAGGTGCTGGCGCAGTGGTGGCCTCAGCGCGAGCTGGCGCGGCCTAGCTTGTGTCGGCGTCCATAGTAGATCGATCTCCAGCAGTGTCAGTTTCGTCGGTGGAGGAGGTTGCGGCGGGGTCGGCGGTGGGGGTCGATTCGGGCCGGGGGGAGGAATTCGGGGTGCCCGTCGGCGGCGATGCGCACCTGCCAGTCGTGGTGGTGGATGAGCCGGTGGTGTCGGCCGCACA
>DASXRC010000238.1:0-7009 GCA_036506795.1 Micromonosporaceae bacterium
GGTGAGATCAATCAGCGACTGGGCCCGTCACACCGACTCGCTCGCGTGATCGGAGGGGCCGAGTAGAGGCATAGCGAGCTGCGCTCGGAGAAGCCCTGGCAAGACGGCGAAGGACCCGGGTTCGATTCCCGGCACCTCCACTGTGATCACGGCGGTACCACCCAAAGGTGGTGCCGCCGTTTGCTATCGGTCTGCGGTCGCGGCCGGGTGAACCCACGACCGTTGGGGTGCGTGGGTCCCGAGCTTCGCGCCCGCCCCCGTGCTGGAGCAGCTCGTCACCGCCGGCTGCCTCGGCCGCACGACCGGCCGCGGCTTCCGCGACTACAGTCGAGTTGCGTCAGTCCAGGCAGAACTCGTTGCCCTCGGGGTCGGTCATCACGATGAAGCCGGCGCTCATCGGGGGAGCGGGCTCGTAGCGACGTACCCGGGTCGCTCCCAGCGCGACGAGCCGGTGGCACTCGACCTCCAGCGCCGCCATCCGCTCCTCTCCCCGCAGTCCGGGAGCCGCACGGACGTCGAGGTGGACGCGGTTCTTGGCGACTTTGTCCTCCGGCACCTGCTGGAAGAACAGCCGTGGGCCGTGCCCGTCCGGGTCCTCGATGGCCGATCTCGTGTTGCGCTGCTCCTCCGGTACGCCGACCCGCGCGAGGAAGTCGTCCCACGCGGCCAGCGGGTCGGCGTCCTCGGGCAGGTCGACTCCGGGCGGGCCGGGGTGGACGTAGCCGAGTAAGTCGCGCCAGAAGGACGACAGCGCCCGCGGGTCGTGGGAAGGTGACCTGGATGTGGCGGCTCATGGGGTTGCTCCGTTCGTAGCGGTGTGCAGTAGAGGTCGCGCAGCAGGCAGACCTCGGACCGGTGGTGGATCAGCTCGCGGTGGATGTGGAGCACCAGATCGGCCATGGCGCCTCGGGGAAGGGCTTCTGGACCGTGCGCACGTACACCACAACCGCACACTACGAGCCTGACTAGCGCGCAAATCCGACGACCCGACACGGAAATCCGCAGGCCAGCGCCCCGCGCACAACTCGTGGCCCAAACGTGGCCCGAGTCAGGTCCCAGGCGGCCCGGTGCGCGGCCAGCTTTGACCGGCTGCCGGGGCTGGGACGGGAGTGACCGGGTGAGACCCGCGGTGCCGGTCACCCCCGTTCCGGCGACACAACCTCGGCCGGAGGTCTAGACAGCACCCCGCCCGGGCCTCACCATCGTTGAAAGGCCACGGTGGCCCGCGGCGCGCTTTGGCGTACCCGCGGTTCGTCGGGGGGAGGTGGGCCAATGTCAACCGAAGCGGTTTCCCCCGACGCCGTGGGGTTCGCATCCACGGAGTCCGATGCCGCGCCGCTGGCCGCCGCCAGACGCCACCGCGCCGAACTGCTCCAGGCGATCCAGTCGTTCGAACGCGCGCTCGCCGTGCCCGCCGGCGATCCGGCCTGGCGGGACCGCGTCGCCGCGCGGCTCGGCGCACTGCGCGCGGCGTTCGCCGAACACGTCGTTGTGACCGAGGGGGCGGACGGACTCTACGCCGAGGTGCTCAACCACGCCCCCCGGTTGTCCCGCGCCGTACACGTGCTGATCCGGGAGCACGCCGCGTTGGCCGCGGCCATGGATGCATTGCAGCGCCAGGTCTCCGTCGGGCGGCCGAGCATCGAGGAGGTCCGCGGCTGGGCGTCAGACCTCCTCCGCGAGCTGTCCAGGCATCGCCAGCGGGGCGCGGATCTGGTGTACGAGGCGTACGCGACCGACATCGGCGGAGAGACCTGAACTCGGGGGGTCTTCGATCGTGACCGTCCACGTGCGACGGTAGGGTCGGTCTCCGTGACCGAAGCTGACTGGGAGACACGGGTCGCGGACGCCTGGGCGTCCTTCGACCGACACGATGAGGCGACGTTCCTCGCCCTGATGGACGGACTCGCCGCGGAGGCGCCGCACGCGGCCGCCGGCTTGTTCGAACGCGCGTCGGCGTTCGACTCGACGGGCCACTCGGACCGGGCCGTACCCCTCTACCGTGAGGCGCTGGACCTCGGGCTGACCGGCGGGCGCCGCCGCCGCGCGGTGATCCAGATGGCCAGCTCGCTGCGGAACCTCGGTCGGCCGCTGGAGAGCGTCGCGCTGCTCACGGCCGAGGCCGCCACCGCATCGGACGATCTCGACGACGCGGTGCGGGCGTTTCTCGCGCTCGCCCTCGTCGACATCGGCCGCGAACGCGAGGCGGTCTCGCTGGCACTCGGTGCGCTCGCGCCGCACCTGACGCGGTACCAGCACTCGGTGGCCAACTACGCGAGGCTCCTCGTGGAGGGCGAGCATTAAGGAAGATCGATCGGCAGCTTGATGCCGTCCAGGGCGTGCGGGCAGGGGCAGTCGCGGTCGGCCGGCAGCGCCGTGACGGCGTCCAGCAGTAGGCCGCGCAGGCGTGCCGTGTTGTCGCCGAAGACGCGGAACACCTCCTCCTGCGTGACCGAGGGACCGCCCTCGACCCCGGCGTCGAGGTCGGTCACCAGCGCGATCGCGGTGTAGCAGAGCGCCAGCTCCCGGGCCAGGACGGCCTCCGGGTGCCCCGTCATGTTGACAACCGCCCCGCCGAGGCCGGAGAACCAGCGAGACTCCGCGCGGGTCGAGAAGCGGGGGCCTTCGACGACGACCATCGCGCCCCCATCGTGGATGTCGACGTCGTGGCGGGCCGCGGTGGCCAGGACCGTGGTGCGACCAACGGGACAATACGGATCGGCGAACGAGACGTGCACGGCTCCCGCGTCGTAGTAGGTCTGCGCTCGTCCGGTTGTGCGGTCGATCAGCTGATCGGGCACGACGAAGACGCCAGCGCCAAGGTGCGGTTGCAGGCCGCCGACGGCACACGGGCCGAGAATCTGCCGTACGCCGAGCGAACGGAGCGCCCATAGGTTCGCGCGGTACGGGATGCGGTGTGGTGGATAGCGATGATCCTTGCCGTGCCGCGGGAGGAAAGCGACCGACCGCCCACCGACGTCGGCGACGGTGATGGGGTCAGACGGTGGCCCGTACGGGGTCTGCACCGAGTGCTCCGTGGCACCCTCGAGCAATGCGTACAGCCCGGATCCACCGATCACGGCGATCTCGGCGACGGCGCTCACGTGTCTCCCTTCGCGCCTTGCGGGTTGCCCGTTGCAGACCTTAACCGTGGCGTCCGACGCAAGCTATGGTGCGAGACATGGCGTTGACTGCGCACTTGGTGACGATCGACTGTGGCGACCCACGCGGGTTGGCGAAGTTCTGGACTCAGGCGGCCGGCTACGAGATCCGGGCCGACTTCGGCGGAGAGTACCTCGTTGTCGGGCCGCCGTCCGGGAACGGAATCCGGCTGGGGCTGCAGCGCGTGCCCGAGCCGAAGGTCGGCAAGAACCGAGTGCATGTCGACTGGGCGGCGGACGACCGGTCCGCGGAGATATCGCGGTTGGTCGCGTTGGGCGCCTCGGTCATCGCGTCGCACACCGTTCCGGGCTTGGCCTGGACGGTTCTCGCCGATCCCGAGGGCAACGAGTTCTGCGTGTCGGCGCAGGAGTAGGCGAGTCAACGTGTTTGGCGAACCGCAGCGGACTGGGGGGCGATCGGTGGAGTCGTTGACCGGGCAGTTGCTGGTCGCGACCCCTGCCCTCAAGGACCCGAACTTCGACCGGACCGTGGTACTCCTCGTCGCGCACGAGGCCGGCGGCGCTCTCGGCGTCGTGCTCAACCGCGCTACCGAGGTGCCCGTCGCCGAGGTGCTCGGTGGCTGGGGAGCGCTGGCCGGCGATCCGGCCGTGCTGTTCGAGGGCGGCCCGGTTCAGCCCGAGTCGGCGATCTGCCTTGCCCGGGTCCGCCAGGGTGTGACCAGGGTGAATGGCTTTCATCAGGTGTCCGGGCCCGTCGGCACCGTCGATCTCTCCGGCGATCCGGACACCATGCGCGATGCGGTGACGGGCATCAGGGTGTTCGCCGGGTACTCCGGGTGGCAGCCGGGCCAGCTCGAGGACGAGATCACGACCGGGTCCTGGTTCGTCTTCGATGCGCTGCCCGGCGATGCGTTCGTTGGCCGGCCGGACGATCTTTGGGGGATGGTGCTGCGGCGACAAGGCGGCATGATGGCCGCGGTGGCGCACTTCCCGCCCGACCCGGCGCTCAATTGATCTTGCGGCCCGCGAGATGACCCGCCGAGCGCGCCTGTGTACTATTGCGCGGGTGCCCGGGCGACCGGGCCTGGGGCCGTGGCGCAGCTGGTAGCGCACCACACTGGCAGTGTGGGGGTCAGGGGTTCGAGTCCCCTCGGCTCCACCCAGAAGATTTGCCCTCGTCAGAGGTTCGCGCACGATAATGCACTCGGGCCCGCCGGAAGGCGTCGGGTGGCGTGCGTGCCAGATTCATGCCAGATCCGATTCGGGCGCGTCCCCGCGGGCGGCATCGATGAGTGCATCCAGTGCGGCGGCGATCGCCTGATCCCGCTCGCGGGTCGCGTGCTGATAGATCATCGCGGCGCGTGGGCTGGAGTGTCCGATCCGGGCCATGATCTCTTTCAGGGTGGCGCCGGTCTGCGCGGACCACGTACTTCCGGTGTGCCGTAGGTCGTGAAGGTGTAGATCGATTTCGGCCGGGATGCCGGCCTTCGTGAGCGCTCGCTTCCATACCCGGTTGAAGTTCCTGCGGCGCGGGATTCCACCCTGCGGGCCGACGAACAGCCGGCCGGCGGGACCGGGCTGCGCGTACCGGGCGAGGTGCAGCTCGATATCCGTACGGAGCGCCGAGGGGAGGCTGATCGGCCGCTTACCCGCCTCGGATTTGGGGTCGTCATCGACCTGCGTGCCATCGGTCATCTCTGCGGTTGCCCGGCGGACCCGAATCTCCAGCGTTGCTAGATCGATGTTGCACCGGCGGAGAGCCACAAGCTCTCCGAAACGGAGCTGCGCGAACGTCGCGAGTAGGACCATCAGGCGGTACCGCGGTTGGATCGCCTCGGCGATTGCGAAGACCTGGTCGAGGGTGGCAGTCGGTCTCTCCTCTGCCATGTCCTGCCCGGCGCCTTTGACGCGGCAGGGATTCCGGCGGATGAGCGGCGGTTCATCGTCGGCTGCCGTCACGAAGATCGCATGCAGGAGGCGGTAGGTCTTCGCCAGGGTTGACTTGCCGACCCCTGCGGCGAGGCGGTCCGCACGCCAGGTCCGGATGTGGGCAGACGTGATCGCGTTGACGGCGAACCCACCGAGGTATGGCCGGACGTGGAGGCGGATCAGGCGCTTGTACTCCTCCCGAGTTCGCGCCTTGAGATCGCGCTCGGATAGCCACCGATCGGCGTAGTCGGCAAGCGGCTCCCTGCCGGCGTCGGGGTCAAGCCAGTCGCCACGAAGCATCTCCGCCTCGGTCTCAATAAGCCACCGCTCCGCGGCGCGCTTGGTGTCGAATGTCCTCGGCGCCTTGCGGGGCAGTCCGTCAGGGCCGACGTACCGGACTTGATATTTGCCGGACGGCAATTGCCGAACGCTCCCGAAGCGGCGTCTGGCGCCCTTGCTGTTACCGCTCACGACGTGATCCTCCGGAGCCGGCGAGGACGCTGCGACGTGGACGGACCGTGCACGAGTCGATGTACGCCAGGAGGACGCTCTCTGCGATCCGCACGTGCCGGCCGAAGCGCTTGAACTCGATCCGCCGTTCCTCAATCAGCCTTCGCGGGAATCGCTCGGTGGTGCCAAGCCGCTCGGCGACCTCGGGGACGGACAGGTACCGCTCAGGCATCGTCGCTCGCCTCCCGTTCACGCCGTGACTTGTGGATGGACGTTCCTTTCGTGGTCAGGCGGCCACCGGCACGACGCCGGCGGCGACAGTCGAGCCGATTTCGTGGGCGAGTTCTTCGCGGGCGGCTTGTTGTCTCGCGCGGGCGAGGGCGGCGGCGGTGTTGGCGAGCAGGGCGTCGCCGGTGGTGTGCCAGCCGACGCCGGCGAAGGTGAGGGCGCCGACGACGAGGCTGGTTTCTTGCCCGAGGTGCTCGGCGGTGCGGATCGGGCCGGGCGTCTGCTCTCGGTCTGGGCTGCGGCGGTACGCGATGCGAGTGCCGCGCAGAACGCAGAAGGTGATGGAGTAGCGGCGGGCTTTGGTGAGGAAGTGGCCGCCGTAGCCGAGCATGTGCGCCCAGCGGCGCAGCCGCGCGTACGGGTTGTTCTCCCGGCCGGGTTTTGACGCGCGGGTGTCACGGGTCGGGCCGGCGCAGCGGGGGCAGATCTTCAGCCGGGTGGGTCGCCGGCAGTGGGGGCATCGCCAGCGCGGGCCGAGTTGTCGGGTGGGTCGCCGCTCGGGCAGCCGAGCGTGCTGTTTGGTGGTTGGTCGGCCGAGGCGCCAGCAGGCGTCGATGAGGCGGGCGGTGTGGTCTCCGGCGTCGTCGGCGTGCAGGTCGATGGTGTCGGCGGTGATGCGGGTGGAGTTGTGCCCGGTGGCCTCGGTGCTTTTGGTGGCGTATTTGGCAAGGTAGCCGGCGACCATGCGATCGGTGACCTCGCCCCGCCCGCCGACGGTGATGGGTCGCACGTCGACTTGTGCGCCCCAGCGGATGGGCCAGCCGTCGGGCCGGTCCGGGTGCGGCGGGCTGATGTAGCGCGCGTGTGCGGCGGCGGCGTGCACCGCGTCGGTCAGGTCGGCGACGCCGATGCCGGCCGGCGGTGGGACGACGGCGCCCGGGTCGAGCGGGTCGACGCCATCGAGGCGGAGCAGGGCGTGGAAGTGGATGACACCGCGGGCCTGGAACTCGGCGGCCTTGCCGTGCGACACCCGAACGGGTGGGGTCTTGTGCCAGGCGCCGTTCGGGGTGAGCACCAACACGGGCGGGATACCCCGCCGACGGGCCAGGGTGGCCAGGTGGCGTTCGATGTGTTGTTTCGTGCGCCGCCACAGTTCGCCGGCGAAGGCGTTCCACACGACCTGGTGGTCGTGGTCGTAGCAGTCCAAACAGAGCGGCTGGCCCAGGCAGGCGGCGTCGGGGGTATGCCGGGTCCAGCACACGGCCGGCTGCCCGTGCTGG
>DASXRC010000239.1:0-22940 GCA_036506795.1 Micromonosporaceae bacterium
TACGTGGCGTCGCTGCGGCCCGACGCGGTCGGCCGCACCTTCGTGCTCGGCGAGTTCGGTCGGCTGTTGCCGGCCATCGACGCCCGCGCGCTGCCCCCGGCCGGGCCGACGCCGGAGGACGCGTACGCCCGGGGCGTGGCGATCGTCGAGGCCGCGGGCGCCGTCCGCCGCGGCGCACCGCCACTGCCCGAGGACGATCTGGACGACCCGTGGGGCCGCGGCGACCAGTGCTTCAGCCGGGTCGCGGACGAGATCGAGGAGACGGTACGCCCGTTCGCGGCGCTGCTGCTCGCGGCCTGACGCCGCCGGCGGGAGGGGAGGAGGCGGTGAGCACGTACTGGGGCCCGGACTTCGACGAGCTCGAGGCGACCGACCCCGAGATCGCGTCGGTGGTCCTCGGGGAGCTCCACCGGCTGCGCGGTGGCCTGCAGCTCATCGCGAGCGAGAACCTGACCTCACCGGCGGTCCTGGCCGCGCTCGGCTCGACGCTGACGAACAAGTACGCGGAGGGGTACCCCGGCCGGCGGTACTACGGCGGCTGCGCCGAGGTCGACCGGGCCGAGGAGATCGGCATGGCCCGGGCCACGGAGCTGTTCGGCGCCGAGCACGCGAACCTGCAGCCGCACAGCGGCGCGAGCGCCAACCTCGCCGCGTACGCCGCCCTCCTGCAGCCGGGCGACACCGTGCTCGCGATGGACCTGCCGCACGGCGGCCACCTGACCCACGGCAGCAAGGTCAACTTCTCCGGAAAGTGGTTCGGGACCGTCGGCTACACGGTGCGGGCCGACACCGAACTGATCGACTACGACGAGGTGCGCGACCTCGCCCTGGCGCACCGTCCCAAGATGATCATTTGTGGCGCCACGGCGTACCCCCGCTTGATCGACTTCGAGAGGTTCCGCGAGATTGCCGACGAGGTCGGCGCGTACCTGATGGTCGACGCTGCCCACTTCATCGGGCTGGTGGCCGGCGGGGCGATCCCATCGCCCGTGCCGTACGCGGACGTCGTGTGCTTCACCACCCACAAGGTCCTGCGCGGCCCCCGCGGCGGCATGATCCTGTGCCGGCGGCAACTGGCCCCGCGGATCGACAAGGCGGTCTTCCCGTTCACCCAGGGCGGGCCGCTCATGCACGCGGTCGCGGCGAAGGCGGTCGCGCTCCGGGAGGCAGCCACGCCCGAGTACGCCGCGTACGCCCGGCAGGTCATCGCGAACGCACAGGCGCTCGCGGCCGGGCTGGCCGCCGCGGGCATGCGCCCGGTGTCCGGCGGCACCGACACCCACCTGGCGCTGATTGACCTCCGCGACGTCGGTGTCACCGGCCGCGAGGCCGAGGAGCGGTGCGACGCCGCGAAGATCACGCTGAACAAGAACGCGATCCCGTATGACCCCCAGAAGCCAATGATCGCTTCCGGCGTCCGGGTCGGTACGCCGAGCGTCACTACCCAGGGCATGCGCGAGGGGGAGATGCGCCAGATCTCGTCGCTCATCGCGCGGGCGGTGCGGACGGACCCGGCCGCACCCGGCGGTGACGATCGCACCCGGGACCTGCACGACGAGGTGGCCGCGCTGGTCGCCAAGTTCCCGGCGTACCCCCGATGAGCGCGACCGGCGCCGAGGACCGCGGCTGGCGGCTGCGGCACCTGCCGCTGCTGCTCGCGGTCTCCGGAGCGCTGATCGTGGCGGCGGCGCTGCTCGGCGGGGTACTGCGTGGCGGCTCGGGCGCCATCGGGGCGGCCGCCGGGGTCGGGATCGTGACCGCCAGCTACCTGACCTCCACGCTGCTGATCGCCTGGGCGGACGCGGTGCAACCAGCCCTCGTCCTACCGATCGGGATGACCGCGTACGCGGTCAAGTTCACCGTGATCGGCGTCGTCATGGCCGCCGTGGCGGCGAGCGGCTGGGATGGCCTCGTGCCGCTTGGCTTCGGCGTCGTGGCGGGCGTGATCGCGTGGACGGCGACGCAGATCATCTGGGTTGTCCGCAACCCGCCGCGGCTGGCGTACACCCCGCCGGCCGAGGCCCGCGACGACTGACGGCCCTCCGCGGGGGCAACTCCGTCAGAGTTGGGGCCTCCGCCGGCCCACGAACGCCCAACTCTGACGGAGTTGCGGCGGGAAGGGGCGTCCGCGCCCCGGCGCGGCCGCGTCCGTGCGCGAAACTGTCCGAGATGCGTCTGGACAGAGCGCGGATGACCAGGAGTACCGTGTAACGCCGTCGGCTTTCCTGCGGCGCCCGCGCATCCGGTGGAGTGCGTGGGGGTGAGTTCTGGGCGCCATCGGCCGACTGATATCGTTCGCCGCGTCATGGCCGGTGACCAAACCCCCCAGCGACCTGGCCGCCCGGACGACACCCCGACCGGTGCGGGGCAGGGTTGGGCCGCCATCGCCTACCTGCTCGGGGGAATGGCGGTATGGGGATTCATCGGTTGGCTGATCGACCGCTGGCTCGACACCGGAGGCATCGCCACCGGGATCGGCGTGGTGGTCGGGGCCACCGGTGGCGTCTACCTCGTCGCCCGCCGGCTCGGCGCCTAGCGAGGGAAGGGACGCGTGCTCGGACAGGCGATCGCTCTACCGCAGAGCGACCTACCGTTTCCCCCCGAGGTGGACGATTTCTACCTGCCCAGCATCGTGCCGTGGGGCGGGGACAACATCTGGTTCACCAAGGTCACCGTGCTGGTGTTCCTCGCCGTAGGGCTGCTGATCATCTACTTCGTCTGGGCGTACCGCGATCCGAAGCTCGTGCCCACGAAGCGGCAATGGATCGCGGAGTCGATCTACGGGTTCGGCCGCAACAACATCGCGGTCGAGATGATCGGCCATGAGGGCGTACGGTTCGCGCCGTACTTCACGACGCTGTTCTGTTTCATCCTGCTGACCAACCTGTTCAGCATCATCCCGGGCATCCAGCTCCCCCCGACGTCGCACATCGCGTTCCCCGCCGTGCTGGCGTTCATCAGTTGGATCATGTTCATCTGGGTCGGCGTACGGAAGCACGGCTTCGTCGGCTACTTCAAGCACGCCCTGGTTCCGCCCGCGCCGTGGTTCATCCTGCCGATCCTGATCCCGATCGAGTTCGCGTCGACGTTCCTCTTCCGGCCGTTCACGCTCGCACTGCGGCTCTTCGCCAACATGTTCGCCGGCCACGTCATCCTGCTCGTGTTCTCGCTGGGCGGATTCGTCATGCTCAACGCGAACGCGCTGCTGTTCCCGGTCTCGCTGCTCTCCTGGGTGATGGCCGTCGCGCTGACGTTCCTCGAGGCGCTGGTGATCGTGCTGCAGGCGTACGTCTTCGTCGTGCTGACCGCGAGTTACGTCCAGGGTGCCCTCGCCGAGGAGCACTGATGTCGCCCATCCCCACCATCCAGCTTCCGCGTGAAGGTCACGCGCGATAACCAGGAGGACACTCAGCCATGGATCTCGCCGCAGTCACCGGCAGTCTCAGTGCCATCGGTTACGGCCTGGCCGCCATCGGCCCGGGCATAGGCGTCGGCCTGATCTTCGCCTCGTACGTCCAGTCGACCGCCCGCCAGCCCGAGTCGTCACAGATGACGCTGCCGTACGTCTGGATCGGCTTCGCGGTCGTCGAGGCGCTGGCTCTGCTCGGCATCGCGTTCGGCTTCGTCTTCAGTTAAGGCACACCCCTCGCGACGGAGGTTCGCATGTATCTGGCCGCCGAGCACAACCCGATCGTGCCGATCTGGCAGGAGATGGTCATCGGGGCGATCGCCTTCGGCATCCTCTGCTACGCGCTGATCAAGTTCGTCTTCCCGCGCATGGAGCAGACGTTCCAGGCCCGGGTCGAGGCCATCGAGGGGGGCATCCAGCGGGCCGAGGCCGCACAGGCCGAAGCGAACCAGCTGCTGGAGCGGTACCGGGCCCAGCTCGCCGAGGCGCGCACCGAGGCGGCCCGCATCCGCGACGAGGCGCGGGCCGACGCCGAGGGCATCCGCCAGGACGTCCTGGGCCGGGCCCGCGAGGAGTCCGACCGGATCATCGCGGCCGGGCGGGACCAGCTCACCGCGGAGCGACAGACGATCGTGCGGGACCTGCGCGGGGAGATGGGCACGCTCGCCGTCGACCTGGCCAGCAGGATCATCGGTGAGTCGCTCGCCGACGAGGCCCGCCGCAGGGGCACCGTCGAGCGCTTCCTCGCCGAGCTGGAGGAGGCGGGAGCCCGCTGATGAGCGACCTCGCGAGCCGGGAGTCGTACGCCGCGGCGGCGGACCGTCTCGAGGCGTACGCCCGCGGTGCCGAGCCGACCGAGGTGGCCGCCGTGGCCGACGAGATTATCGCGGTCGGCGCGGTGCTGGAGAGGCAGCCGCGGCTGCGCCGCGCGCTGTCCGACCCCGCCCGGAGCGGCGAGGACCGCGCGGACCTTCTGCGCGGCCTGCTCGAGGGCAAGACGAGCGCTCCGGCCGTCGACCTGGTCGCCGCCCTGGTCGCCGGTCGCTGGCCCTCCTCGACCGAACTGCTCGACGCTGCCGAGAGGCTCGGTGTGGAGGCGCTGCTCGTGTCGGCGGACCACGCCAGCGAGCTAGCCGACGTCGAGGACGAGCTGTTCCGGTTCGGGCAGATCGTCGACGGCGACACGCGGCTGGCGGCGACCATCGGAGACCCGGCGGAGCCGTCGGACCGCCGGGCGGAGCTCGTCCATGCGCTGCTGGACGGCAAGGCCCGACCGGTCACCATCCGCCTCGCCGAGGTGGCCGTCCACGGCTATGGGGGTCGCGGGTTCGCCGCGTCGCTGACCCGGTTGGTGGAGGCCGCCGCCAAGCGGCGGGACCGGCAGGTGGCCTACGTCACCGTGGCCACCCCGCTCGACGAGGAGGAGGAGCGCCGGTTGGGATCGACGCTGTCTGAACTGTACGGTCAGGAGGTCGCCATCAAGCTGACCGTGGACCCCGAGGTCCTGGGCGGGGTGAGCGTGTTGATCGGCTCGGACTTATACGACGGCACGGTCCTGCGTCGGCTCACCGACACCCGCAACACGCTGGCCAAACACTGATGCTGACCGAACAGACTTCGTCACAACGACGCCGAACAGAGGAAGTTGAGGATGGCCGAGCTGACCATCTCGTCGGACGAGATCCGCGGAGCGCTGGAGCGCTACGTCTCGTCGTACACGCCGGAAATCTCCCGCGAGGAGGTCGGCGTCGTCACCGACGCCGGTGACGGCATCGCGCACGTCGAGGGCCTGCCCTCGACGATGGCCAACGAGCTGCTGGAGTTCGAGGACGGCACGCTCGGCGTGGCGCTCAACCTCGACGTCCGGGAGATCGGCGTCGTGATCCTCGGCGCGTTCGAGGGCGTGGACGAGGGTCAGAAGGTCAAGCGGACCGGCCGGGTGCTCTCGGTTCCGATCGGCGACAAGTTCCTCGGCCGCGTCGTGGACCCGCTGGGCGCCCCGATCGACGGGCTGGGCGATGTCGAGAACGAGGGCTTCCGCGAGCTGGAGCTGCAGGCTCCCAACGTGATGGCGCGCCAACCCGTGAAGGAGGCGCTGCAGACCGGCATCAAGGCCATCGACTCGATGACCCCGATCGGCCGCGGGCAGCGTCAGCTGATCATTGGCGACCGCAAGACCGGCAAGACGACGGTCGCGCTCGACACGATCCTCAACCAGCGCGACAACTGGCGCTCGGGCGACCCGAAGAAGCAGGTGCGCTGCATCTACGTGGCGATCGGTCAGAAGGCCTCCACGATCGCCTCGGTCAAGGGCATCCTCGACGAGCAGGGCGCGATGGAGTACACGACCATCGTCGCGTCGCCCGCGTCGGATCCGGCCGGCTTCAAGTACCTGGCCCCGTACTGTGGCTCGGCCATCGGCCAGCATTGGATGTACGCCGGCAAGCACGTGCTCATCGTCTTCGATGACCTGAGCAAGCAGGCCGAGGCGTACCGCTCGGTGTCGCTGCTGCTGCGCCGCCCGCCCGGCCGCGAGGCGTACCCGGGCGACGTCTTCTACCTGCACTCCCGGCTGTTGGAGCGCTGCGCGAAGCTGTCCGACGACATCGGCAGCGGATCGATGACCGGTCTGCCGATCATCGAGACCAGGGCGAACGACATCTCGGCGTTCATCCCGACGAACGTCATCTCGATCACGGACGGCCAGATCTTCCTCGAGGCCGACCTGTTCAACCAGGGCGTCCGGCCGGCCATCAACGTGGGCACGTCGGTCTCTCGGGTCGGCGGCAATGCCCAGGTCACGCCCATGAAGCGGGTTGCCGGCCGGCTCCGGCTGGACCTCGCCCAGTACCGCGAGCTCGAGGCGTTCGCCGCGTTCGCCTCGGACCTGGACAGGGCTTCGCGCGCCCAGCTCGAGCGGGGCGCGCGTCTGGTCGAGCTGCTCAAGCAGCCGAACTACTCGCCGTACCCGGTCGAGGAGCAGGTCGTCTCCGTCTGGGCCGGGACAAACGGGAAGCTCGACGACGTGCCGGTCGGCGACGTGCGGCGCTTCGAGCGCGAGTTCCTGCAGTACCTGCGCCACTCCTACCAGGGAACCCTGAAGTCGATCCAAGACGGCAACTGGGACGACGACATCATCGCCACCCTCGACGAGGCGGTGGAGAAGTTCAAGAACATGTTCCTCGGCAAGGAGGACAAGATCCTGGGCCACGAGGCGGAGCACAAGCCGTACGAGGGCGAGGAGAACCACGAGACCGTGACCCGGTACCGGCAGCAGCCCGAGCCGCCGGCCGAGAAGCGATAGGGCGATCCGATGGCTGCCCAGGTTCGCGTTCTTCGTCAGCGAATTCGCTCCGCGAGGTCGATGAAGAAGATCACCAAGGCGATGGAACTCGTCGCGACGAGTCGCATCGCCAAGGCACAGGCGCGGGTCGCGGCGTCGCTCCCGTACGCCAGGGCCATCACCGGGGTGCTCACGGCGCTGGCGTCCAACGCGAGCAACATCGACCACCCGCTGCTGGTCGAGCGGCCGCGGGTGCGGCGGGTCGGGGTATTGGTCATCACCAGCGACCGCGGCCTCGCCGGCGGCTATACCTCGAACGCGATCCGCGCGGCGGAGCAGCTCATCTCGCGGCTCCGGGCCGAGGGCAAGGAGCCGGTGCTGTACGTGGTGGGCCGCAAGGGTGTCACGTACTACCGGTTCCGGAACCGGCCGATCGAGGCGAGCTGGACCGGCTTTTCCGAGCAGCCCTCATACGCGGACGCCCGCATGATCGGGGAGACGCTGATCGAGACGTTCACTCGGGGTGCCGAAGGCGGCGAGGGCCCGGGCGCCGACGGGCTGCAGGGCGTCGATGAGCTCGACGTCGTATTCACGCAGTTCAAGTCGCTGATGACCCAGACGCCCGCGGTCCGTCGGATCGCGCCGATGGAGGTCGAGGAACGTCCGCGGTCGGAGGCCGCGGGACTGCTGCCGGCGTACGAGTTCGAGCCGGAGGCCGAAACGTTGATGGACTCGCTGCTGCCGCGGTACATCAACACTCGGATCTACGCGGCTCTGATCGAGTCCGCGGCCAGCGAGTCGGCGGCTCGGCGGCGGGCGATGAAGAGCGCGACGGACAACGCGGAAGACATGATCCAGAAGTACACGCGCGACATGAACACCGCGCGCCAGGCGGGGATCACCCAGGAGATCAGTGAAATCGTCGGCGGCGGCAACGCGCTCGCCGCAGCGGGAAGTGAAGTGTGATGACTGCGTCTTCGGAAACCAAACCAACCGACGAGACGAGCACCGCTACCGGTCGAGTGGTCCGGGTCATCGGCCCGGTCGTCGACGCCGAGTTCCCGCGCGATGCCATGCCGGACATCTACAACGCCCTCCACGTCGACGTGGACCTCGCCGAGGGTGCGAAGACCCTGACCCTGGAGGTCGCCCAGCACCTGGGCGACAACATGGTCCGGGCCATCTCGATGCAGCCGACCGACGGGCTCGTCCGTGGCGCGGAGGTGACCGACACCGGAGACTCGATCACGGTACCGGTGGGCGACGCCACCCGCGGGCACGTGTTCAACGCGATCGGCGACTGCCTCAACCTCAAGGAGGGCGAGAAGCTCGAGATCAAGGACCGCTGGCCGATCCACCGCAAGCCGCCCGCGTTCGCCGACCTCGAGCCGAAGACCGAGATGCTGGAGACCGGCATCAAGGTGCTCGACCTGCTCGCCCCGTACGTCAAGGGCGGGAAGATCGGTCTGTTCGGCGGCGCCGGCGTGGGCAAGACGGTGCTCATCCAGGAGATGATCATCCGGGTCGCCCGGAACTTCGGCGGCACCTCAGTGTTCGCCGGTGTCGGCGAGCGCACGCGCGAGGGCAACGACCTCATCCTGGAGATGGGCGAGTCCGGCGTGCTGCCGCAGACCGCGCTGGTCTTCGGCCAGATGGACGAGCCGCCCGGCACCCGGCTCCGGGTCGCGCTGTCGGCGCTGACGATGGCGGAGTACTTCCGCGACGTCCAGAAGCAAGAAGTGCTGCTGTTCGTGGACAACATCTTCCGGTTCACGCAGGCCGGCTCCGAGGTGTCCACTCTGCTGGGCCGGATGCCCTCCGCCGTTGGCTACCAGCCGACGCTGGCCGACGAGATGGGCGAGCTGCAGGAGCGCATCACCTCGGTGCGCGGCCGGGCCATCACCTCGATGCAGGCGATCTACGTGCCCGCCGACGACTACACCGACCCCGCGCCGGCCACGACGTTCACTCACCTCGACGCGACCACGAACCTCGAGCGGTCGATCTCCGACAAGGGCATCTACCCCGCGGTGGACCCGCTGGCGTCCTCGTCGCGGATCCTCGCGCCAGAGTACGTCGGCCCCGACCACTACAACGTGGCGGCCGAGGTGAAGCGGATCCTTCAGCGGTACAAGGACCTGCAGGACATCATCGCGATCCTCGGCCTGGACGAGCTCTCCGAAGAGGACAAGGTAACGGTCGGCCGGGCCCGCCGGATCGAGCGGTTCCTCTCGCAGAACACGTACGCCGCCGAGCAGTTCACCGGCATACCGGGCTCCACCGTCCCGGTGAAGGAGACGATCGAGGCATTCAAGAAGATCTCCGAGGGCGATTACGACCACTTCCCGGAGCAGGCGTTCTTCATGTGCGGCGGCCTCGAGGACCTCGAGCGTAAGGCGAGCGAAATCGCCAACGAGCAGTAGTCCCGTTTGAGCGGCTTGCGGCCGCGTCGGCGACGTGCCGGCGCGGCCCGTTGCCGTTTCGGGTCCTCGTTGCGCGCGACCCGGCCTGGCCAGGAGGGGCTTTCGACGGCATGATGTGAAGCCGTTCCCACGGGAAGGGGAGATCGTGACCGACGAAGAGGCTCGCGGCAACGCGTGGTGGCCGCCCCGGGGTGGTCGGCTGGTGGCGCTGATCGCCGTGCTGGTCGTGCTGCTTGGCGGCGGCGGATTCGCGGCGTACCGGGCGCTGAGCGATCGGTACGAGGTGCCGAGCGCGTCCCTCTTCGACGAGTCGCCGTCGCCGTCGGCGCCCGGCTCGCCCTCGGGCTCGCCCGCGGCCTCGCCGTCGGAGCTGCCGGGCGCGGACATCAAGGGACCGCTGAACATCCTCATCGCCGGGATCGACACCCGGTCGTACGTGCGGGGGTGGCGCCCTAACGCGGACGCCATCATGATCTTGCACGTCTCCGCCAAGCTGGACAAGGGATACCTCTTCTCGCTGCCCCGCGATCTGCTCGTGGACATCCCGGCGTTCCGGAAGGCCGGGTTCGGCGGCGCGCACACTAAGATCAACGCTGCGACGTCCTTCGGCAGCCGGGTGCCCGGATCGTCCAAGGTGGACACCGCACAGGGCTTCCAGCTGCTCGCTCTCACGGTGACCAAGTACACCGGCATCGCCCGGTTCGACGCCGGCGCGGTGCTCAACTTCGGCGGCATGAAGCGGCTGGTGGACGCGCTCGGCGGTGTCGACATGTACATCGACCAGCGCGTCGCCTCCATCCACCTGCAACCCAACGGAAAGCCGCGCCAGAATGCCGGGCCGCACGGCAGCGGGCCGCAGATGGTGTACCCCGTGGGCCAGATGCACCTCAACGGGTGGCAGGCGCTGGACTACGCGCGCCAGCGGTACATCGCGGGCAGCGACTACGCGCGACAGCGACACCAGCGTCAGCTCATCAAGGCCATCATCCGGAAGGCCTTCAGCCGCAATCTGGCGACCGACCCGATCAAGTTCGACCGCGTGCTGCGCGCCCTCGGCGGCACCGTCGTCTTCGACGGCCGGGGCCACAGCGCGCTCGACTTCGCCTCCGCGCTGCGCGGGGTGACTGCGGATCGACTCACCCTCGTCGGCCTGCCGGGCAGCTCGGTCTATAGCGGCGGTTACCGCGGGGAGCGGCTCAACAACCCACTCGCCCGGAACTTCTTCGCGGCCGTACGCCAGGACCGCCTGGACGCGTTCCTCGTTGCCCACCCGAGCCTGGTCGGCAAGGCGCCCTGACGTTCGGCGTTCACGATCGGTCCAGGTGGCGCCCGAGCGCCGCCAGGCGGCCGTCCCAGTCCCGCGCGAGCGCGGCCAGGTACGACTGGGCGACCAACATCGGCCCCGGCCGCAGCCGATATCGGACCCGCCGGCGCTCGCCCGGTTCGGCGCGGGTAAGGCCGGCGTTCTGAGCAGGCCGAGATGTTTGGCGATCGCCTGCCGCGAGATGAGCAGGCGCGCCGCGAGGTCGGTCGCCGTCGAAGGTCGATCTCCGCCCATGACCCGAACCAGCTGGCCAGCGCGTCCGCCGTCGTCAGCGCCTCCCACACCCGCTCGGGTGGGTGGGCGAGCTCCATCGTTCGCTCGATCCGATCGGGAGCCGACATCGCAAAGCACCTCCATATAGCAACCGTTGGGTTGCTACTAACTCTATGGTAACCGGATGGTTGCGTCAACGGCGGACCGGATGCCTGCCGGCGAAGGGCAACGCTGCACACCCTCGCAACCGTCTTTATGGTGGAAGGCGGGTCTGGGACGGAGGTTGTCGCGTGGGCGACGCGCGGCCAGATGGGGGTCAGGCAACCACGGAGGCGGCCAGGAGGGCGCGACGCGCACCCCTGTGGGCGCGACTGTGTGCTGTCATCGGCGCGCTGCTGATGCTCAGCAGCGGCGGCCTCTTGGTGGCGAAGGAGCTGCTGCTCGCGCGCTACGCGGGCGCGGTGCAGACCGCGGACCTCTTCGGCGACTCGGCGAACTCGCCGCCTCCCGGCTCCGACATCCACGGCCCGCTGAACATCCTGCTCGTCGGCGTCGACACCCGCGTGAGCAAGCCGGGCTGGCTCCCGAATGCCGACAGCATCATGGTGCTGCACGTGTCGAAGAACCTGGACGAGGCGTATCTCTTCTCCATCCCGCGCGATCTGTTGATCGACATCCCGGCGTTCGCCAAGGCGGGCTTCGCCGGCGAGCGCACGAAGGTAAACGCCGCGATGGCGTACGGCAGCCGGGTACCCGGATCGTCCACTGTGGATGCTGCTCAGGGGTTCCAACTGCTCGCGCAGACGGTGGGCCGGTACACCGGGATCCAGCGGTTCGACGCCGGAGCGATCATCAACTTTGGGGGGTTCAAGCGGATCGTCGACGCGATGGGCGGGGTCGACATGTACATCGACGAGCGCGTGGCCTCGATCCACCTCAAGCCGGACGGCACGCCGCGACCCAACTCGGGCCCGAACGGGACCGGCCCACAGAAGGTATACGAGAAGGGCTGGGCGCACCTGTCCGGATGGGAGGCGTTGGACTACACCCGGCAGCGGTACATCCCGGGCGCGGACTACGCGCGCCAGCGGCACCAGCAGCAGTTCCTCCGGGCGATGGCGCAGAGGGCGACCAGCCTCGGCGTGATCACCAATCCGCTCAAGCTCGACGCGGTGCTCCGAGCCGCCGGCGACGCGCTGATCTTCAGCGGGCGCGGGCACAGCATCGTCGACTTCGCGTTCGCGCTCAAAGGTCTCCGGTCGAGCTCGTTGATGACCATCCGGCTGCCGGGTCAGTCCGTCTACGAGAACGGTGCGTACCGCGGCGAGCGGCTGCAGCCCGTGGCCCAGGACCTCTTCGCCGCGCTCCGGGAGGATCGGCTCGACTCGTTCATGGCGGGCCATCCCGAGCTGATCAACGGGGAGAACGCACCACCGCGAGGCAACTGACCGGTCTGCCGGACGCCCGCGTCGGGCCCGCTCCGGCCACCGATTAGACTCGACCCGGTCCGCCGTCCGCCAACGGGACGACCAGCCCCACAAGGAGACAGCGTGGCCAATCAGCTACACGTCGAGCTCGTAGCCGTCGAGGAGAAGGTCTGGTCCGGCGAGGCCGAAATGGTCGTCGCCCGGACGACCGAGGGCGAGCTCGGGGTCCTGCCCGGACACGCGCCGCTGCTCGGCCAGCTCGCCGAGCCGGGTCAGGTCCGGATCAAGCTGGCCGGCGGGGAGCAGCTGGCGTACGACGTGTCGGGCGGGTTCCTCTCCGTCACCGGCGACGGGGTGACGGTGCTCGCCGAGAGCGCCACCCCGACGGACGCGGCGACGCGCTGAGCCGGTACGCCGATGCGGGTCGTGGAAGGGATCGGAGTCGGCGTACTCGTCCTGCTCGCGGTGCTAGTGGCACTCTTCGTGCGGCGGGCCGTGGTCATGCACGGCGGCGGCACGATCAAATTGAACGTCCGCCTGTCGACACTCGTCGACGGCCGCGGATGGTCGCCCGGCTTCGCCCGGTTCGCCGGCGACGAGCTGCGCTGGTACCGCCTCTTCAGCCTCGCGATCCGGCCCCGCCGCGTGCTCGCCCGGCGGGGACTGGCCGTGGTGAGCCGCCGCGCTCCGACCGGCCCGGAGCGGCACGCGCTGCCCCCAGACTGGGTGATCCTGCGCTGTACCAGCCACCACGCGCCGGTCGAGATCGCCATGACACGCAACACCGTGACCGGTTTCCTGTCCTGGATCGAGGCCGCCCCGCCCGGGGCGGTCTCTCAGCGTCTCGCCACCTTCTGAGTGGGTTAGCCCTTGAACGACGCAACCTTGCCCAGGTTGGCCTGTCACGGCTGCGCCGACGGGCCAACCTGGACAAGGTTGCGGTGACCTTGGGGGCGGGGCGGGCCCAGGTGTCAGCGCGAGGCGGCGCGGCGGTAGCGCGAGATCGCGAACGGAACGAACACCGCCAGGATCAGCAGGCACCAGCCGATAGCGAGCGGGATTGGGTGCTCGGCCGGGAAGCCGCTGCCGCGGGCGAGCCCCTCGGGCGCGTTGCCCCAGAGGTCGCGTAGCGACAGCACGACCGCGCTGATCGGGTTCCAGTCCGCGATCGGCTGCAGCGGCCCGGGCAGCTTGTCGGTCGCGACGAACGCGTTGGACAAGAACGTCAGCGGGAACATCCAGATGAAGCCCGCGCTCTGTGCCACCTCTACCGACTTGACCGAGAGTCCGATGACCGCCGAGATCCAGCTCATCGAGTACCCGAACAGGAACAGCAGCAGGTATCCGGCCATGCCCCTCCAGAGCCCGGTGTGGATCGACCAACCGACCAGCAGGCCGGTCAGCGACATGACGACGACCACGAACACGTTGTTGAGGAGGTCGGACGTCGTCCGTCCGATCAGCACCGCGGCCCGGGACATCGGCAGCGAGCGGAAGCGGTCGACGATGCCCTTCTGCAAGTCGTCGGCGAGACCGATGGCGGTGATGCCCGCGCCGAACGCCACCGTCTGCACGAAGATGCCCGGCATCAGGTAGTCCTTGTAGTCGACCCCCGGGATCGAGATCGAGCCGCCGAAGACGTACGCGAAGAGCAGCACGAACATGATCGGCTGGACGGTGGAGAAGATCAGGAGGTCGGGGATCCGCTTGATCTTGATCAGGTTGCGCTTGGCGACGACCCACCCGTCGTTCAGCGCGAGCGCCAGCGCGGTCACGACTCCTCCTCGGTTTCGGTCACTGGCTGGCCGGTCAGCTTCAGAAAGACGTCGTCAAGCGTCGCGCGGTGCAGCCCGATGTCGACCGGCTCGATCCCGGCCGAGGCGAGCCGGACGACGACCGCCGTCAGTGACTTCGTGGCCTCGTCCACCTCGGCGTGCACCTCGTGTGCCTCCTTGTCGACGACGGGCTCGCCGGCGCACAGCTCGGCCATGATCTGGCGTACTGGTTCCAGCTCCGACCGGTCGGCCACGACCACCACCAACCGCTCGCCGCCCACCTGCTTCTTGAGCTCGTCGGCGGTGCCGCGCGCGATCGCCATCCCGTGGTCGATAACGACGATCTGGTCGGCGAGCCGGTCCGCCTCCTCGAGGTACTGCGTCGTGAGCAGCAGGGTCGAGCCGGCGCGGACCCGCTCGCTGATCACGTCCCACATGCCCAGGCGGCCGCGCGGATCCAGGCCCGTGGTGGGCTCGTCGAGGAAGATGATCGGCGGGGAGATCACGAGGGCGCCGGCCAGGTCGAGTCGGCGGCGCATGCCGCCGGAGTAGGTCTTGACGGGGCGTCCGGCCGCGTCCGCGAGGTCGAACCGCTCGAGCAGCTCCGTGGCCCGGGCCCTCGCCTTCCGCTTGCCGACGTGGTAGAGCCGGCCGATCATCTCGAGGTTCTCGTAACCGGTCAGGTACTCGTCAACCGCGGCGTACTGGCCGGAGACCCCTATGATGCGGCGAACCCGCTGCGGATGCGCGATCACATCGATCCCCGCCACGCTGCACCTGCCGGCGTCGGGCCGCAGCAGCGTCGTCAGTATCCGCACGGTCGTGGTCTTCCCGGCGCCATTCGGTCCGAGCAGGCCGAGCACCGTCCCTTCGGGGACGGCCAGGTCCAGCGACTCGACGGCGGGGACATCGCCGTAACGCTTCACGAGGCCCTCGGCGGTGATCGCGTCTGCCATGGCCACCACCGTAGCGAGCGCTCGCCCGGACGGCGCATCGATTTCTCGCTAGGCAGACTGGGCGACGAGCTCCACTTCGTACCCTTGACGGTCTTCCAGGTAGGCCGCGTAGTGGTCGGGTCCGCCGGCGTACGGGCCCGCGTGGAATGCGAGGTGGTTAAGGCCCGGAGCCAGCCGGTCAGGATCGGCCCGGAGAGCGCCGGCGATTGCTCGATGACGAGGTACGCCCCGGCAAGGCGCCACGAACGGCCCGCCGTTCACGTGCGGCGCTCAGTTTTCGCGTGAGCCACCGGGGACCCACCGGACGTCGCCGCCCGGATTCGCGGTTCTCGCCAGGATGAACAGCAGATCCGAGAGCCGGTTGAGATACTTGGCGGGCAGCACGCCGGTGCGCTCCGAGTCGGTGTCGAGCAGCGCCCATGCCTGTCGTTCCGCCCGCCGTGCCACGGTCCGCGCCGTGTGCAGGAGGGCCGCCCCCGGTGTTCCTCCCGGTAGGATGAACGAGTCCAGCTTGGACAGTCGTTCGTTGAACTCGTCGCACCAGCCCTCGAGGCGTGTGACGTACTCCTCGGTGACGCGCAGCGGCGGATACTCCGGCTCGGGGGTGATGGGGTTGCTCAGGTCGGCGCCCACGTCGAACAGCTCGTTCTGCACGATGGTGAGGACGGCCCGAATGTCGTCGGCCAGGTCGCCCAGTGCCAGCGCCAGGCCGATCGCGGCGTTGCACTCGTCGACGTCCGCGTACGCGGCGAGCCTGGGGTCGGTCTTCGCGACCCGCTCGTTGTTCCCCAGGCGGGTCATGCCGGTGTCCCCGGCCCGGGTGTAGATGCGCGTGAGGTGGACGGCCATGACCCATAGCGTACGGATGCTCGACCCGGTGGCCGCTGCGGTGGGTGTGCCGGGCGAACCTACGATGGCCGTCGTGGATGTGATCCGGGTAGCCGGCGGGGCGCGGCTGGCGGGAGAGGTCGGCGTCGTCGGGGCGAAGAACTCCGCGCTGAAGCTGATGGCCGCGTCCCTGCTCACGCGGGGCCGGACCGTGATCACGAACGTACCGCGGATCACCGACATCGCGATCATGGCCGAGGTGCTCCGTCGACTCGGCTGTCACGTCTCCATCTCCGGCGAAGAGGTGACCGTCGATGTCCCGGAGGAGCCGGGCACCGACGCCGACTACGACCTGGTACGCCGGCTCCGCGCGTCCATCTGCGTGCTCGGACCGCTGCTGGCCCGGCGGGGATACGTCCGGGTGGCGCACCCCGGCGGAGACGCGATCGGCTCGCGCGGGCTGGACATGCACGTCGCTGGCCTGGCCCGGATGGGCGCCGACATCTCCGGCGAGCACGGATATGTGATCGCCTCCGCGCCGGGCGGGCTGCGCGGCGCCACGATCTGGCTGGACTTCCCGAGCGTCGGGGCCACCGAGAACCTGCTGATGGCGGCCGTGCTGGCCAAGGGCGTGACGCAGATTGACAACGTCGCCCGGGAGCCCGAGATCGTGGACATCTGCGCGATGCTCACCGCGATGGGCGCGCGGATCTCGGGCGCGGGGACGTCGACACTCCAGGTCGAGGGCGTCGACCAGCTGCGACCGGTTCGACATGCCACGGTCGGCGACCGCATCGTGGCCGGGACGTGGGCCTTCGGCGCGGCGATGACCCGCGGCGACGTCACCGTGCACGGCATCAACCCGGCGTTCCTGGAGATCGCCCTCGACAAGGTGGTGTCGGCCGGTGGGCTGGTCGAGACCCGGGCGGGCGCGTTCCGGGTGCAGATGGACCGCCGGCCGAGCGCCGTCGACGTCGTCACGCTTCCGTTCCCCGGCTTCGCCACGGACCTGTTGCCGATGGCGATCGGTCTGGCCTCGGTGAGCGAGGGCGCGTCCTTGATCACCGAGAACATCTTCGACGGCCGCTTCATGTTCATCAACGAGATGTCCCGGCTGGGGGCGGACATCAAGACCGACGGGCACCATGCGGTCGTACGCGGGCGCGAGCGACTGTCCAGCGCCCCCGTGCGAGCCACCGACATCCGGGCCGGGGCCGGCCTGGTCATGGCCGCCCTCTGCGCCGACGGCACGACCGAGGTCAGCCACGCGCACCACGTCGACCGTGGCTACCCGGACTTCGTCGCGCAACTGCTGGCGCTCGGCGCGGATGTCGAGCGCGCGGTCGCCCCGGAGGAGCCCGCCTTCGCGCTCTGACGCCGCACCGGCTTAGCAATCGTTCAGCCCGGCCCGATAGGGTTCCGGCAGGGACACGACGCGGAGGAGAGGCTGATGGCGGGTCGACTCGCGGTGATCGGGGCGGGTCTGATGGGGTCGGGCATCGCCCAGGTGGCGGCCCAGGCCGGCTGGCAGGTCACGCTGCGTGACCTCGACGACGCGACGCTGCGGCGGGGGCTGAGCGGCATCCGCAGCTCGCTGGAGAAGTTCGCCGGCAGGGGCACGATCGCGCCCGAGGCGGTCGACCACGCGCTCGAGAAGATCGCGCCGACCACCGACCTGGACGCGGCGGCCGACGCGGACATCGTCGTCGAGGCCGTGTTCGAGCGGTTCGACGTCAAGAATGAGGTCTTCCGCGACCTGGACAAGATCTGCAAGGCGGACGCCGTGCTCGCCACGAACACGTCCGCGATCCCGATCACTCAGATCGCGGCGGCCACGGACCGGCCCGAGTCCGTCGTTGGCGCGCACTTCTTCTCGCCCGTACCGATGATGAGGCTGTGCGAGCTGGTGCGCGGCCACAAGACCAGCGACGAGACGCTCGCGCGTGCCCGCGCGTTCGCCGAGGATATCGGGAAGACCTGCATCGTGGTGAACCGCGACATCGCCGGATTCGTCACCACCCGGCTGATCGCGGCGTTCGTCGTGGAGGCGGTCAAGCTGGTCGAGTCCGGCGTGGTCTCACCGGAGGACCTCGACACCGCCTGCAAGCTAGGCTTCGGTCACCCGATGGGCCCGCTGGCGACGACGGATATGACCGGCGTGGACGTGCTGCTGCACGCGACGAAGAACATCTACACCGAGACCGCGGACGAGAAGTTCTTCCCGCCGGAGCTGCTGCAGCGCATGGTGTCGGCCGGCGACCTGGGGCGCAAGGCCGGCCGGGGCTTCTACACCTACTAGCCGCCCACGCGGCGCCCGGGCCGCGGCGTGCGGCGTAACTCCGTCAAAAGTTGGGGTAATGGGAGCGCGCCCAGCGCCCAACTCCGACGGAGTTGGGCGAGTCGTGAGCAGCCCTAGCCATCTCGCTTGGTGGTCCAGCGGAACGTGAGCACGCATAGCACGAGGCCCACGACGCACCAGGCGCCCAGGACCAGGGCGACCCGGCTCAGCTCCCACGATCCGGTTGGTTCCTGCGCCGCGAACGTGTCGGGCAGGAACACCGATCGCATCCCCTGGCAGAGCCACTTCAGCGGGAAGACCGCGGCCACGTGCTGCATCCACGTCGGCAGCTCGGTGAAGACAAAGAACACGCCGGAGATGAACTGGAGGACCAACGCCACCGGGGTGACCACCGCGGCCGCGTTGCGCCCTGTCTTCGGCACGGAGGAGAACGCGATCCCGCAGAGCGTGAACGCCGTGATGCCGAGCACCGAGACCCAGATGAGGGTCAGCCATTTGCGCGTGGTGTCCGGCAGCGGCACGTCGTAGAAGGCCGTCGCGACCGTGATCAACAGCACGGTGGCGAACAGGCCCACGGCTCCCACCATGAGAATCTTGCCGGCGAAGTACACCCACTTCGGCATCGGCGTCCCGCGCAGGCGCTTGAGAACGCCTCGATCGCGCTCGATCGGGATCTGGATGGCGACGTTCTGGAACCCGACCGACATGAGGCCCGAGGCGATCATGCCGGCCGCGAAGTACTGGGTGAACTTCACGTCCGGCGCGATCGTGCCGCTGAAGATGGCACCGAAGATGACGAGCAGCATCACCGGGAACAGCAGCGTGAAGACGACGGCCTCCCGGCTGCGTACGAACTGTTTGAGCTCCAGCCCGCCCTGCTGCAGCGCCAGCTCCGTCACGACCGGTCTCCGATCATCTTCAGGTACACATCCTCCAGGCTCGGCCGGGCCACCGCGAGCTCCGGCACCTCGCCGCCGAAGCGCCGGGCAAGCTCCGCCACGAGCGCCGTCGGCGCCTCGCTCTCCGCCGTCTCGATCTCTCCGGATCGGGTACGCCAGGAGACCGTGGCCGGTGCATGCTGGCGGTCGCCGAGCTCGGCCGGGGGCGCGACCGCGACCAGCCGGCCGCCCGCGATGACCCCGACCCGGTCGGCGAGCGCCTCGGCCTCGTTCAGGTAATGGGTGGTGAGCAGGATCGTCGTCCCCGCGCCGGTGAGGTCGCGGATAAGACCCCAGAAGTCGCGCCGCGCCTCGGGATCGAAGCCCGTGGTTGGCTCGTCGAGGAAGAGCAGTTCCGGTCGGCCCACGATGCCGAGCGCGACGTCGAGTCGGCGCTTCTGACCGCCGGAGAGCGTTTGGGTCCGCGCACCGCGCTTGTCGGTCAACCCGACCTTCTCGATGACCGCGTCGGCATCCTCCGCCTTCGGGTACAACCGAGCGAAGTGGCGCACCACCTCGGCCACGGTCAGCTCGTCGAACTCCCCGGTGCCCTGCAGCACGATGCCGATCCGCGAGCGCCAGGCCCCGTCGGCGTGCGCCGGGTCGACGCCCAGCACCGACACCTCGCCGCCGTCCCGCCGCCGGTAGCCCTCGAGGATCTCGACGGTCGTCGTCTTGCCGGCGCCGTTCGGCCCGAGCAGAGCGAAGACCTCGCCCCGGCGTACCCCCAGATCCACCCCATCCACGGCGGCGATGGAGCCGTACGACTTGCGCAGACCGCGGGCGGCGATCGTGAGATCGTCGGTCATGGCCGCCACTATGGCATACGGTGAAAAACTTCACGGGGACGCCAAACTGAACGGTAACTAGACTCCGGCCATGGGGAGCCGCCTGCCGAAACGGGACCCGCCGTGGGTGATGCGGACGTACGCCGGGCACTCGTCGGCCGCCGCCAGCAACGCGCTGTTCCGGCGGAACCTGGCCAAGGGCCAGACGGGGCTGTCCGTGGCGTTCGACCTGCCGACACAGACCGGGTACGACCCCGACCACGAGCTCGCCCGCGGTGAGGTGGGCCGGGTCGGTGTGCCGGTCGCGCATCTCGGCGATGCGCGCGCGCTCTTCGACGGCATCCCGCTGGCGTCCGCCAACACGTCGATGACCATCAACGCGACGGCGGCCTGGTTGCTGGCGCTCTATGTGACGGTGGCCGAGGAGCAGGGCGCCGCCGCCTCGGAGCTGGCCGGCACCACGCAGAACGACATCGTCAAGGAGTACCTCTCGCGCGGGACCTACATCTTCCCGCCCGCCGCGTCGCTGCGGCTGACCACGGACACGATCGCGTGGACGGTCGCGAACTGTCCGAAGTGGAACCCGGTCAACATCTGCTCGTACCACCTGCAGGAGGCCGGCGCCACGCCCGTGCAGGAGGTCGGGTTCGCACTGGGCACGGCCGTCGCGGTGCTGGACGCGGTGCGTGACTCGGGCCAGGTTCCGGCCGACCGCCTCGCGGACGTGGTGCGGCGCATCTCGTTCTTCGTCAACGCCGGCGTGCGGTTCGTCGAGGAGATGGCGAAGATGCGCGCGTTCGGCGCGCTGTGGGACGCGCTGACGCGGGAACGGTACGGCGTCGAGGATCCGACGGCCCGACGGTTCCGGTACGGCGTGCAGGTGAACTCGCTCGGCTTGACCGAGGCGCAACCGGAGAACAACGTCCAGCGCATCGTGCTGGAGATGCTCGGTGTGACGCTCTCCCGCGACGCGCGGGCCCGGGCGGTGCAGCTGCCCGCGTGGAACGAGGCGCTCGGGCTGCCCCGCCCATGGGACCAGCAGTGGTCACTGCGCATGCAGCAGGTGCTCGCGTACGAGTCGGATCTGCTGGAGTACCCCGACCTCTTCGAGGGCTCGCGCGTGGTGGCCGCGCTCGTGGACTCCATCGTGGACGGTGCCGGGATCGAGCTGCAGAAGATCCTGGATCTCGGCGGCGTGGTGGCGGCGGTCGAGACCGGCTACCTGAAGAGCGCGCTCGTCGCGTCGCTGGCCGAACGGCGCCGTCGCATCGAGTCCGGTGTGGACACCGTGATCGGCGTCAATCGGTTCACCGAAACCGAGCCGTCGCCGCTGACCGCGGCCGGTGCCGAGTCCATCGAACAGGTGGACCCCGCCGCGGAGGAGGCTGCGGCCTCCGCTGTGCGCGCCTGGCGGGCCGGCCGCGATGCGGCTGCCGTGACCGCCGCGCTCGATCGGCTCCGCACCGATGCCGCGGGCACCGCGAACCTGATGCCCGCGACGCTCGAGTGCGTACGGGCCGGCGTGACCACCGGCGAATGGGCCGGCGCGCTGCGGGAGGTGTTCGGGGAGTACCGGGCGCCGACCGGGTTGTCGGCGAGCGCCGGCATCACGGGCGAGGCCGATCCCGCCACGGCGGCGGTGCGCGAGCGGGTCCGGCGAACGGCCGCGGAGCTCGGCAGCGGGCGGCTGCGGATGCTAGTCGGCAAGCCCGGCCTCGACGGGCACTCCAACGGTGCCGAGCAGATCGCGGTACGCGCCCGCGACGCCGGCTTCGAGGTGGTGTACCAGGGCATCCGGCTCACGCCGGCGCAGATCGTCGCGGCTGCGGTGCACGAGGACGTGGACCTCGTCGGGCTCTCCGTGCTCTCCGGCTCGCATCTGGCGGCCGTACCCGCGGTGCTGGACGGCCTGCGCTCGGCGGGCGCTGCGGTGCCGGTCGTGGTCGGCGGCATCATCCCCGACGTCGACGCCGAGCGGCTACGGGCGGCTGGCGTCGCGCGGGTGTTCACGCCGAAGGACTTCGCGCTGACCGGCATCGTGGACGAGCTCGTCACCGTGGTGCGCGAGGCGAACGGGCTGGACCGCTCATAACGCGGCGTCCTTCTCCGCCGATCTTGCACTTGTGGTGCCACCGAAACGTCATCGACCTTTGCAAAACGCCCACCACGACTGCAAGATCGGCGCGGGTTAGACGCGATAGCCTGCGGCCCGGGCCGCGCGCAGCTCGTCGCGGCGGCGCCGCCGGCGGCGCACGAGCCCGGCGAAGCCGAACACCATGCCGACCAGCAGGAGCAGCACGAGCATCGGAAGGATGATCGCGATCACCGACATGAAGACGCTCGTGGCGTCCTCGGCCGTGCTGATGATCGGTGTGCCGAGGCCCGCGGTCGTGGCGTTGACCACCGGACGCGCGGCGGCCTTCGCCCCGTGCACGACCAGCGCTATGACCACACCGAGCACGACCGGGACCCACTGGTTGGACGTGAAGAACGACCCGGGATCGGTGACCCTCACGGTGTCGGACGACGCGCCCGCGCCGAAGGCGAGGCCGCCCGCCGTGGGTCGGACCACGGTCTGGACGACGTCGTTGGCGTGATCCACCAGCGGGATCTTGTCCGCGACGACCTCGATCGCCAGCAGCACGCCGAGGATCACCAGGACCCATCCGTTGGAGAGCCACTGCCAGCCGGCGGGCAGGTCGATGAGATCGGTATACCGGGCCAGCAGCCCGATCACCATCAGCGGGATGTACGCGTTGAGTCCCGCCGAGGCGGCCAGGCCGGTGCCGGTCAGCAGTTCCACGAACTCAATATCGCACCGACGCGCTCGTTCCGCGGGGTACGGATTCGGTCGTTAGGGTGGGCCGGTGCGTCTCGTGATTGCCCGCTGCTCGGTGGAGTATGTCGGGCGGCTGTCGGCCCACTTGCCGTTGGCCACCCGGCTGGTCATGGTGAAGGCGGACGGGTCGGTGTCGGTCCACGCGGACGACCGGGCGTACAAGCCGCTGAACTGGATGAGCCCGCCGTGTCGGATCGAGGAGGCGCCGGGCGTCTGGCGCGTCGTTAACAGGGCGGGCGAGGAGCTGCGTATCACGCTGGAGGAGATCTTCCAGGACACGTCGTACGACCTCGGCGTCGACCCCGGTCTCGTCAAGGACGGCGTCGAGGCCCATCTGCAGGAGCTGCTCGCCGCCAATCCGGGCGTGCTCGGGGATGGCTTCTCGCTGGTTCGCCGCGAGTACATGACCGCGATCGGCCCGGTCGACCTGCTGTGTCG
>DASXRC010000240.1:0-3275 GCA_036506795.1 Micromonosporaceae bacterium
GCGCTACAACCAGGACTTCGCGCCGCTCGCCGGGCGGTACGGCGTCATCGGCACGCCCGCGCAATGCATCGAGCGCCTGGAGCAGTTCGTCGACGCCGGCTGCAACTACTTCCTGCTGAACGCGATCGGCGACGTGAAGCAGGAGCGCGAGCAGCTCGAGATCATGGCCGCCGAGATCCTCCCGCATTTCGCGCGGGCCTTGCGAGGTGCAGCCGCAGGCGAGCCGAGCCAGACGAATCCGAAACAGGGGTCGGCGTAGCACCCTTGGAGAAGCCCCGAGCCTGTAGCGCCACCGTCGAGGCCGTGCGCGCGTTGATGCCGGATGTGCTCGAGGTGGACCTCCGGCTGGTCGAGCCGCCCGAGCTGCCGTTCCAGGCCGGTCAGTGGATCTCGGTCCCGCTCGGCCCCAAGACCGTGCGCGCGTACTCGATGGCGTCGGCGCCCGGCACGCGCGACCGGATCACCCTCTGCGCCGACGTGGCGCCCGGGGGGATCGGCTCGCAGTGGTTCCGCGGACTCACCGCCGGCGCCACCGTGCAGTTCAAGGCCCCGAACGGCGGTTTCGTGCTCGACCCCGCCGACCAGCGGCGGCCGCTGTTCGTGGCCGAGGAGATCGGCATCGTCCCGATGCGGTCCATGCTCGTCGACTTCTATGCCAGCAGTCAGGCGCGGCCGGCCGCGCTCATCTACTGGGCGCGCGATCCGGGGTGGCTGATCTACGACGAGGAGTTCCGGTCGCTGTCGCGCGACGTCGCGGACTTCCGATACCTGCCCGCCGTACGACAGCCGCCGCCGGGGTGGCGCGGCGACGTCGGCGAGATCACCGCCGTGGTCGACCGGCTCGTCCACAGCGGCGACCGCACGGTGGCGTACGTGGCCGGGAGCGGAGACACCATCAAGACCGTGCGGCAGGTGCTGGTGGGCAAGGGGTTCGATCGGAAGACCGTGAAGTGGGAGAAGTTCTGGTGAGTGTCGAGCTGACGGGGGGCGCGCTCGTGGCGCGGGTGCTCGCGCAGGCGGGCGTGCGGCACGTCTTCACGCTGTGCGGCGGTCACATCCTGCCGATCTACGACGGCTGCCTCACCGAATCGATCGCGATCATCGACATGCGGCACGAGCAGGCCGCGGCGCACGCGGCCGACGCGTACGCGCGTCTCACGCGCAACGTCGGGGTCGCGCTGGTCGCCCCGGGCCCCGGGGTCACCGACGCCGTCACCGGCGTGGCCAACGCGTTCGCCGCGCGCAGTCCGCTGCTGCTGATCGGCGGGGCCGCGCCGCTCGGGCTCCGCGGGCTCGGCGCGCTGCAGGAGATGGAGCAGCTCTCGCTCTTCCGCGCGATCACCAAGGGTACCTGGTCGGTGGCGGAGACCCGGCAGATCCCCGAGGTGCTGACCACCGCGATCCGCACGGCCCTGTCCGGCCGCCCGGGGCCCGTGTTCGTGGAGATCCCGTTCGACCTGCTGGTCAACGTCGTGGAGGATCGCCTCGCGCCGATCCCGACGCGGTACGTCCACCGGCCTGCCGGGCTCGCGGACCCCGACGACGTCGTGCGGCTCGCGCACCTGCTCTCGCGGGCGGCGCGCCCGGTGGTGATCGCGGGCAGTGGCGTGTACTGGGACGATGCCGCGAAGGCCCTCGCCTCGTTCGCCGCGGCGACGGGCATGCCCGTGTTCATGAATGGCGCCGGCCGCGGGATGTTGCCATCAGATGATCCGGCCGCCTTCGCGCAGGCACGCGGCTGGGCGCTCGCGCACGCGGACCTCGTGCTCGTCCTCGGGGCGCCGCTCGACTTCCGCCTCGGCTACGGCCGGCCGCCGACGTTCGCCGACGACGCGCGCGTGTGCGTGGTCGACGTCGACCCGGCGGAGATCGGCCGCAACCGGCCGGTGGAGGTCGGCCTCGTCGGCCACCTCGGCCGCATCCTGGAGCAGCTCGTCGACGTCCTGCCGGCGGCCCTGCCGGCGCGGTTCGAGGAGTGGCGCCGCCGCGTCGGTCAGAAGGAGCGCGAGTCGCGGGCGACGCTCGAGGCCCAGTGCCGGTCGGACCAGGTTCCGATCTCGCACTACCGCTGGGCGGCGGAGATCGCGGCGGTGGTCACGCCCGAGACCATCGTGGTCGGCGACGGCGGCGACGTGGTCGGCTGCGCGTCGAAGATCGTCCCGGTGACGCGACCGGGGCAGTGGCTCGACCCGGGGCCGTTCGGCTGTCTCGGCATCGGCCCGTCGTTCGCGATCGCCGCCAAGCTCCTGAACCCGACGCGACCGGTACTGCTGATCGCCGGAGACGGGGCGTTCGGGTTGAACGGCATGGAGATGGAGACCGCCGTCCGGTTCGGGCTGCCGCTCACGTGCGTGATCGGCAACGACGCGGGCTGGGGCCAGATCCGCAATCCCCAACGCTCGTTCTGGGGCGAGGCGCGCGCCGTTGCGACGTCGCTGCCGCCCACCCGCTACGACCGCATGGTCGAGGCGCTCGGCGGGCGCGGGGCGCTGGTCACCGAGCCCGGTGAGCTCCGGCCGGCCCTCGAGAAGGCGATCGCGTCCGACGAGGTGTGGTGCATCAACGTGATGCTCGATCCCGCGGCGTACCGGCGGACGGGACAGGTCTCGATGGCGGTCTGAAAGGCCGGACGAATGCGGATCACGATCCTCTGCCCGCACGTGCGCATCGCCGGCGGGGTACGGGCGATCCTGACGTATGCCGACCGTCTCAGCGGACGCGGCCACGCGGTGACGCTGGTCGTTCCGTCCGGCAGCAGGGTCAAGGCCGCGTGGCGTGGGCTCCGCGGTGACCCGATCGACTGGTTTCCGGGATTCCGCGCGCGCCTGAAGTGGACCGACCGATGGCGTCCCGACGCGCTGCCCGACGCCGACGCCCTGATCGCGACGGCCTGGCAATCGGCGGGCACCGTGGCAGCGGCGCCCTCGCGCTGCGGCCGGAAGTTCTACCTCGTCCAGCACTACGAGAGCCTCTACCATGGCGCTCCCGACCAGGTGGACGCGACCTATCGGTTGCCGCTCGCGAAGATCGTGATCTCGACCTGGCTCCAGGACATCATGCGTGAGCGGTTCGGTGTGCCGTCGGAGCGGCTCGTCACGCCCGTCGACCCCGCGCTGTTCTTCGCCTGTGCGACTCCCGACCCTGCTCGCGTGCTCATGTTGCACCACGAGTACGCCTGGAAAGGTGTCGCCGACGGACTGGAGGCCCTGGCGCGGGCGCGGTCACGGTTCCCGTCGCTCCGTGTCGTGGCGTTCGGCGTGAAGCCGCCGCGCGAG
>DASXRC010000241.1:0-2389 GCA_036506795.1 Micromonosporaceae bacterium
TCCGGCAGGCCGCCGAGTGGCCCGGGCCGGTGCCGGACGGTCCGGCCATCGCCGCTCCTCTTGCCGGCTCCGACACTCTGCACGGCGTTCTCATCGTCGCCCAGGGCGCCGGTCAGAGTTCGAGCAGCGATGACGACGCCAGCCTGCTGTCGATCTTCGCCGGGCAGGCGGCTCTCGCCCTTGAGCGCGCCCGGGCCCAGGAGGAACGCGAACTGCTTGCAGTGCTCGAGGACCGTGAACGCATAGCCCGGGACCTGCATGACGTCGTGATCCAGCGGCTGTTCGCCACGGGCATGCAGCTGCAGGGCGTCGCCGCACAGGCCTTGCGTCCGGAAGCCGTCAAGCGGATCAACACCGCTGTCGACGACCTGGACGCGACCATCCGGGACATCCGGCGGTCCATCTTCGAGCTGCGCGCCCCGGTCGGCGACACGCTGCGCACCGAATTGCGCGACGCGGTCGACGCCGCAGCCGAGACGCTCGGGTTCCGTCCCACCCTCGATGTCTCGGGGCCGGTAGACAGCGCCGTGCCGGACGATATCGTCCCCGAGCTGCTCGCCGTGCTGCGCGAGGCGTTGTCGAACGCGGCCCGGCACGCGCAGGCCAGAACGGTGCGCGTGTCCGTCCGGGCAGCCGGTGACGAGGCCATCCTCCAGGTCGAGGACGACGGCGTCGGGTTCGACGCGAGCCTGGCGCGCGGCGGGATCGTCAACATGGGCGAGCGGGCCCACGATCTGGGCGGCAGCTTCGAGGTGGGACCGGGTCCCGACGGCGGCACCCTCGTGCTGTGGCGGGTACCGCTCGCCGGTTGACCAGCCCAGTCGGGTCTTTCGGCCCTGAACGGGCACGGCTGGTGACCGGCAACGTGGTGGGAGACAGAACTGGAGGTTCCCACCATGACTGTGTCTCCCGACCACCCGACGCCCGGCGAGATCAGCGCCGTCCTCGAATCCGCTGCGCGCGCCTCGTTGCGCGCGCCGTCGGTGTTCAACACCCAGCCGTGGAGCTGGCGCATCGCGGGCGACACCATGGAGCTGTACGCCGACCCGACCCGCCAACTCGAGACGACCGATCCCGAAGGCCGGCTGCTCATGCTCAGCTGCGGCACCGCGCTGCATCACGCGCGTACCGCACTGGCCGCCGCAGGCTGGACCGCCACAGTCGAGCGCCTGCCCGACGAGGCTCGCCCTGACCTCCTGGCCCACATACATCTCGGCCGGCGCGTGCCGCCGAACCCGGAGGCGCAGATGATGGCCGGCGCTATGAAGCGCCGCCGTACCGATCGGCGTGCCTTCGGCGAACGGGTGGTGCCCGATTACGTGCTGACCCGACTCCGCCGCTTTGTCGAGCTCGAGGGTGCCTACCTGCACGTGGTGCCGCAAGATCAGGTTCCGATCCTCGCCATCAGCACCGAGCGCGCCGCCGACGCGGAGCTCGACGATCCGGCGTACCGGGAGGAACTCCACCGCTGGACCAACCGGCCGCAGTGGAGCGGCGACGGCGTGCCTCCGGCGACGGCGGTGCAGCCCGCGCTGCGCCGGGTGCCGGTGCGCGACTTCACCCCGAGCGCCACCGCCGGGCTCACCGCCGGCGACCAGGTCGACCGCGGCGCCGCGTACGTGGTGGTGTTCGGCATGACGGACCAGCCCATCGACCTTCTGCGCGGCGGCGAGGCGTTGTCGGCGCTGCTGCTCAAGGCCACCGCGGAGGGTCTCGCCACCGCCCCGCTCAGCGACGCCGTCGAAGTCGCCTGGCCGCGCCACCTGCTCCGCGACCTGCTGTCGGGTATCGGCGAACCGTACATCGTGGTGCGGCTGGGCTACCTGGACTCCGCAGAGCCGCTGCCGCCCGCGCCCCGGCGCGATCCATCCGAGGTCATCAAGATCGATCAATAGGAGACAGTCATGATCCGTACGGTTGCGGCGGGCGTCGGCGGCGCCGACGGATGGCAGGCGCTGGCGTGGGCCGCCGAGGAAGCGGACCGAGCCGGGGCCCGCCTGGTGATCGTGCATGCGTGCCGGCCCGGCTCGCCCCTGGACCGACTCGCTGGAGAGCCCACCTCGGCGCTGGTCGAACTGTGCGACCCGCCGCTGGCGCGCGCCGCCGGAGCGGTCCGTACCCGCTTGGGCGGCCAGCGGGTCGCTCTCAAGATCCGCACCGGCGACGCCGCGACGGCGCTGATCGACGCCTCTGCCGGCGTCGAGGTGCTCGTCATCGGCGCGGGCACGAGCGGCCGGACGACACGTCGCGTGCTTCGTCACGCCCATTGCCCGGTCGTCGTCGTGCACCCGGTGTCGCAGGGCCGAGACGCCACATTCGCCGGCCACGTCGTGGTCGGCGTGGACGGCAGCGCCGCCGGCCGTGCCGCCCTCGAGTTCGCCTTCGCATA
>DASXRC010000242.1:0-2377 GCA_036506795.1 Micromonosporaceae bacterium
ACATCTCGTCCCAGCCGGTCAGGTCGACCACGGTGTCGCCGGTGGTGGCGTCGACGACCCGGGTGAGCCGAAACGGCGTGTCACCGAGGATGATGCCGCCGCCAAACGCTTGCATCCACTGGATGCTCCGTTTCGTCCACCAGACCTCGCCGGTGGTTGGGTCGGCGGCGGCCACCCCGCCGACACTGTCGACAAGGCAGACCACATCGCCGCACGGCACGACGCCCTCGGCCGCCCGTGACCACCGGGTCTGGAATGTCGCCGGGTCGAGGCCGATAACGCGATGTTCGCGGTAGTCCATAACGACCAACGAGGTGCCGACCGGCAGAAGCAGCATGTCGGTCGGGTGGATATCCCGGGGCAGCTGCCCGGTGCGAAGGACCGATCCGGTCAGCGGGTCCCGGGCCTCGATGCCCCCGGCGGCCCGCACCAGCACGAGCGCCCCCGATGCATCGTCGGAGATCGTTGTCCACGCGGGTCGGGTCGACCACAGCAGCCGTCCGGAGGCAAGCTCGCGCACCTCGATCCCTATCGGGGAGCCCAGCGGTCGCTCGACCGCGTTGACCGACGCTGGCGGCGTCACGGTCGTCCAGCCGATCCGGCCATCGGCTGCCACGTTGATCGGGCCCTCCGCGCTCCATATGACCGCCCCGGTGTCCGCGCGCAAGACGCGGGTGACCGGATGACCCGCCGGCGTCTCGAGGTCGTCGGTAAGCACCAAGCCGGGCGTCGGATACGGGATCACGCCGACGCCGGGCGCGGTCCACCGGAGGCGCCCGGTCGCCAGCTCGAAGGCGGAGATCGAACTGTCGCTGCCGGCAAGGAGCACCAGATCGCCCTCGACCGTCATCGTGCCACCGCCGCTGGGGACGGGGACCGTGGCCACCAGCCGGAAGTCCGGCGTCGTCGGCGGCCCCGAGGCAGCCGGCAACCCGAGCGAAAGGGCGACGCACGCGACGAGGGCCGCGGCCCGGCGGTAGGATCGCGTCGGCCTCGGCTCCTCGCGCGGTTCGCGGCGCAGATCAAGGTCGATGACCGCGATCGGCTCAACCGACTGTGGCCACTCGCCGGAGGCCGTCCCGCGCTCCATGCCGCGTAGCGTATTCGCACGCCGCTACGCCGAGGGGCCGGCGGTTGGGGTCGGCGTCCCAGCCTGTCAACAGCGGGCGTCGGGTTTGACTGGCGATGACCTGTCAGTCGGCGAGCGTGAGCTTGACCTGTTCCAGGCGGTTGCTGTCCCCGAGGATGTCGACGGCGTGAATCAGGTTCAGCGGGTGATCGCGAGCGCGAGCGACGCAATGGATAGCCCGAGGTGGGCCGCGGGGAAGCCGATGTTGTAGATGACGTCGGCACGGATGTGGGTAATGACGGCGCCGACGAAGAACAGGACGAGGCCGATGCCGGCTGCGATCCCGATGGGTTGTAGCCAGAGTCCGGCTAGCAGGCCGAGCGCGCCGGCGGTCTTCAGCCCCCCAGTTTGGGCAGCCAGGACTCCGGTACGCCGACCTCGCTCATGAACTTGAGCACGAACGGGGCGCCTGCGGCTGCGGCCACGCCGATGCCTCCCGTTGCCGCGATGGTCGCTGTGGTGACGGCAAGGCAGGCGATGCTCATGGCTCTCTCCCCGGTGCTGCGGTGATGTGGGTATGTAGCTCGGAGTACAGGTGGGTAAGTAGCTCGGAGTACGGGAGGTACTCCACGAATGGTGGTCTCATCTGCGGAACCGGGACTGGCCCTGGTTCGGTTGACTCTTCGGGTTGGCAGGTTCAGGTCGCGTGTGCGGCGGTGTGGAGTGTCTCAAACTCGATCGGGGTGAGCCGTTGGTCCCACCGGCGCGCCGCCACGAACGGCGGCCCTGCCGCGACTCCGGCCGTTGCGGCGGGCCGGGCGCCCGCGGCGTATTGGTCGTAGACCAAACACCACACTAGGTAGACCAAACACCGCACCACCAGGAGGAGCAGCGATGTCAGTCATCAGGTTCGAACCCTTCCGTGACCCGTTCCGGGAGCTCGACCGGCTCATGTCCATGGCCGCCAGCGGGACGCGCGCCCCGCTCGGAACGCCGCTGGACGTCTACCGCAGCGAGGACGGCAACTACCACATCGAGGCCGACCTGCCCGGCGTCGATCCTGACAGCGTCGAAGTGACCGTCGAGCAAGGCGTCTTGACGATCCGGGCCGAGCGCACTCCGCACTACGGCGACACCGATCAGGTCGTTGTCGCCGAACGACCGCAGGGATCGTTCACCCGCCAGCTCTCCCTCGGCGAGGGTGCGGACTCCGAAAACCTCACCGCCGAATACGCCGACGGTGTCCTGCACCTGACCATCCCCGCGTCAGCAAAGACCCAGCCACGCCGGATCGAGATCACCCGTGCG
>DASXRC010000243.1:0-19848 GCA_036506795.1 Micromonosporaceae bacterium
ATGGCCTTGTTGCCGTGAGTCGATCGCGAATACACGACAACAAGGCCATGATCGACGGGGGAGGCCATGATCGACGGGCGGCGCATGCGCCCGTCAGCGCGGTCGTCAGCGCGGCGCTCGGTGCGTCAGACGTTGAAGCCCAGCGCGCGCAGCTGGTCGCGGCCCTCGTCGGTGATCTTGTCAGGCCCCCACGGCGGCAGCCACACCCAGTTGATCCGGACATCGCTGACAATTCCGCCGGCCGGCCCGGTGCACAGCGCCTGCTGGGCCTGGTCCTCGATCACATCCGTGAGCGGGCAGGCCGCCGACGTGAGCGTCATGTCCAGCGTGGCGACGTTCTCGTCGTCGACGTGGATGCCGTAGACCAGGCCGAGATCGACCACGTTGATGCCCAGCTCGGGGTCGACGACGTCCCTCATCGCCTCTTCGATGTCGGCGATGCTCGCCTTGGTCCGAGTCTCGTCGGTCATGCCGTACCTCCCATTGCCCGGGCCGTCGCATCCTTGAACGCCATCCAGGCGAGCAGCGCGCACTTCACCCGCGCTGGATAGCGCGCCACGCCCGCGAACGCGACGCCGTCGCCGAGCACCTGCTCGTCGGGTTCGATCTGGCCCCGGCTCGACAGTAGCTCGACGAACGCGTCGTGGACCTTCAGCGCCTCGCCGACGGTCCGGCCGGTCAGCTCCTCGTGCAGCACGCTCGCGGAGGCCTGGCTGATCGAACACCCCATCCCCTCGTACGAGATGTCGGTCACGGTCTCGCCGTCGAGGGCGACGCGCACCGTCACCTCGTCGCCGCAGGTGGGGTTGACGTGGTGCGCTTGCGCGTCGAAGGGCTTGCGCAGTCCTCGCCCGTGCGGGTTCTTGTAGTGATCCAGGATGATCTCCTGGTACAGCTGGTCGAGCCGCATCACGAAAAGACCTTCCGTACCTTGTCCAGCCCGCGCACGAGGGCGTCGATCTCCTCCGCGGTCGTGTAGAGGTACAACGACGCGCGGGTCATCGCGGGCACCCCGAACCGCGCGCAGACCGGCCGCGCGCAATGGTGGCCGACTCGCACCTCCACGCCGTCCTCGTCCAATACTTGGCCCACGTCGTGCGGATGCACGCCGTCGAGCCCGAACGAGATCGTGGCGCCGCGGCCGACCGGCACCGCAGGGCCGAAGATGCGCAGGCCCGGCACCGACCCCAGGCCATCCAGGGCGTACGCCGTCAGCTGCTTCTCATGCCACTGGATCGCCGCCATACCGATCGACGACAGGTAGTCGACCGCCGCGCCGAGCCCGACCGCCTCGACGATCGGCGGCGTGCCGGCCTCGAACCGGGCGGGCGGCGGGGCAAACGTTGACCGGGCCATTTCGACCGTCTCGATCATCGAGCCCCCGCCCAGGAACGGCGGCATCGCGTCGAGCAGCTCGGCCCGCCCCCACAGCACTCCGATCCCGGTAGGGCCGCACATCTTGTGCCCGGTGAACGCGATGAAATCGACGCCCAGGTCGACGACGTCCACGGGAATGTGGGGTACGGCCTGCGAGCAGTCCAGCATCACCAGTGCGCCGACCTCGCGCGCCCGCCGCGTGATGCGCGCGGTCGGATTGATCGTGCCCAGCACGTTCGAGACCAACGTGTACGAGACGATCTTGGTGCGCTCGTTCACCAGCTCATCGAGGGGCGACTCGTCCAGCCGGCCGTTGTCCGTGATGCCGAACCAGCGCAGCGTGGCGCCCGTGCGCTCGCACAGCAACTGCCACGGCACGATGTTCGAGTGGTGCTCCATCTCGGTGATGACGACCTCGTCGCCGGGGCCGAGCCGGAACCGAGGGTCACCCTTCGTCGCGCTGGCGTTCGAGAAGGCGTACGCCACGAGGTTGATAGCCTCGGTGGCGTTCTTGGTGAACACGATCTCATCGGGCCCGGTCGCTCGGATGAAGGCCGCCACCTTCGCCCGCGCGCCTTCGTACGCCTCCGTCGCCTCGGTGCCCACCGTGTGCACGGAGCGGGACACGTTGCCGTTGTGCCGTTCGAGATGAGTCCGCATCGCGTCGAGCACCTGGTGCGGCTTCTGCGACGTGTTGCCGCTGTCGAGGTACACCATCGGGTGCCCGTTGACCTCCCGCGACAGGATCGGGAAGTCGGCGCGTACCGCCTCCGCGTCGAAGCGTGGCTTGTCGGCGTACTGCGGCATGCCCTGCGGGATCGCCATGACGCTCATGCCACGACCACCCTTCGGGCGGTCGGCGCATTCGCGGACGCTCTGACCCTACCGATTCGCTCGCTTCGCTCGCTCATCTGGGCCCCTTCGAGGCGTAACGGGTCAGGCCGCGGGGCCGGCGGCGGCCAGATACCGCTCGTACCCCTCGGCCTCCAGCTTCTCGGCCAGCTCCGGGCCGCCCTCCTCGACGATCCGGCCGCCGACGAAGACGTGGACGAAGTCCGGCGTGATGTAGCGCAGGATGCGCGTGTAGTGCGTGATGAGCAGCAGGCCGGTCTCGCCGGTCGCGCGGATTCGGTTGATGCCCTCGGCGACGACTCGCAGCGCGTCGATGTCGAGGCCGGAGTCGGTCTCGTCGAGCACGGCGATCTTCGGCTTGAGCAGCTCGAGCTGGAGGATCTCGTGCCGCTTCTTCTCGCCGCCGGAGAAGCCCTCGTTCACATTGCGCTGCGCGACTGCGGGGTCCATCTGCAGCCGCTCCAGCGCCGACTTCAGCTCGATGCCCCAGGTACGCAGCTTCGGCGCCTCGCCCTCGATCGACGTCTTGGCGGTACGCAGGAAGTTGGCCACCGAAACGCCGGGGACCTCCACCGGGTACTGCATCGCGAGGAAAAGCCCGGCGCGGGCCCGCTCGTCAACGGTCATGCCGAGCACGTCCTGGCCGTCCAGGAGGACCGAGCCGCCGGTGATCTTGTACTTCGGATGACCGGCGATGGAGTACGCCAACGTCGACTTGCCGGATCCGTTCGGGCCCATGATGGCGTGGGTCTCCCCCGCGCGCACGGTCAGGTCGACCCCGGACAGGATCGGCTTCAGCTCGCCCTCGGGCAGCCGGACCGACACCTGCAGGTCACGGATCTCCAGAACACTCACCGGTACACTCCATTGCTCGGCGTCAATGAGACGTAGATATCGCCGTCGCGGACCTCGACGGGGTAGACGGGGACGGGTTCGGTCGCGGGCAGCCCGGTCGGCTCGCCGGTACGCAGGTCGAACCTCGACCCGTGCAGCCAGCACTCCAGGGTGTGGCCGTCGACCTCGCCCTCGCTCAACGCGATCTGCGCGTGGGAGCACTCGTCGTAAACGGCGTAGAACCTGTCGTCCTCACCGTGCACGATCGCCAGCTCTGTGCCGTCGACGTTCGCGGCGATGACCGTCCCCTTCGGAACGTCCTCGGTGGAACCGACCCGGATCATGGCTAGGCGCCCACCTTAGCCAACCTGGCCTCCATCGCGTCGCCGAGCCGCTCGCGCAGCTCGGGCAACGGGACCTTGGCGAGTAGCTCCGCGAAGAAGCCACGCACCACCAGCTTGCGCGCCTCCGCCTCCGGGATGCCGCGGGACATCAGGTAGAACAGCTGCTCGTCGTCGAACCGACCGGTCGCGCTCGCGTGGCCGGCGCCGACGACCTCGCCGGTCTCGATCTCAAGGTTGGGCACCGAGTCGGCGCGGGCCCCGTCGGTCAGCACGAGGTTCCGGTTGATCTCGTACGTGTCGGTGCCGGTCGCCTCCGCCTGGATCAGCACGTCGCCCACCCAGACGGTGTGCGCGCCGTTGCCCTGCAGCGCACCGCGGTAGCCGACGTAGCTGCGGCAGTCGGGCACGGCGTGGTCGACCAACTGCCGGTGCTCGAGGTGCTGCCCGGTGTCGGCGAAGTAGAGGCCGTACAGCTCGGCCTCGCCGCCCCGGCCGGCGTACTCCACCGACGTGTACTGCCGGACGACGTCCCCGCCCAGCGCGACCTGGACGTGCACCACGCGGGCGTCCCGACCGATGCGGAACTTGACGTGCTGGGCCTGCACGGCGTCGGGCGCCCAGTCGGCGACGGTGACCAGCGTCAGCCTCGCGCCGTCGGCCACCGACACCTCGACGTTATCGGCGAGCGTGGTAGAACCAAGCTGCTCCACGACGAGGGTCACCTCGGCGAACTGTCCAACCTCGACAAACGTCTGTCGGTACGCGAGCCCCTCCGCGGTGTCGCCAACCAGTCGAATCACCGCCGGCTCGGCGACGACGGTGTCCCGGGCGACCTCGATCAGGAGCGCCTCCTCCGCGCCGCCGTACGCCAACGCGCTGATCCGGTCGAACGGACGCAACACACTGCCGATCCGCCGGTCGGTCTTGTCCACGGTGGACAGCGAGACCCCGGCCGGCAGGTCACCGTGCTCGACCCGCGGTGCCGCCGCCGTCGCGCGCGCGCCGGCGCCGTCGGCCGTGGCGAGGCCGCGCAGCCGCTTGAGCGGCGTGAACCGCCACTCCTCCGCGAGCGGATTCAGCGGCGGGAAGTCCGCGACCTCGTACGAGCGCAACGCCTGGAGCTTGGTCTTCGGCGGCGCGAGGGTTGGTGCGGCCATCAGCCGACGGCCCCTTCCATCTGCAGCTCGATGAGGCGGTTGAGCTCCAGCGCGTACTCCATCGGCAGTTCCTTGGCGATCGGCTCGATGAAGCCACGCACGATCATCGCCATCGCCTCGTCCTCGGTCAGCCCCCTGCTCATCAGGTAGAAGAGCTGGTCCTCGCTGACCTTGGAGACGGTTGCCTCGTGCCCCATCGCGACGTCGTCCTCGCGGATGTCGACGTACGGGTAGGTGTCCGAGCGGGAGATGGTGTCGACGAGCAGCGCGTCGCACTTGACCGTGGACCTGCTGTGGTGCGAGCCCTCCAGCACCTGGACCAGGCCACGGTAGGAGGTCCGGCCGCCGCCGCGGGCGATCGACTTGGAGATGATCGTCGAGGAGGTGTTCGGGGCGGCGTGCACCATCTTGGCGCCCGCGTCCTGGTGCTGGCCCTCGCCCGCCATGGCCACCGAGAGCACCTCGCCCTTGGCGTGGTCGCCGGTCATGTACACCGAGGGATACTTCATGGTGACCTTGGAGCCGATGTTGCCGTCGATCCACTCCATGGTCCCGCCCTCGTGGCAGACCGCCCGCTTGGTGACCAGGTTGTACACGTTGTTCGACCAGTTCTGGATCGTCGTGTACCGGCACCGGGCGTTCTTCTTCACGATGATCTCGACGACGGCGGAGTGCAGCGAGTCCGAGGAGTAGATCGGCGCGGTGCAGCCCTCGACGTAGTGCACGTACGCGCCCTCGTCGACGATGATGAGCGTCCGCTCGAACTGGCCCATGTTCTCGGTGTTGATCCGGAAGTACGCCTGCAGCGGGATCTCGACGTGCACGCCCTTCGGCACGTAGATGAAGCTTCCGCCGCTCCAGACCGCGGTGTTCAGCGAGGCGAACTTGTTGTCGCCCACCGGGATCACGGTGCCGAAGTACTCCTTGAAGAGCTCCTCGTGCTCCTTCAGCCCGGTGTCGGTGTCGAGGAAGATGACGCCCTGCTCCTCGAGGTCGTCACGGATCTTGTGGTAGACGACCTCGGACTCGTACTGGGCCGCGACGCCGGCGATCAGCCGCTGCTTCTCCGCCTCCGGGATGCCCAGCCGGTCGTACGTGTTCTTGATGTCCTGCGGCAGCTCGTCCCAGCTGGTCGCCTGCTTCTCGGTGGACCGCACGAAGTACTTGATGTTGTCGAAGTCGATGTCGCTCAGGTCGGCGCCCCACGCCGGCATCGGCTTGCGGCCGAACAGGCGCAGGCCCTTCAGGCGCAGGTCGAGCATCCAGTCCGGCTCGTTCTTCTTGGCCGAGATGTCACGCACCACCGCCCCGGAGAGGCCACGCTGCGCGGACGCGCCCGCCACGTCGGAGTCGGCCCAGCCGTACTGGTACTTGCCCAGCGCGGCGAGGTGCTCCTCCTGGCTGACGGGCTGCACTCTCTGATCCGTCATTGGTCCGTCCTCGAGATATGTGTGATCCTCTGTGCGCGCCGCGGGTCCGGGATGTGCGTGGTGCACACCCCGTCGCCGTGCGCGATGGTCGCGAGGCGTTGCACGTGCGTGCCGACGAGCCGGGAAATGACCTCGGTCTCGGCCTCGCACAGCTGCGGAAACTCGGCGGCCACGTGGGCGACCGGGCAGTGGTGCTGGCAGAGCTGGCCACCGGAGGCGATCGCGGACGCGCTCGCAGCGTAACCTTCGGCCGTCAGCGCGGTGGCCAACGCATCGGCCCGGGACAGCGGATCGTCACCCGCCTCGCTCAACGCGGTTCGGCAACGCTCCTCCAGCGCGGCCACCTGGACGGCGGCGAACGCGGTGACCGCAGCCGGGCCGTCCCGCTCGGCGATCCAGCGCAGCGCCGCGGTGGCGATACCGTCGTATGTGTGCGGGAACGACTCGCGGGCGGCGTCGGTCAGGGCGAACGTCTTCGCGGGGCGCCCGCGGCCGCGGGGGCCGCGGACCTGCCGCTCCCGCGCCTCCGCGAGGCCCTCGGCGAGCATCGCGTCGAGATGCCGACGGACCGCCGCCGGGCTCAGGCCCAGCTCCGCGCCTAGCTCGGCCGCCGTCGCCGCACCGCGCTCCAGCAGCAGCTGGGCCACCCGATCGCGGGTACGCCCGTCCGCGCCGACCTGCCCGGCCTGGACTGCCGGAATAGGTCCGCGCGCCACGGGAAGTACCGACGCGTTTTTCACTACATCAGTGTGACCTATTTCCTCGGGGCCGCGCAAATCCGCCTTCCGGTGATCCAGCCCACGCGACCCGGTCGGTCGCCGCGCCCAAGATCATCACCGAGCGTACGATGGCCGGCGTGAGCCGTTTAGGCCGGTTTATGGTCACCCCCGCGCTGCTCCGCCGCCTGGCCCTGGCGTCGCTCGCGGCCAACGTCGTCATCGTCGTCACCGGCGGCGCGGTGCGCCTGACCGGCTCCGGCCTCGGCTGCCCGACGTGGCCCAAGTGCACCGACGCCTCGTACATGACGACGCGTGCCATGGGCGTGCACGGCGTCATCGAGTACAGCAATCGGATGCTCGGCGGAGTCGTCGGCCTCATCGCCATCGCGGCCCTGCTCGCGGCGGTGTGGCTGCGACCGCGCCGGCCGGCGCTGGTCGGCCTCGCCGCGCTGGTGCTCGCGGGCGTAGTCGGCCAGGGCGTCCTGGGCGGGATCACCGTGCTGACCGGGCTGAACCCGTGGACGGTCGCGGCACACTTCCTCGTCTCCGCCGGCGTCATCGCGGCCGCGTACGCACTCTGGCGGCGGGTCGACGAGGCCGACGGGGCGGCCCGGCCGGTTGTCCCCGGGCCGCTGCGTGCGCTGGTCTGGCTGCTCGCCGCCGCTGCCGCCGCGGTGCTCGTGCTCGGGACGCTGGTCACCGGCTCGGGACCGCACGCCGGCGACCCCGACACACCGCGGATGGGCTTCGACCTGACCACGATCGCTCAGGCACACGCCGACGTGGTGTTCCTGCTGATCGGCGTCAGCGTGGCGACCTGGTTCGCGCTGCGTGCCGTCGGCGCGCCGCCCGGCGCGGTCCGGGCGGCGGGCGCGCTGGTCGGCATCGAGCTCGCCCAAGGGCTGGTGGGCTTCGTCCAGTACTTCATGCACGTGCCGCCGCTCGCGGTCGGCCTGCACATGCTCGGCGCCTGCCTGGTCTGGCTGGCCACGCTCACCCTCCTGTACGCCACCCGCGTCCGCGAACCCCTGGCCGCCGGCCCCCCGACCGCAGTCTCGGCCCACTCCGCCGGCTCCTCCGGCGGCCCGTCCTCGGGCGAGGTCGCCGCTCCGGTTACGGAACCTGAAGCCACACTGCGGGTTCCGTAGCGCTCGCGGCGATCACCCGAGGCAGTGCCGTGCGATTGCGGGCGCTTTGCGCGCTTTGCCCCTGGTCGCTTGTGAATAAGCGTGACCCCAGGGCACCGACCGGAGAAGCTCGCCGGCATGGATGCCGGGCGGCTGGCGGCCTTCGCGCGTGCTCAACGCGGTCTGTTCACCCGCGTGCAGGCGCGAAGCTGCGGCTTCTCGGAGTATCAGGTGCGGCGCCGCCTCGAAGCCGGCGAGTGGAAGGTCGTGCTCGGCCGCGTGCTGGCCACCGGCGAGCATCTTATTACGCCGGCGGTCACCGATCGGGCCGCCGCGCTCCTGGTGCCGCACGCCGTGCTGACGGCATCCTCCGCGGCGAGGGTGTACGGCATCGCAGTCGCCGATCCACGCACGTTTCTATGGATCGACACCGCGCGCCGGCGCCCGCTGCCCGGCGTGGTCTACCTGCACGATCCCTTGTCGCCAAGGACATCACCCTCGGCGAGGGACTGCGGCTGGCTCGACCCGACCGAGCGGTGTTCGACGCGCTCCGGTTCCTCAACGAACGAGACGCACCGACCCTCTTGGACCGCACCCTGCAGGCCGGTCACATCACCCATACAGATCTGGTACGCCGGGTCCGAGACCACTATGGACGACCGGGCAACCGTGGCTTGGTCCGGCTCGTGCGGCTGACCGGATCCGGCGCCCGGTCCGCGGCCGAGCGGGCAACCGTGGCACTGCTGAACGGGGCGGCATCGGTGGCTGGCGCGCGAACCAACCCGTCACGGACGCCCGTGGTCGCCTGATCGGAGTCGGCGACCGCGTATTCGAGGCGGCGCGTGTCGTCGTGGAGATCGACGGCTGGGCGTACCACACGACGCCAGATCAGTTTCGGGCCGATCGTCAGCGACAGAACCGGCTCGTCGCCGCCGGGTGGAGGGTTCTGCGTTTCACCTGGCACGACGTGACGGAGCGCCCGGCCGACGTCGCGGCGACAATTGCGACATTGCTCGCTCAACCGCCCGGTCCCTCGGCCGGATAATCATGACCTTGCGGGGCCTGTCGCGGAAATGTCGGTCCAGTGCGCATCATGAATATGTGCCTCCCGGCCGATCCCCCCGGCAGCGGCGACCGTTGGACGCCGCGATGAGCCTCGCGGACCTGCGCGGCCGGCTCCGGGCGCTCGACCCGGCTCACCTGATCGACCTCGTCGTCGACGCGGCCCGGTCCGACCCCGCGCTCGAGCGCCGGCTGCGGCTCGCGGCCGCGCGGGCTGACGACGACGTGACGGCGCTCGCCGAGGCGGTGGAACGAACGTTCGCCCGCCCCGGCCGGCTCGACTACTGGCGAGCAATCCGGTTCGCCGAGGACGCTGGCGACGCCGTGGACGCGCTGGTGACGCTGGTGCGCGAGGGGCGGCCCGACGAGGCGTGCCCGCTGCTGGAGCACGCCATCGCGATGCTGCTGACCGTGTTGCCGGACGCCGACGACGGGTCGGGTGCGCTCGGGGACCTCATGGCCCGGCTGCTCGCCGGCCATGCGGCCGCGTGCGCCGGTGCCCGGCGGGATCCGCGCGCGCTGGCCGACTGGCTGGTCGATTTCCAGTTCGGCGGTCAGGAGTGGTTCACAGTGGACATCGCCGAGTACGCACCGGCGCTCGACGCCGTGGGCCTCGATGCCTACCGGTCGGCGGTGCGGAGGCGCTGGGCGGCCAACCCGACCCACCCGCATGTCCGGTCGGTGATCGAGGATCTCGCGCGGCACGACCGCGACGTCGACACACTGGTCGCCGTGCTGGGCGGCGATCTGCGGCACGCGGCGCAGTACGGTCGGCTCGCCCGGGCGCTGCACGACATCGGCGCGGAGGAGGCCGCCGTCGACTGGGCCGAGCGGGGGTTGCGCGGCCACCCGACCGACCCACCGGGCGCCGGGCTGCGCGACTTTCTCGTCGAGGCGTACCTGCGTCGGGGCGGCCGGGCGGAGGCGGTGCGGCTCCGCCGGGAGGGCCTGCGCACGCGGCCCTGCCTGCCGGCGTACGCCGCGCTGCGGAAGGCCGCTAAGGAGGCCAACCGCTGGCCGCAGGAGCGTGCGGCAGCGCTCGCCGTGCTGCGCTTGCGCAACCCGGCCGACCATGTCCGCGCCCTGCTCGACGAGGAGCACGACTCGGCCGCGGCGTGGGTGGCCGCGGCCCGCACGACGGCGCCGCTCGACGGCGCGCTCTGGGACGACCTCGCACGGCGCCGGGCCGCCGACCGCCCGGCCGACGCGCTCCCGGTGCTGCGACGGCGGGTCGAGGAGGTCCTGTCGGTCGCCGGCCGCGAAGGGTACCGGGATGCCGCCCGGCGCCTGGTCGAGCTGCGCGAGGTCAGCGGCCGCGCCGGACGGCTCGCGCAGTTCGACGAGTTCCTGCGCGAGCTGACCGAGCGGCACCGGCGCCGCCCGTCGCTGCTCGCCGAGCTGACCGGGGCCGGCCTGGTCCCGGCGTGAGTCCACCGGGGACCGGTCAGGCGGCGGCCGCGGGCGGCGGCCGCGGGCCTCAGCGCAGCCGCGCGACGATGGCATCGGCGAACCGCTCCGCCGCACCCGGGTCGTGCTCCAGGAACAGCGACGGCTCGGTGAGCTCGAGCTCGATGACGAGTGGCTCGCCGCTCCGACCGGGAATCAGGTCCACCCGCGCGTACAGCAGCCGCTCGGCCCCGCCCGGTACCGCGCCGAGTGCCCGGTCGGCGGCGGCCAGCTCGGCCGGCGAGGGCCGGCGCGGAGTAATCTCCTCCGCCTTGTAGAGGCCCTCGGTGCCCACGTCCGGGCCGTCCAGCATTGGACCCTTCCGGATCGCGTGCGAGAAGCGGCCGCCCAGGAACAGCAGCGCGGTCTCACCGTGGGTGTCGACCGCCGAGAGGTACGGCTGCACCATGACCGCCCGCCCCGCCGCCTGCAGCCGTGCCACGTGCTCCGCGGCGAGCCTGCGACGGTCGGCGTCGGCCACGTCGTACCGGCCGGAGTCGAGGCCGCCCGCACCGACCGTGGGCTTGACGACCCATTCGCCGATGTCGCCGGGTGTCCACGGGGCGCCGGGCGAGAGCCAGGTCGTCGGGACCACCGGTACACCGGCCGCGGCCAGCTCGGCGAGGTACCGCTTGTCGGTGTTCCACGCCACGACGTCGGCCGGGTTCGTCAGCGCGGGCACGCGCCGCGCCCAGGCCACGAACTCGTCGCGCCGCGCAACGTAATCCCAGGGCGACCGGAGCACCGCGAGGTCATAGCCCGACCAGTCCAGGTCCCCGTCCCAGACGGCGGGTTCGGCGTGTACGCCCCGGGCCGCCAGCGGGGCGATCACCAGGCGGTCGTCGGCCTCCAGATCGGCCAGCTCGGCGCAGGTAACGAGAGCGACCCGGGAACTGTCCCGGGTCGCCCTTTGACGTTGCTTACTGGTCACGGCGGAGTTCAGCGCGCAAGCACACGCCGCGCCATCGACCGCCACAGGTCGTTGCTCGGCCGCATCTTCTCGATGAGCTCCCTCTCCCACTCGTTCTCCACGGCGACCCCCGCCGTGGCACACGCCTGCCGAGCAATGTCCGTGCCGTCGGCGAACTGGTCGGTCCACACGCCGTCCTCCCCCACGAGGACAATTCGCGCGCCGCGGCGGCCGACGTACTCGATGACCGCCTTCGCTCCACCGTGGCCGGCGGCGAACGACTTGATCCCTGCCACGAGCCCGGCCGGGGCGATGGGCGAGGCGGTCCGGTCGGTCGTCAGCGTCGTATCGGAACCATCTGCCATGTCGGCAGCGTAAGCAGCCGGTCGACGAATAGGAGCCCAACACTCGGCCAGATGTGATGCCCATTACCAGGATGCTTAAGGATCTACACAGGTAATTCGGACTGATTTTCAGACATAAATACGGCGATTCTTGGTCGACAAACCGGGCAGTCTGCTAAACGACCTTGAGCCCGCGTCGCTCATACATAGAATTCGGTGTTTCTATCACTAAGAGTGACGAGGCACCCGGTTAGCTCAGCGCGTCGATCGCCACCGCGACGAAGAGGATCGTCAGATAGGTCGTCGACCAGTGGAACAGCCGCATCGGACGCAGCGCCTCGCCGCGACCGGCGCGGGCGTACAACCGGTGGGCCTCGCGGACGAGCAGCACGCCCGCCACGAGCGCGGTGATGCCGTACACCGGGCTCATTCCGAGCGGCCACAGCGTGAGCGACGCGCCGAGCGTGAGGCTGCTGTAGATCACGCATTCGAGGCCGACGCGGCGCGGCGACGCGACGACCGGAAGCATCGGGATGCCCGCGCGGGCGTAGTCGTCCTTGAACTTGACCGCGAGGGCGTAGAAGTGCGGCGGCTGCCAGAGGAACACGACCGCGAACAGCACCCATGCCGGCGTCGCGAGCGAGCCCGTCACCGCCGCCCAGCCGATCAGCACGGGCATGGCCCCGCAGATGCCGCCCCACACCGTGTTGTGCGGTGTCGTCCGCTTCAGCCACATCGTGTACACGAGGTCGTAGTAGGCGATCGCCCCGACCGTCAGCCCGGTGGCCAGCGGGTTGGTGAACGCCGCCATGAGGGTCACCGAGGTCGCCGCCAGCGCCAACCCGAAGATCAGCGCGCCGCGCGGCGACACCGTGTGCGCCGGCAGCGGACGGCGCGCCGTGCGCCGCATGACCTGGTCGATATCGCGGTCGAGGTAGCAGTTCAGCGCGTTGGCCGCTCCGGCCGCGAGGGCGCCGCCCACGAGCACGACGGCCACCAGCCAAAGCTTCGGCAGCCCACCGGCCGCGAGCATCATGGCCGGCACGGTCGTGACGAGCAGCAGTTCGACGATGCGCGGCTTCGTCAGCGTCAGGTACGCCCTGACGACGGCCAGCCGCCCGGCGGCCGGTCCCGCCCGCGGCCGCGACTGGCCTGCCGGCCGCGCTGCGGAGGCGGCGTCCGGGACGACGTCGGTGGCGGCCTGTCCCGGCACGTCGCGCGCTGGCGCGTCGGTCACCGGGACAGTCACGCGGTTGCCACCTTCCGGGACATGGTCATCTGAACCTCGGACAGCGTACGCGCTGGTCGGTCCGGCATCGCCGCTGCCCCGCCCACGTGGGCGCCGGCACAGTCCAGCGCGGCGACCGCCCACGAGATCACGTGACCGTTTTCACCGCGGCTCGGTAGGGTCGCACGTAATAGGGGTAGCACAGAGCCGTAAACCGCAACCGCGCACCCTTCCGACGAGGAGTCCCACGCCGTGACCGACGAGCGCCGGGATGCCACCGGCACCGAGCTGACCTGGACCGAGCTCGACCAACGCGCGGTCGACACGATACGCGTCCTGGCCATGGACGCCGTGGAGAAGGCCGGTAACGGCCACCCCGGCACGGCGATGAGCCTGGCTCCGGCCGCGTACCTCCTCTTCCAGCAGGTGATGCAGCACGACCCGGCCGACCCGCACTGGCCGGGGCGGGACCGCTTCGTGCTCTCCTGCGGCCACTCGAGCCTGACCCTCTACATTCAGCTGTTTCTGTCCGGGTACGGGCTGACCATCGACGACCTTGCCGCGCTCCGGCAGTGGGGGTCGCTGACTCCCGGTCACCCGGAGCACGGGCACACGCCGGGCGTGGAAACCACCACGGGCCCGCTCGGCCAGGGCTTCGCCAACGCGGTCGGCATGGCGTTCGCGGCTCGACGTGAGCGCGGCCTGCTCGACCCGGACGCCGCCCCCGGTGAGAGCCCGTTCGACCACTACATCTGGGTGTTCGCCTCGGACGGCGACATCGAGGAGGGCGTGAGTCACGAGGTGAGCGCGCTGGCCGGTCACCAGAAGTTCGGCAACCTCGTGGTGATCTACGACGACAACGAAATCTCCATCGAAGACGACACCAGGATCGCCAAGTCCGAGGACGTGGCGGCGCGCTACGAGGCGTACGGCTGGCACGTCCAGACCGTCAATTGGCGCAAGGGGCACGCCGACCAGGGTGACTATCACGAGGACGTGCCGGCGCTGTTCGCGGCGCTGCAGGCGGCCAGGGCGGAGACCGGACGACCGTCGTTCATCGCGCTTCGGACGATCATCGGCTGGCCGGCGCCGCACAAGCAGAACACCGGCAAGATCCACGGCTCGGCCATGGGTGCGGACGAAGTGGCGGCGACCAAGCGGATCCTCGGCTTCGACCCGAACGCGAGTTTCGAGGTCGAGGACGAGGTGCTCGCGCACGCGCGGGACGTGCTCGAGCGGGGCAAGCGGGCGCACGCCGCGTGGCAGGAGCGGTACGAGACCTGGTCGGCCGCCAATCCCGAGCGCACGGCGCTGCACGACCGGCTACTGACGCGGTCGCTTCCGCAGGGCTGGCAGGACGTGCTGCCAACGTTCGACCCAGACCCGAAGGGGGTCGCGACCCGGGCCGCCTCGGGCAAGGTACTCGACGCGCTGGCGCCGGTGCTCCCCGAGCTGTGGGGAGGCTCGGCCGACCTCGCCGAGAGCAACAACACGACCATGAAGGGCGAACCGTCGTTCGTGCCGGCCGAGTTCTCGACCAAGGAGTTCACCGGCAATGAGTACGGCCGGATCCTGCACTTCGGCGTCCGTGAGCACGCGATGGGCGGAATCCTCAACGGCGTCGTGCTGCACGGCGGGACGCGGCCATACGGCGGCACCTTTCTGATCTTCAGCGACTACATGCGCCCAGCGGTCCGGCTCGCCGCCCTCATGAAGATTCCACCCATCTACGTGTGGACCCACGACTCGGTCGGGCTCGGCGAGGACGGCCCCACCCATCAGCCGGTCGAGCATCTCTCCGCGCTGCGGGCCATCCCCGGACTGGACGTGGTCCGCCCGGCCGACGCCAACGAGACGTCCTGGGCCTGGCGGCTGGCGCTGGAGCACACAGACCGACCGACCGCGCTGTGCCTGACCCGGCAGCCCGTGCCGATCTTGGACCGGACCCAGCTCGCGGCGGCCGACGGCGTCGCCCGCGGCGGCTACGTCCTGGCGGAGGCGTCCAACAGCCAGCCCAAGGTCATCGTCATGGCGAGCGGCTCGGAGGTTCAACTCGCGGTCACCGCTCGGGAGCGGCTCGAGGCGGATGGCATACCGACGCGCGTCGTCTCGATGCCGTGCCAGGAGTGGTTCCGCGCACAGGATGAGGCGTACCGTGAATCCGTCCTCCCCCGTGGTGTGCGGGCCCGCGTGAGTGTGGAGGCGGCGGTCGCTATGTCGTGGCGCGACCTGGTCGGCGACGCCGGCGAGTGCGTCAGCCTGGAGCACTTTGGCGCGAGCGCGCCGTATCAGGTCATTTTCGAGCAGTTCGGGTTCACCCCCGACCGCGTCGTTGCGGCGGCCCGCGCGGCGCTGTCCCGCGCCGGTGAACTCAAGGGACATACAACAGGCAACTGAGGAGTGGTTGCGATGACTGACAGGTTGGCTGAGCTCTCCGCCGCCGGAGTGGCGGTCTGGCTCGATGACATTTCCCGGGAGCGGCTGGCATCCGGCGGACTCGACCGCCTGCGCCGAGAGCAGCACGTCGTCGGCGTGACGTCGAATCCCACCATCTTCGCCAAGGCAATGGCCGACTCGGACGAGTACAACTGGCAGCTGCGCGACCTGTCCGTCCGCGGGGTGACCGTCGAGGAGGCCGCGCGGATGATCACCACCTACGACGTGCGCTGGGCCTGCGACGTCATGCGTCCGGCGTACGACGCCTCCGCCGGCGTGGACGGACGCGTGTCGATCGAGGTGGACCCGCGCCTCGCGTACGAGACCGAGAAGACCGACGCCGAGGCGAAGCAGCTGTGGTGGCTCGTCGACCGGCCGAACCTGTTCATCAAGATCCCCGCGACCGAACCCGGCCTCCCCGCGATCACCGCGACGCTCGCGGAGGGCATCAGCGTCAACGTCACGCTGATCTTTGGCCTGGATCGGTACTCCCAGGTGATGGACGCGTTCCTCGTCGGCCTGGAGCGGGCCAAGGCGAACGGCCACGACCTGTCGAAGATTGGTTCGGTCGCCTCGTTCTTCGTGTCCCGGGTGGACACCGAGGTCGACAAGCGGCTGGACCGGATCGGCACCGACGAGGCCAAGGCGCTGCGCGGCAAGGCAGCCATCGCGAACGCCCGACTGGCGTATGAGCGGTACACCAAGGTCTTCTCGTCGGAGCGGTGGCAGGCGCTCGCCGACGCCGGGGCGCACCCACAACGTCCACTGTGGGCATCGACGTCGACGAAGAACCCGGACTACCGTGACGTCATGTACGTCGAGGACCTCATCGCCCCGGGCGTCGTGAACACGATGCCGGAGCCGACCATTCACGCGTACACCGACCACGGCGAGACGCAGCCCGACACGATCACCGGCGAGTACGACTCGGCCCGCAAGCTGCTCGCCGACCTGGGCGCGCTCGGGATCGACTACGACGATGTTGTGGCCACCCTCGAGCGCGAGGGCGTGGAGAAGTTCGAGGCCAGCTGGCTGGAGTTGCTCAAGGGCGTGGAGACCCAGCTGGGGATGGCCAAGTGAGCGAGCTGCTGGATGGCGGCGTGGAGGCGGCGGCCGGGCTAGCCGTCTTCGGCGCGGACGCCGTCGGCGGCGCCCGCGCGCAGCGGGAGGCGCTCGTCCACGACGGGGTGCCGGCCCTGCTGGCCGCGAAGGACCCCACGCTGTGGGGTCCCGACGCGAAGGCCGAAGCGAAGATCCGGCTCGGCTGGGTCGACACGTTCCGGCGCAGCCGCGAGCTGCTGCCGAAGCTCGCCGAGCTCAAGGCCGAGCTGGCCGACCTCGACCACGTGGTGCTCGCCGGCATGGGCGGTTCGTCGCTCGCGCCCGAGGTGATCGCGCGCACGCTCGACGTGCCGCTGACGGTGCTGGACACGACCGATCCCCACCAGGTCGGGGCGGCGCTGCGCGACCGGCTGGAACGGACCGTCGTGGTGGTATCCAGCAAGTCGGGGTCCACTGTGGAGACGGACAGCCACCGCCGGGCGTACTGGCAGGCGTTCCTGGACGCCGGCCTGACCGAAGCCGAGGCGGCGCGGCATTTCGTGATCGTCACGGACCCCGGCTCGCCGCTCGAGGCGACGGCCCGCGAGATGGGCGCGGTCGTCGTGGTCGCCGACGCGGACGTGGGCGGTAGGTACTCCGCACTGACCGCGTTCGGCATGGTCCCCGCCGCGCTCGCCGGCGTGGACGTGGTTGAGCTGCTCGACCAGGCGGACTCGCTCGCCGGCTCGTTCGCCACGGCCCAGGACAACCCCGGGCTGGCGCTCGGTGCCGCACTGGGCGCGGCCGCCGTCGCGGGTCGGGACAAGGTCGCGCTGATCTCCGACGGGACGGGCATCGTCGGCCTCGGCGACTGGGCGGAGCAACTGATCGCGGAGTCCACCGGCAAGGACGGCAAGGGCATCCTGCCGGTCGTCGTGGAGCGCCCGGACAGCCCGGTCGCCGGGGCGGGGGACGTGCTCACCGTGACGGTGGGCGGCTCGCTCGGCCCGGGCGCGGTGCCCGGCGGCGGCGTCCGCCCGGACGTCGCCGTGAACGGCCCGCTCGGCGCCCAGTTCCTCGCGTGGGAGTACGCCACCGCCGTCGCCGGCCGCGTGCTCGGCATCAACCCGTTCGACCAGCCCAACGTCACCGAGTCGAAGGAGAACACCGGCCGGATCCTCAGCGCCGGCGCGCCGACGGAGACGCCCGCGTTCACCGACGGGGCCATCGAGGTGTACGGCGGCGAGGGCGCCACGCTCGCCGAGGCGCTCGACGGGCTCCTGCGGGGGCTGGACCCGACCGGTTACCTGGCCGTCATGGCGTACCTCGACCGGTTTGGCGACGCCGGGGCGGCGGAGCTGCGTCCGCTGCTGGCGACCGCGTCCGGCCGGCCGGTCACGTTCGGCTGGGGACCGCGCTTCCTGCACTCGACGGGCCAGTACCACAAGGGTGGCCCGCAGGTCGGTTCATACCTGCAGATCACTGGCGCGGTCACCGACGACCTGCCGGTGCCCGGCCGGGCGTACACCTTCGGGCAGCTGCAGGCCGCGCAGGCCGCGGGCGATCGGCAGGCCCTCGCCGGCCGGTCCCGGCCGCTGCTGCGGCTGCACCTCACCGACCGGGCCGCCGGCGTCGCTCAGCTGCTGGACGCCGGCCGCAGACTGCGGAGCTGAGCCATGCCGAACCCCCTGCGTGACCCCCAGGACCGCCGGCTGCCGCGCATACCCGAGCCCTGCGCGGTGGTCATCTTCGGCGTGACCGGAGACCTGGCCCGGAAGAAGCTCATCCCGGCCGTGTACGACCTGGCCAACCGCGGGCTGCTGCCGCCCGGCTTCATGGTGCTCGGCTTCGCCCGGCGCGACTGGGGCGACATGGACTTCGAGACGCTCGCGCGCGAGTCGGCGCAGCAGCACGCCCGTACGCCGTGGCGGGACGAGGTGTGGGCGCGGCTGTCCGGCAACATCAGGTTCGTCGGCGGCGCGTTCGAGGACGACGCCGCGTTCGACCACCTCGCACAGACCCTGGACGACCTCCGCGACACGCACGTCATCCCCGGCAACGCGGCGTTCTACCTCTCAATCCCGCCGGCCGCCTTCCCGATCGTGCTCAAGCAGTTGGCTCGCACCGGCATGGCGGACAACGCGAAGTCCGGCGGCTGGCGGCGGGTCGTTGTCGAGAAGCCGTTCGGACATGACCTGGCCTCGGCCAGGGAGCTCAACGCCCTCGTGGACGACGTGTTCACGCCGCAGGACGTGTTCCGCATCGACCACTACCTCGGCAAGGAGACGGTGCAGAACATCCTGGCGCTCCGGTTCGCGAATGCTCTGTTCGAGCCCGTGTGGAACTCCAAGTACGTCGACTCGGTGCAGATCACGATGGCCGAGGACGTCGGCATCGGCAGCCGGGCCGCATTCTACGACTCCGCCGGCGCCGCCCGCGACGTGCTCCAGAACCACCTGCTGCAGCTGCTCGCGCTCGTGGCCATGGAGGAGCCGACCAGCTTCGACGCCTCCGAGATACGCACCGAAAAGCTGAAGGTGCTGCGGGCCATCACGGTCCCCGACGACATCGCCACGGGCACCGTGCGCGGCCAGTACCTGAAGGGCTGGGTAGCCGGCGAGCGCGCGGTCGGCTACCTCGAGGAGCCGGGCGTGCCGCCGGACTCGACCACGGAGACGTACGTGGCCGTCAGGCTGGGCATCCAGAACCGAAGGTGGGCTCGCGTACCGTTCTACATCCGCTGCGGAAAGCGACTGCCGCGGCGGGTGACCGAGGTCGCGGTGCTCTTCATGAAGGCCCCTCACTTGCCGTTCCACCCCGCCGACGTGGAGCTGCTCGGGCACAACCAGCTCGTCATCCGCGTGCAGCCGGACGAGGGCGTCGTGCTCAAGTTCGGCTCCAAGGTGCCGGGCACCGCGATGGAGCTGCGGGACATCGCGATGGACTTCCAGTACGGCGAGGCGTTCACCGAGTCCAGCCCCGAGGCGTACGAGCGGCTGGTGCTCGACGTCCTGATCGGAGACCGGACGCTCTTCCCGGACGCCGCCGAGGTCGAGCAGAGCTGGCGGGTAGTGGATCCGCTCGAGGCGGCGTGGGCGGGCACGAAGCCCGAGCCGTACCGGGCCGGCGAGTGGGGTCCGCGCGCGGCGGACGAGTTGCTCGCCCGCGAGGACCGGAGGTGGAGGAGAGCGTGATCGGGCTCTGGGACACCACCGGCAACGAGGTGGTCAAGGCGCTGGCCGCGGAGCGGCGGAGCGCCGGCGGTGTGGCGAGCGGGCTGGCGCTCTCGCTCATCGTCGTGGTGGACGAGAAACGCGTACGCGAGGCGGAGGCTGCCGCGACGATCGCCGCCGCGGCGCACCCGTGCCGGCTGCTGATCGTCGTGCGCTCGGACGTCGAACGGGACCACAGCCGGCTCGACGCGGAGATCGTCGTCGGTGGCCGGCTCGGCCCGTGCGAGGCCGTCGTGATGCGGATGTTCGGGCGCCTGGCGCTGCACGCCGAGTCGGTGGTGATGCCGCTGCTCGCGCCCGACGTCCCG
>DASXRC010000244.1:0-17955 GCA_036506795.1 Micromonosporaceae bacterium
CGTCGGCGTCGACAACGACCCGCAGCAGATGCCGGCGACCGGCCCGGGACACGACCAGCTCCTCCAGGTCGTACCCCGCGTCGTGCACCACGGGCTCGACCACGGCGCGCATCCGGTCGCGGTGCATAACAAGATCGCCACGCGGGCGCGCCGGGGCGCGCGCCCGGCCTGGAGCGGCGGTGCCAGACCGGCGGCCGGCGGTGCGATCGCGCCGTACCATGTCGCGCACCCCCTCTATGTGACCTACGGCATCGACTACCGGAGCCCCGGCCGTCGATGCCCACGCCGGCTTGCCGCCGGGCCGGCGGCGCCCAGCGGCTGCGCAGAGCGTAACGCGCCAGGTCACTCCCCTGCCCGTCGCCGCACCGAACCGTCGCGGCCGCGACCTCCCTAGTTACCCGCGACAACCGGTGCATGGTGTTCACTTGTGCCGGTGCGGTACAGGGCAGAAGATCAACAGTACGCCGCGCGGCGGTGGACCCGCCGTGGGCTGATCCGAGCCGGCGCCGCGGGCGCGGCCGGCGCGGCCGCGGCGTACGCGTCGGCGGGTTGCGGGCTCTGGGACCGCCAGCCGGACCCGCAGCCGAGCGCCGACCCCCTGGACGCTGTCCGCCTCGACGCGCTGAGGCTCGCCGCGCTCTGCGACGCCGCGGTCGTCGCGTACCCCGATCTCGCCTCCCGGTTGAACCCCATCCGGGAAGCGCATGTCGCCCACGCGACCGAGCTGGCGCGGGTGATCGGCGCACCCGCCGCGAACCCGGCATCGGCCAGCCCGACGTCTGTTCCCGTCGGCGGGGCGATTGCGGCCCTGGCGGCCGTGCGCGCCGCCGAGCAGGAGGCGCAGCGGACGGCTACCCGTCTGTGCCTCACCGCACCGGCATCACGAGCGGCGTTGGTGGGCTCGATCGTCGCCGCCCTGGCCACCCACCAGGAGGTGCTGCGGTGAGCGGTCCAAGGTCATCGCAACCTCGCCCAGGTCGCGGTCTTCGGCGCATGTTGATCGGGCAACCTGGGCGAGGTTGCGCTACGTCGGGGGAAGCGCGTGGATGACGGGAATCTGACGGACCAGGCGGCGGCGGCGCTCGGCGCCGCGCTGGCGGCCGAGCACGCCGCGATCTTCGCGTACGGGCCGATCGGCGTGCGGCTCACCGGCGCCGCGGCGGGCCAGGCCCGATCCGCGGAGGCGGCGCACCGTGCTCGTCGGGACGCCCTCGTCGTCGCGCTGACGGATGCGGGTGCGACAGCGCCACCCGCCCAGCCGGCGTACGCGCTGCCGTATCCGGTCACGGACCGGGCGAGCGCGCTGCGGCTGGCGGCGGACATCGAGAACCGCACGGCCGCGGTGTGGCGCGCCGCGCTGCCGCCGACGACGGACACCGACCGCGCGAACGCCCTGGCGGCCCTCATCGACTGCGCAGTCCGGGCGACCCGCTGGCGCCGCCTGGCCGGCGTCGTGCCGGCGACCGTGCCGTTCCCTGGCAAGCCCGCCTGACCGCCCTCGCGCGACGATCATGGAGCTTGCTAGGCACATACCGAGTATGCATACTCGGTAGCTATGTCGATCCGACACGGCCTGCTGGCCCTGCTGGAGGGTGGCCCGATGTACGGCTACCAGCTCCGCGCCGCGTTCGAGGAGACCACCGGGGCCACCCGGTCCCTCAACATCGGGCAGGTCTACACGACGCTGTCGCGTCTCGAGCGGGACGGGCTGGTGCGTCCGCTGCCGGAGAGCGACGAGGGGCAGCGGCCGTATGAGATCACCCAGGACGGGCGCGCGGAGCTCCTCGCGTGGTTCGCGACCCCCATCAGCCGGGTGGACCGGCCGCGCGACGAGCTCGCGATCAAGCTCGCGCTCGCGCTGAACACGCCCGGCGTCGATGTGCGCGACGTGCTCCGGGCGCAGCGCACGGCGACGATGCGCACGCTGCAGGAGTACACCCGGCTGAAGACGAGCGACGAACGCCCCGACGACCTCGCCTGGCGGCTCGTGCTGGACGCCATGGTGTTCCAGGCCGAGGCCGAGGTGCGCTGGCTCGACCACTGCGAGGCGAGCCTCGCCCGCTATGCACCGTCGGCGCCGGCGGGCGTCCCGACGTTCGATCAGGCCGCCGAGGCGCACCGGGACGAGGCGGAGGCGAGACGTCGATGAGCGAACGCCGACTCAACGTCCTGGTCCGCCGGCTCGGTCATCACCGCTGGTTCTCCACCGTGCTCCGTCCGTTGGTGCCGGTCGACCGGCTCGTCGGGCGGCTCACCAGCGGACGCGTCCTCGCGTTGGGGATCGTGCCGTCGCTCCTGCTCACGACGACCGGTCGCCGGTCCGGGCGGCCGCGCACGACGCCGCTGACGTACGCGATGGACGGCGACTCGTTCGTCGTGATCGGCTCAAACTGGGGGCGACCGCACCAGCCGGCGTGGGCGCTCAACCTCCTCGACAACCCACACGCGACCGTGCGGCTGGCCGGAAGGGAGGTGCCGGTGCGGGCGCGCCGCGCCGTCGGCGCCGAGCGCGAGCGGCTCTTCCCCCTGCTGCTGCGGCTGTGGCCGGCGTACGCGACCTATGTGGAGCGCGCCGCCGCGCGCGAGATCCCAGTGTTCGTGCTGGAGCGGCAGCCTGCGCAGCCGAGCCGGTGACTTTCCTGCTCGACGACTGGGCGCGGGAGACCGGGTTCGGTCGCGCGGTGGCGGACAATGGCGGCCGTGCGGGTCGAGAACACAGCCCTCGCCAACCCGCGCTGGGTCGTCGCCGATGAGGTGGCCTCCGCGGCGCGCCGGCGCTTTCCGCGCGACGTGGTGGCGATCGGCGTACACGGTTCGCTGGCGCACGGGGATGACACCGACGGCAGCGACGTGGACCTCGTCGTGGTCACACACCGGCCCGATACCGGTCCGCGGCCCAACACCCGGCGGGTCGATGGCGTGCTCGTGGACCTGGGCGTGATCGGGGCCGACGAGTACCTGGGCCACGCGCGTACGCTCTCGACGTCGTGGCCGCTGGCCGCGGACCGGTACCTCACGACGAAGCCGATCTACGACCCGCACGCGTGGTTCGAGCGGCTGCGCGACACCCATCTCGGCCGCCTGGCGGAGGCCGCAGACGGGGAGTTCGCCGCGTTGGCTCGCGAGGCGTGGTGCCGCGGGGCGTCCGCTCACGCTAAGGCGACCCGGTTGGCCGGGTGGTACGACACCGACGCTGCGCTCCTCCTCCTCGCCGAGGGGCGGCTCACCGCGGCGACGGTCGCCGGGTTGCTGAGCCGCACCTACTTCCGCAACTGCGCCGACGCGGTGCGGCGGACCGGTCTGGCCGCGGCGAACGTCACCGAGCTCGGTGCCGTGTTCGAAGCGCAGGCCGAGGAGCTGGCCGGCCGCGGCCGCCCGGTGGACGGCACCGTGAGCGCGCTGGTCGACTGACCGGATCCGGGTCGATAGGCTCCGCGCGTGGATCTCGGCGCCTCCGAGACGCCGGCCGAGGCACCGCCCGGCGACGCACCGCGCCGCGAGGCGCCTGCTCGCGAGCCGGCGCCCCCGATCGCTTGGCGACCGCTGGGGGCGGTCGCCGGCGCGACCGCGGCCGTGCTCGTCGCCTTCAGCGGCCGGTACGGTTACCACCGTGACGAGTTGTACTACCTCGTCGCCGGCCGGCACCCGGCCTGGGGGTACGACGACCAGCCGCCGCTGATTCCGGCCATCGCCCGCGTGATGAACGCCGTCGCGAACGGCTCGCTGGTCGCGCTGCGGCTGCCGACGGCGCTCGTCGTGGCGGCGACGGTGCTGCTTGTCGGCCTGCTCGCCCGCGAGCTGGGCGGCCGCCACGGCGCGCAGCTGCTCGCCGCGGCCTGCTGGGCGACCTCGCCGTTCACGCTCATCTCGGGGCACCTGCTGAGCACGACCCCGTTCGACGTGCTCTTCTGGACCCTCCTCGCATACCTTCTGGCCCGGTGGATCCGCACCCGGGACGACCGGCTGCTGCTGGCGCTCGGCCCGGTGCTGGGCATCGGCATGCTGAACAAGAACCTGCCCCTCCTGTACGCCGTGGCGCTGCTCGCCGGCGTCGCGGTCGCCGGTCCGCGGGCAGTGCTGCGGCGGCCGCACCTGTGGATCGCGGCCGCGGTCGCGGCGGCCGTCTGGGCGCCGAACCTGTGGTGGCAGGCGACTCACCGCTGGCCGCAGCTAGAGATGACCGCCGCTATCCGCGCCGACGCGGACTTCGGCGGCCGGTCCGGGCTCGTGCCGTCGCAGCTGCTGCTAATGGGGCCGCCGCTCGCGCCCTTCTGGATCGCCGGGCTGGGGCTGTTGATCGGGGCGGCCGAGCTGCGGCCGTTCCGGGCGTTCGGCTGGGCGTACCTGTTCACGTTGGCGCTCGTGCTGGCCACCGGCGGGCGGGAGTACTACCCGGCCGGCGCCTACCCCGCGTTGTTCGCCGCGGGCGCGATCGGCGCCGTCCGGTGGGCGGCCGCGCCCGCCCGATGGCGGCGCGGCGCGATCGGCGCCGCGCTAACGCTCAACGCGGCCGCGTCGGTCGTGCTCGGCCTGCCGATCTACCCCGCCGGCACGCTGGCCCGTACCCCGCAAGCGGCCGTGAACTACGACGCCGGCGAGACGGTCGGCTGGCCAGAGCTGACCGCCACGGTCGCGGCTGTGTACCGGTCGCTGCCCGCGGACGAGCGGGCCCGGGCGGTGATTCTCACTGACAACTACGGCGAGGCCGGCGCGATCGACCGGTATGGCCGAGGGCTCGGCCTGCCCGTGCCGTACAGCGGGCACAACGCGTACTGGCGCTGGGGTCCGCCGCCGGAGAGCGAGGACGCGCCGGTGATCCTCGTGGGGCGGTGGTCCGAGGAGGAGCTGGCGCCGTACTGCGGCTCGGTCACCCGCGCCGCCACGAACGACAACGGGTACGGCCTCGACAACGACGAGCAGGGCACGCCCATCTGGCTGTGCCGCGACCGGAGACACCCCTGGGCGCAGACCTGGCCGGACGTCCGCCACCTCGGCTGAGCGTCAACCAACCGCGCCGACCCCGATAGCCGCGCCGATTGCATAGGTCGTGGCGGTCGCGAGGGCGCCGAGCACCAGCTGCCGCAGCCCGCTGGCCCACCACGCTCGATTGGTGAACCGGGACACCAACGCGCCCGCCACGAACAGTCCCACTCCGCCGACCGCGAGCGCGAGCCAGAGCGAGGTCGACCCGAGCAGGTACGGCATCAGCGGCACCAGCGCCCCGATCGAGAAGCAGATGAACGACGAGATTGCGGCTACCCACGGACTCGGCTGCTCCTCCGGGTCGACGCCGAGCTCCTCGCGCGCGTGTACGCGCAGCGCCTCGTCCGGGTTTCGCTTGACGACGTCGGCGACCTGACGCGCCAGTTCGGGTGGCAGGCCCCGCCTGATCCAGGTGTCGGCGAGCTCCTTCGCCTCGGCGTCCGGGAACCTCTCCAGCTCCCGTCGCTCCTTGGCCACCTCGGCGGCGACCTGCTCGTTCTGCGTCCGGACGCTGGTGAACTCGCCCAGTCCCATCGAGATCGCGCCGGCGACGAGCCCGGCCACACCCGTCAGGACGATCGTGTGGGGTACGGCGCCGGCGCCGCCGACGCCGGCGATCAGCGCGATGTTGGTGACCAGTCCGTCCATCGCGCCGAAGGTGGCAGCGCGCAGCCAACCGCCGGAGACGTCGCCGTGGTGATCCGGCTCGAGGGCTGCGGGCCGACCGGCCGGCGTGGTGGCCGTCATGGCAGCGTGAGGATCTCGTAGCCGTCCTCCGTCACGACTACCGTGTGCTCGAACTGCGCGGTCCAACGACGATCCCGGGTGACGACGGTCCAGCCGTCCGGCCACATCTCGTACTCGTGCGTCCCTAAGGTGATCATTGGTTCGATCGTGAACGTCATCCCGGGTTCCATCACGACGGACAGCCGCGGATTGTCGTAGTGCGGCACATACAGTCCGCTGTGGAACGACTGACCTATGCCGTGACCGGTGAAGTCGCGTACGACGCCGTACCCAAACCGCTTGGCGTACGCCTCGATGACCCGGCCGACGGCGTTGAGCGGCCGACCGGGCGCGACCGCCTTGATGCCGCGCATCATGGCCTGGTGCGTGCGCTCGACGAGCAACCGCGCCTCCTCCGAGACGCTACCCACGCAGAACGTCGCGTCCGTGTCGCCGTGCACCCCGCCGATGAACGCGGTCACGTCGACGTTGACGATGTCCCCGTCCTCGATGACCGTCGAGTCGGGGATGCCGTGGCAGATCACCTCGTTCAGGGACGTGCAGCACGACTTCGGAAAGCCCTTGTAGCCCAATGTCGACGGGTATGCGCTGTGGTCACAGAGGAACTCGTGCACCACGCGGTCGATCTCGTCGGTGGTGACGCCCGGCTTGCAGTAGTCCCCGGCGAGCTGCACCGCCTGCGCCGCGATCCGCCCCGCCACCCGCATCTTGTCGATCGTCTCCGGGGTCTGCACGTGCGAGCCGCGCCACGGGCTGGGCCGCTTCTTGCCGACGTACTCGGGGCGAGCGATGTGCGGCGGCACCTGTCGCCAGGGCGAGAGGGTGCCGGGAGTCAGCGGGGCACGGACGGTCATCGCCCCAGCGTAGCCAGCCTGGCTTGATCGCTGTCGGGAGAGATGTCATTGCCCCGTCTCGACCGGCTGTGGAATTGTGTCGGGGTGGATCACGGCGACGCGGAGTCGGTGTTCTCCGCCACGACGGTGCTCAGCGGGGATACCGCCACAGTTGTCGTCGTCGGCGAGGTGGACGTGGCGACGGCGCCGCGCATGTACGCGGCGGCGACCAACCACCCAGCGGGCTCCCTCACACTGGATCTCCGGCGAGTCTCGTTCTTCGACTCGGCCGCCATTCATGCCTTGATCAAGCTCACCGAGCGGTATCCGGGCGCGCTCACGGTGCTGCCCTCCGGGCAGGTCCGGCGGATCCTGGAGATCACCGGTCTCGCTGACCAGCCCTGGCTGCAGACCGACTAACGCGGGGACAACCGGCGGCGAGGGTCACCGTGGTGCCCTGCCGGCCCCGGCGCGCTCAGCCGTACCCGAGCGACGCTGCCGGGCCGCCGACACGAGGGCGGCGAACAGTCGGAAGTCCTTCGTATCTTCCGGATGCCACTGCACCCCGACGGCGAAGGTGTGGCTGGAGTCCTCGACAACCTCGATGAGATTGTCGTCGGGACACCAACCGACCGGGGTCAGCCGGCCGGGGTCCGCGATGCCCTGGTGGTGGAAGGAGTTGACGAGCACCAGGTCCCCGAGGACGTCGTGGCTGTGCGAGCCCGGCCGTAGGCGTACCGCATGCTCGCCGAACTTCGGTCCGCTGATAGGCCGATGGTTGTGGTGGCCGAGCACGTCCGGCAGGTGCTGGTGCAGGCGACCGCCGTACGCGACCACCATCAGCTGCATTCCGCGGCAAATACCGAGGATCGGCAGATCCGCCGCCAGTGCGGCACGCAGCAGCACGATCTCGGCCGCGTCGCGCTCGGGCTTGACCTTGGTGGTCGGGTGCGGCTGCTCGCCGTAGAGCGCGGGGTCGACGTCGGAGCCACCGGTGAACATGATGCCGTCCAGTCCGTCGAGCACGTCGTCGTCCGGCTCGTCGGGGGCGATCAGGACCGCCCGGCCGCCGCTGGTGTGCACGGCCTGGACATACGAAAACGGAAGTACCGCCGCGAACGTGTCCTGTAGTCCGAATCTGGCCTCTTCGGCGTAGGTGGTCAAGCCGATGACGGGCCTTGACATGCGTTTCACTCTCCCGGGGGGTGGCTCCCCGCTAACCTAGCCCGACATCGGATGAATGTCACGTTCGGGTGCCATGCCGGCACGTTCGGTCGATCCGGTCAGGCCCGCGCGTACCAGGGCGGCGAACGGCCGGAGGTCACCCGCCTCCTCCGGATGCCACTGCACGCCCACGACGAACTGGCGGTTCGGATCCTCTACCGCCTCGATCACGCCGTCGTCCGCCCACCCCGTCGCCACGAGCGCGCCCGGGTCCGCGACCGCCTGGTGGTGGTGCGAGTTCACCTCGTCCTCCTCGCCCATGATCGCCGCGAGTCGGCTGCCGGGCGCGAACCGGACGCCATGGCTGCCGTAGACGCCCGGGCCCGGCCGGTGCTTCTCGTGCCCGATCAGGTCAGGCACGTGCTGGTGCAGCGTGCCGCCGTACGCGACCGCGAGCAGCTGCATGCCTCGACACACACCCAGAATCGGCAGGTCCGCGTGCAGGGCCGCGGCGACGAGCGCCGCCTCGCCGCCGTCGCGCTCCCCCCTGTTCTTGGTACGCGGGTGCGGCGGCGCGCCGTACCGCCGAGGGTCGATGTCGGGCCCTCCGGCGAGCACGAGCGCGTCGAGCACGTCGATCACTTCGATGCCCCCGCCGTCGGGCGGCAACACCACGGCCCGGCCGCCGGCGTCCGACACCACCCGCACATAGGCGTACGGCACCAGAGCCGCGACGCCCTCCCATACTCCCCAGCGGGCACCCTCCACATAGGACGTGATGCCCACGATTGGTCTCATTGCCGGTCTCCTACCCGGCGAGTGCGGGCCGAAACCGTCACAGTGGCGTCACGTAGGCACCGGTGATTCCGCCGTCGACGACGAACTGTGTTGCGGTGATGAACGAGGCGTCGTCGCTGGCGAGGAATGCGACCGCCGCGGCGATCTCCTCAGGCTCGGCGAACCGGCCGACGGGCACGTGCACCAGCCGACGCGCGGCCCGCTCAGGGTCCTCCGCGAACAGCTTCATCAGCAGGGGGGTCGCGACCGGACCCGGACAGAGCGCGTTGATGCGGATGCCGTCGCGGGCGAACTGCACGCCGAGCTCGCGGGTCATCGCCAGCACGCCACCCTTGCTCGCCGTGTACGCGATCTGGCTCGTCGCCGCGCCCATGAGGGCCACGAAGCTGGCGGTGTTGATGATCGACCCTCGGCCCTGCCGTTGCATGTGCGGGATCACGTGCTGGCAACACAGGTAGACACTGGTGGTGTTGATCCGCATGACCCGCTCCCACACGTCCACCTCGGTGACCAGGATCGAGTCGTCGTCGGGCGGGGAGATGCCGGCGTTGTTGAACGCGACGTCGATCCGGCCGTGCCGGGCCGCCACGCCGTCGAACAGGGAGCGGACCTGCGCCTGGTCGGCGACGTCACACGCGACGAACTCGCCGCCGACCTGGTCGGCGGCCGCCTGGCCGGTCGACGGGTCGATGTCCACGCAGATCACCGTCGCGCCCTCGGCGGCGAACCGCCGCGCGGTCGCAAGGCCGATGCCACTGCCCGCACCCGTGACCACCGCCACCCGCCCGGCCAGCCGCGCCGTGAGATCCACCCTCACTCCTCCGTGCCGATGAAGACGTTCTTGGTCTCGGTGAACGCGAGCGGCGCGTCGGGGCCGAGCTCGCGGCCCAGGCCCGACTGCTTCACCCCACCAAATGGTGTCCAGTAGCGCACCGACGAGTGCGAGTTGACGCTAAGGTTGCCCGACTCGACGCCGCGGGCGACCCGGATCGCGCGCCCGACGTCCCGCGTCCAGATCGAGCCCGACAGGCCGTACTCGGTGTCGTTCGCAAACGCGATCGCGTCCGCCTCCTCGTCGAATGGCAGCACCGAGACGACCGGGCCGAAGATCTCCTCTCGCCAGTGCCGGTCCCGGGTCGAGGCGGCGAGGAGCACCGTTGGCGGGTACCAGAAGCCGGACCCCGAGGGGCAGCCGCCGGTGAACGCCACCTCGGCCTCGTCCACATAGGACGCCACGGTCTCCCGCTGCGACGCCGAAATCAGCGGCCCCATCTCGGCGGTCTCCAGGGCCGGGTCCTCGACCCGGAACGCCTTGACGGCCGGCTCGAGCAGCTCCAGGAACCGGTCGTACACCGGGCGCTGCACGAGGATCCGGGACCGGGCGCAGCAGTCCTGACCCGCGTTGTCGAACACGGCGTACGGCGCGGTGGCGGCCGCCCTCGCCAGGTCGGCGTCGGCAAAGACGATGTTGGCACTCTTTCCCCCCAGCTCGAGCGTCACCCGCTTCACCTGCCGGGCACACCCAGCCATGATCTGCTTGCCCACCTCGGTGGAGCCGGTGAAACAGATCTTGCGGACCGCCGGGTGCTCGACGAACCGCTGCCCCACCACCCGGCCGCTGCCCGGCACCACGGTGAACACGCCCTCGGGCAGCCCGGCCTCGAGCGCCAGCTCGCCGAGCCGGATCGCCGTCAACGGGGTGAGCTCCGCGGGCTTGAGCAGCACCGTGTTGCCGGCGGCGAGCGCCGGCGCGAACCCCCAGCCGGCGATCGGCATCGGGAAGTTCCACGGCACGATCACGCCCACGACACCGAGCGGCTCGTGGAACGTGACATCAAGCCCGCCCGGCACCGGGATCTGCCGGCCGGACAGGCGCTCCGGCGCGCCCGCGTAGTAGTCGAGCACGTCCCGGACGTTGCCCGCCTCCGAGCGGGCGTTGCCGATTGTGTGCCCGGCGTTGCGCACCTCCAGGAGCCCGAGCTCCTCGACGTGCGCGTCGACCACCGCCGCGAACCGCCGCAGCAGCCTGGCCCGGTCCGCCGGCGCGAGCCGCCGCCAGGAATCGAACGCCCCCCTCGCGCGCTCGATCGCGACGTCCGCCTCGGCGGTCGTGGCGGACGGGATCTCCGCGACGACGTCGCCGGTGGCCGGGTTCCGCACGAGGCTGGTGGTCATAGCCGTTCGAACCCCCGCATCAGCTCCCAGTCGGTGACCGCCGCGTCGAACGCGGCGAGCTCCACCCGGGCGTTGTTCGCGTAGTGCTCCACGACCTCCCGGCCGAACGCGTCGACGGCGAGCTGCGACGCGGTCCACAGCTCGAGCGCATCGCGCAGCGTGTGCGGCACGCGCGGAGCCGACCTGTCCTCGTAGGCGTTGCCTTCAAGCTCGGGCTCGAGCTCCAGCTCGGACTCGATCCCGTGCAGCGCGCCGGCCGCGAGCGCGGCCAGCGCCAGATACGGGTTCACATCGGCGCCGGGCATCCGGTGCTCGATGCGCAGGCCCGACCCGTGTCCGACCAGCCGCAGCGCGCACGTGCGGTTGTCGCGCCCCCAGCGCAGCACCGTGGGGGCGAACGACCCGGGCTGGAAGCGCTTGTACGAGTTGACGTTCGGGGCGAGGAACAGGCTGAGCTCGCGGGTCACGGCGAGCAGGCCGGCCACCACCCGGTGGCCGAGCTCGGACAGGTCTGCCGGACGGTCGCCCACCATTGCCAACCCTCCGTCGGGGGTACGCAATGAGAAATGGATGTGACACGAGTTGCCCTCGCGCGCATTTGGCTTGGCCATGAACGTCAGCGCCATGCCCTCCTGCGCCGCGATCTCCTTCGCGCCGTTCTTGTAGATGACGTGGTGGTCGGCGCAGGTCATCGCCTCGGCGTACCGGAAGGCGATCTCGTGCTGGCCCAGGTTGCACTCGCCCTTGGCGCTCTCCGGCCGCAGCCCGGCGTCGGCCATCTGGACGCGGATGCGGCGCAGGAGCGGCTCCACCCGCGCGGTGCCGAGCAGCGAGTAGTCGACGTTGTAGAGGTTGGCCGGGGTGAGGTCGCGGTACTCGCGCTGCCAGGCCTCCTCGTACGTGTCGCGGTAGACGATGAACTCGAGCTCGGTGCCGGCGTACGCGGTGAGCCCGTGCGCGGCCAGGCGGTCCAGCTGGCGTCGCAGGATCTGCCGTGGCGACGCGGCCACCGCGCCGCCCTCCCCGCCAGATCCATCGAGCCACGCCAGGTCGGCCAGCACCAAGGCGGTGCCCGGCTGCCATGGCACGCGGCGCAGCGTTCGTAGATCCGGCACCATCGCGAAGTCGCCGTAGCCGAGCGCCCAGCCCGACATCGCGTACCCCTCGACGGTGTTCATCTCCACGTCGACGGCGAGCAGATAGTTGCAGCCCTCGGTGCCGTGCGTGACGACCTCGTCGAGGAAGTGGCGCGCGTGGAACCGCTTGCCCTGCAGGCGGCCCTGCATGTCGGTGATGGCGACGACGACGGTGTCGATCTCGCCCGCCTCGACGGCGATCGTCAGCTCCTCCACCGTCAGCAACGGCCGAGCGATCATCATGAGGCGGCCCTCCATGCCGAAAAGGTCTACCGACAAACCAATGAAACGTCAATCACCCGAGCAATCCACGCAGCAGCTCGGCCGTACCGTCGCAGTGCTCCTCCATCGCCGCGCGCGCGGCGGCGGCGTCCCCGGCCAGGATCGCGTCGACGATGCGAGTGTGCTGGGCGTCCGAGTGGTCGAGGTTTCGGCGTATCACGGGTATCGCACCGAGCAGCCGGTCGAGGTTGAGCTGCACGTCGGCGATCGCCGACGCCAGCGACGGGCTCCCGCTCGCGCCCGCGATGGCCAGGTGCAGCCGGGAGTCCGCGACGCGCCGGTTTGCGGGATCGCGGTCGCGGGACGCCACCAGGCAGGCGACCAAGTGTTGCCGGTCGGCGGCGGCGAGCGTACGGGTGGCCGCCAGTCCCGCGGCACCCGGCTCGAGCACCCGCCGAAAGTCGAGCGCGTCGTGCAGGGCGTCGCCCATCTCCCTGGCCAGCGCCTCGGCCTCCGGCCGGCTGCGGCCAGACCCGGGTCCCGTGGCCGTGGCCACCACGAACGTCCCGCCCGCACGGCCGCGCCGCGACTCCAGATAGCCCGCGTCCCGGAGCGCGGCGATCGCCTCGCGCAAGGTCACGCGGCTGACCTGTAGCCGCTCGGCCAGCTCCCGCTCGGCGGGCAGCCGCTCGCCGACCGCGACCAGACCCAGCTTGATCGCCTGCACGAGCCGGGCCACCGTGATCTCGAAGGCGTTGCCGCCGCGCACGGGCCGCCACATCGGCACGCCGTCGGTCGCGCGGTCACCGCGGTTCTGACCGACGGTCCGGTCGCGGAGCACCGCGTTGCGTGCCATTCGGCGTACACCCCTCACCGGACGCTGCGAAACCGCGACACGTGGCGAGCGCACCGCGCCCGCCACGTGTCGACCAAGTTACTCCCCGCCCCCGTCGGTCGGCGCAGAGACGGCCGGGCCGGCCTCCTCGGTACGGGGCGCGGGAACCGCCGCGTCCGGCTCGGCGACCGTGTGCCGCGGGCCGGTGAACCAGTGCCGCGCGCCGAGCATCCACCACAGCCACGCGCCGCCGACTACGACGGCGACCGCGACGATGGTGTAGTTGAAGTTGGTCGCGGTGATCGGGCTGGCGGTCGGCAGCACGAACAGCACGCAAATGATCGCGACCCAGACGATCGCGGCCCAGCCGATCGGCGCGCTCCATCGACCCAGGTTCCACGGCCCGGGTTCGAAGTCGCCCTTCAGCCGGCGCAGCAGGACCGGAGCGACGTAGGAGATGTACAGGCCGATGACCGCGATGGCGGTGGCCGCCAGGTACGCGGTCGTGTTCCACAGCGACGGCACGACGAGCAGGGTCGAGCAGACCACGCACAGCCACACCGAGTTCGTCGGCGTACCCGTGCGTGGGTTGACCCGCCGCCAGATGCGCGAGCCGGGCAGCGCGCCGTCGCGGCTGAACGCGAACGACATCCGCGAGTTCGCGGTGACCGAGGCCATGCCGCAGAAGAACTGGGCGACCACGCAGATCAACAGCAGGAACTTGCCGAGCCCGCTGCCCGCCGCGTCGATGAAGATCTGTGCCGGTGGAAGGCCGAGCGCCGTGGTCCGTTCGGCCTCGTAGTCCTGGATCGCGCTGGTGATCGCGATGAGCAGCACGAAACCGGCGATGACCGAGACCACGACCGACATCACGATGCCGCGCGGGGCGCTGCGCGCCGCGTCGTGGGTCTCCTCCGAGACGTGCGCGCTCGCGTCATAGCCGGTGTACGTGTACTGGGCCATGAGTAGACCAATCAGGACGGCGTACACGCCGGCGCCGGCAAACGTGAAGCCGGTCTCGTTCTTCACCTCGAAGAACACGTCGGACAGCGACTTGTGGTGGTCCGGCACGACCGCCAGGGCCACCACGATGAATGCCACGCCCACCAGGTGCCACCACGCGCTGATGTCGGATAGGAGGCGCACCAGGCTGACACCGAACGTGTTGAGCAGGCCGTGCGCCGCGATGATCACCAAGAACACGAGAAACACGTTGGTCTTCGTGACGTTCATGTCCAGCGTGAGGCTCAGGAACGCGGACGTCGTGATCGCGGCGCCGAAGTCGATCGCCGCGGTGACCGCCACCTCGCCGAGGAAGTTGAACCAGCCGACGAACCAGGCCCAGCCGGCCTTGTTCCGCTTGGCCAGCGCCGAGGCCCACCAGTAGAGGCCGCCCGCGGTCGGGAACACCGAGCACACCTCGGCCATCGCGAGCGCCACCAGGGTCACCATGAAGCCGACGCCCAGCCAGCCGAGCGTTATGGCCGCCGGACCGCCCGCGGTCATGGCGATGCCGTACGACGTGATCGCGCCGGCGAGGATCGAGATGATGGTGAACGAGATGGCGAAGTTCGAGAAGCCGTATAGCTTGCGCCGCAGCTCCTGCTTGTAACCGAGCTGAGCGAGGCGCCGTTCGTCCGCGTCCAGCGGAGGCGGTGATACGTCTTCGGTTGCCGTTGTGCTCATGCGTGCCGCCCTTCGGTCGATGGGACTCGCGAGTGACCCGCGTCACTGCGGGGATCATCGCGCCCACCCAGATCCACGTCAATGGATCTCGAGCCACTATTCGGCCAGAACTAGACCTTTAGTTGGGGCGATTCGACACCGATGCCGCGCAGCGGACTGAGCCAGGCGACGACGGCCGCGACGACGACCAGCCCGATCGAGGCTACGATCGCCGCCCGTGGGCCGTACGCCTCCGAGACGATCCCACCGGCGAGGGCGCCGGTGGGCCAACCGCCACCGAACGAGAGCATCCGGCCCGCGGTGTTCACCCGGCTCTGCAGCCGATCCGGGGTGACCCTCTGCCGCAACGTGATCGCGTTCACGACGACGACGGAGTAGACCACGCCCCAGCAGCCGAGCATCGCGGCGGCGACCGCCCAGTCCGTCGCCGCGGCGCAGAGCAGACCGAACAGCGCCGACAGGGGCAGGAACACGAGCGTCACCCGCGGCTCCCCCCAGCGGCGCACGAGCCACGGGAACGTGAGGCTCGCGATCAGGCCGCCGATGCCCCAGGTCGAGAACATCACGCCCAGCCGCACGTCGCCCCGCGGGCGTACGCCGAGCACCTGGTCCAGCCATGGGACGAACTGACCCATGAACGCGCCGCCGGCCATCGCCTGCAGGCCGCCCACCACCGTCTGCACCCGCACGACGGGCTGCCGCCACAGGAACGACAGCCCTTCTCGGATGTCCCGGACCATGCCGCGGGCCGGGCCGTCGCCCAGTGCGCCCTGCAGCGGCACGGCTATCGCGCGGACAAGCACGGCCGACATAGCGAACGACACGGCGTCGACCGCCAGCAGCGACGCGGGCGCGACCACCGCGAGGGAAGCGCCCGCGAGCAGCGGCACCGTCAGATCCAGTACGGTCCCGCCCCCGAACACCGCCGAGTTCGCGGCCGCGATCCGGTCCCGACCCACCAGGGCCGGCAACGCCCCGAAGTTCGCCGCGTCGAAGAACACGAACAAGGCCTGCGCGGCGAACGCGGCGAGCAGGACGTGCGGCGCGGTCAGCCCGTTCAGGGCGTACGCCACGGGCACGCTGCCGAGCACGATCGCGTTGGCGAGGTCGGCGCGCACCATCAGCCGCCGGCGGTCGACCCGGTCCGCGACGGCGCCCGCGAACAGTCCGAGGCAGAGGTACGGCAGGCCCTCCGCGACCACGACGAAAGCCGTCCACAGGTTGGACCCCGTGACCTGGTAGACCAGCACCGGCAGCGCCACGTAGGTGACCAGCGAGCCGCCGATCGAAACCATCCGGGCGATCCAGTAACGCCGGAAGTCGGGCGAGCGGCGGAGCAGCGGGAGCGGCTCCGTCACGTCCGTCTCGCCCACGCCGCGATGATAGTGACCGCTCCGATAGGTTTCCGTCATGGCCCACGAGTGGGCGGGCCGGGCCGCCGTGGCCGGAGCGGTCTGCCTCGCCGGCGGCGGCGCGACGGTCACGACCGCGGTCGCGACGACCCCGGGCCTGGGCCTCACCGATTACGTCAGCGAGGCGGGCGTGCGATCGGCGCCGCACGCGTCGGCGTACCGCTTCGGGATCTTCGTGCTCGCTGCGGCGCTGGCGCTGATCGCGATGGCGCTGCTGCCCGCGGCCCGGCTAGCCGCGGCGGCGCTGGCAGGCGCGGCCGCGCTCACCGCCACCTCCGGGTCGGTGACATGCAGCACCGGCTGCCCCCTGCCGCCGTTCGAGCACGCGACCGGCGCCGACCTCCTGCATGGCGGCGCGAGCATCGTGGCGGTCGCGGTCTGCGTCCTCGCGATGCTGCCGCTCGCTGGCGGCGCGGGACCAGCCGCGCTCACCCGGCCGGCACGAGTCGCGCTTGCCCTGGCGGGGCCGCTCTCCGTGGCGGTCGGCCTCGCGATGCTGGTCGCGGGGCACGGCGCCGCGACCGGCGTGCTGGAACGCGCGCTGCTCCTGGTCATAGCCGCGTGGCTGTTCGCCCTCGGCCTCCGGCTCGGATGGCGAGCGCCACGCCAACGCCGCGGTGATCGCCGCGAGCGATACGAAACCCGTAGGGTTCCGTAGCCGCCGCGGCGATCTACGCGGACAACCGTCGCCGATTCACACCCGCCCGGTCGACGCGGCACGCCGACGGGAGATCGCGTCGACGCTCGCAGCGACCAGCAGCACCAGCCCGGTCACCATGAACACGATGCTGGAGGACTGGTTCAGCAGACCCATTCCGTTGATGATGATCGCGATCACCAGGCCGCCGAGGATCGCGTCGATGACGCGGCCCTTGCCACCGAACAGGCTCGTGCCACCAATGACCGCGGCGCCGACGGCGTACAGCAGGGTGGACGCGCCACCGGTCGACGGAGAGATCGAGTTGTCGCGGCTGGCGAGCAGGATGCCACCGACGGCGGCCAGCGTGGAACCGATGATGAAGCAGGACAGCCTGATGGTGGCGACGTTGATGCCGGCGCGCCGGGCCGCCTCCGCGTTGCCGCCGACGGCGTAGACGTGCCGGCCGAACGCGGTCCGCGTGAGCACGAAGGTCAGCCCCAGGAGCAGCAGCAGCAGGAGTGCGACCACGACCGGGATGCCCTTGATGGAGGAGACGGCCGGGTTGCGGCTGCGCTCGCGGCTCAGGTAGAACGTGGCCGCGCCGAGCAGCACCGCCAGCGTCAAGACCTTGGCGATCGTGACGATGGTGGCCTCGGCCTTCAGGCCCACCGCCCGCCGGGATGCGGCACCGCGCAGCGCCATCAGCGCGTACCCGCCGACCACAATGGCGTAGAGCACCCAGCCCAGCCAGACGGGCATGTCGTTGTTGTTGATGGCCAGGAGCGTCTTGTCGCGGATCGCGATCGTGCCGCCCTCACCGACGAGCTTGAGCAGGACGCCCTGCAGGGCGAGGAACGCGGCGAGGGTGACCACGAACGACGGGATGCCGAGGCGGGCGACGAGGAGGCCGATGGCCACGCCGATGACCGCGCCGGTAGCGAGGCAGGCGATGATCGCCAACCACCACGGCCAGCCGTGCTCCGTCGACGCGATGCCCATCACGGCCGCTGCGGTGCCGGCCGCGAACCCAGCCGACAGGTCGATCTCGCCGAGCAGCAGCACGAACACGAGGCCCATCGCGATGACGATGACCGCGGCGGCCTGGTGCAGGAGGTTGGCGAAGTTGAACGCGTTGGTGAACGTGTCCGGCCGCAGCACGGTGAAGACGGCCACCAGCACGAGGATGCCGAGCACGGCCGGCAGCGAACCGACGTCGCCGCCGCGCACGCGGTCCAGGTAGTCGCGGAATGCCTCGCTCAGCGCCCCGGACGGCGGCGCCGCGCTCTCGGCCTGGTCCTCGGTCAGCAGGGTCATGCCGTCACCT
>DASXRC010000245.1:0-18628 GCA_036506795.1 Micromonosporaceae bacterium
GGGCGCGACGCCCGGCAGGCGGGCGGTCACGACCCAGCCGTCCGCGTCCTCGTCGAGGTCGATGTCCTGGTAGCCCCCGCGGCCGCCGTACAGCGACCCGAACACCCGGCCGACCTCGTCTCGCAGTGCTTGAAGGTCGCCGAAGGGGTCCCACCCCATCCGGAACGGCGACCTGCGCATTGGATAGTTCATCGGTCTTCCCTCCTGCTAGCGGGTGACCGGCCGCTGGTGCCCCAGGGAGCTCGGGGCGTCAAGGTTCGTGTCCGGGCTGACGCCCACGCCACCAGCTCACCGCCCAGCCACGCGGCCATGCCTCCGGCGGCCAGCGCTCCGGTTCAATCCGGCGTACCCGTTGGGGTGGCGGCCAAAACGCGGCAGGCCGGTGGTGGGGGAAGCCCCTCGACCCGGTGGCGTCCCCCGTCGGCGCTCGCGGCCGCCGTATAGATCGCCAGGATGTCTTGTTCCCGACGATCTAGTAGCGCGTGGTCACGCCTGCCGGCATCGTTCGGTGCGCACATCCTCACACGACGGGAGCAACTCATGGGTAGATGGCGAACGCGGGCAGCGATCCTGGTCGCCGGGGCCGCAGCGTTCACCGTGCTGGGCGCGGGAAGCGCCTGGGCACACGAGTGCTACAACGCCAGCCGTTCCGACCAGGGCGACACCGCGGCCGGGACCCACTCGCAGGCGTGGTTCCAGTTGGTGATATCTGACGCGATCGCCGAGGACGTGGCGAACGGCCTGTACACCGCCGAGCAGGGCGAGTGCATCTACGCCGCGTGGACCGCGGGCGGCGGACCGGCGTCGTTCACGATCCACGTCAAGGGCGTCAACGGCCAGGACGGCGTGCTGGCCGAGCACAACCCGAACGACGGACTGGTGGCCAACGGCCGGGGAATCGACCACCTCTTCGACGCCTATGGAGAGTTGCTCGTCTCCAGCTTCCTGGGCTGCGGCGTCAACCCGCCGGTCTGATCCGCGGGCCGCATCGAGCTTGATGGCGTCGACCGTGTGAGTGAAGCCCCACACCTTACGAGGTGTGGGGCTTCGCAATCGTGGAGCCGCCTGACGGAATCGAACCGTCGACCTACGCGTTACGAGTCGTCGCCCGGGGTCAACGTCGCAGCGCCGAGGCCCGTGCTCGCCGGGCGTGCTGGACTGTCATCGTTCGCCGATGCTCGTAGCCTTGGCTGCTCGGTTGGCTGCTACGGCGCGGCCGAGATGTTTGGGTCGATTCCCACCAGTCTTCCGATGGCACGATCGAGTACCGCTCCCCTGCTTCGATTCGGATCTTCCACGGAAGCTCGCGTCCGCGCTCGAGCTAAGCCGGATCCGCCGTTGGCTCGAACGACAGCTTGTCGTCGCTGTACTCCGCGAGCCATAACAGTAGAACCCGCTTCGTGTCCTCGTGGAGGAGCAGCTCCGCGGGGTCGATCCACCGACCGCCGCCGTAGAGCAGCTGACCGCCGTAGTCCGGCCAGAACTCAGTTTCCACGCGGGACAGCGTAGATCCTCGCGAGGCGGACACCTCGCTTATGCAGTTTGCACGGGCCCAAAGACGGCGGCTCGGTTACGGTGTGGCATGGCGAGCATCAAGCGATGGCTGAAGCGAGCACGCGGTGACAATGCCCTACGCCACACCGAGACACGGATCATGAAGGCGCTGGAGAGGCAGAACGTCCAGCTTGCCGAAATCCTCACCCGGCTTACCCGGCTGGAGAAGCCGGTGGCTATCAACCCCGAGACCTGGAGCAAGATCGCGCAGCCGGGAGAGCTGGCGTTCCACAAGCGGCCGAACCTCCGGACGAGCGCCGAGTGGCAGAGTAAGAACACGAAGTTCTGGGCCGCGCGGAAGTTCAGCCAAGAGGGCTGGGAAGGCAAGTGGATCGTTGATGTCGGAGCCGGCAGCCGGCTGCGCACACTCTATTTCCAGGGAGCCAAGATCGCGGCGATCGAGCCGCTGGCGGACAAGTTCATCGCCGAGGTCGAGTGGCAGGACCTTGACCAGGCGGACGAGGTGTACGCGGTACCGGCCGAGAAGGACATCCCAGAGCTGCACGGCCGCGCTGACCTACTGGTGTCCGTCAACGTGCTCGACCACGGGTACGACTTCGAGGCTACGATCACGAACGTCCGCCATTACCTGAAGCCCGACGGCCTTGCGTACCTCACCTTCGACCAGCACGAACGCCCCGACGACATGCACCAGCTGATGATCGACGACACCAAGGCCCGGGCCATCTTCGACCGGTGTGGGCTCGACCTCGAACGGTACGAGGAGTGGGGCCGTTACCACGGCGCCGCCGGCCCTCCCGCGCTGCATTACTGGTTGCGCCCTCGCGACTAGGTGCTCTGGTCCAGTGGCAGCTGCAACGCCGGCGGTGGCTGCACGCCTGCCCCGGGTGTGGGCGGAGGCGGGGCGCCGACTGCCCCCAATGGCTGTTGGACATTCGCCGCGGCGAGCTCCAGTTGGATGGGGCGTCGGTGTTGTGCCGGCCGAAGGGCTGGCAGCGGCGCCCCCGCCCCCGCACCGTGGCGCCGCCCGGCGCTGTTGTCGCCGCTCTCAAGGCGCACCGGGCGGCACAGTTGGAGGCGCGACTGCACGCCGGCACCGCCTGGCAGGATCACGCGCTCGTCTCCTGCCAGTCGACGGTCGGCCGATCGACCCCCGCCAGGACTGGGCCGCCTGGGGTCAGGGCTATCGGTGGCCGGGCTGCCGAAGGCGCGGGTGCACGTGATGCGGCACACCACCGGCACCGTCCTACTCGACCTAGGCGAGGACCTGTCGATCGTGCAAGAGGTCCTCGGGCACGCCTACATCCGCACCACCCGCGGCTATCAGGACGTCGGTGTGGAGATGACAAAACGGGCGGCGGACAGGATGAATCGGGGACTGCTTTCCCGACTTCTATCACCGATCTTGTCACTGTGCGGCAGCGTCGGCGGGCATGAAATCGCCCCGCAGGTGCTCTGACCTGCGGGGCTAGGGTGAGCCGCCTGACGGAATCGAACCGTCGACCTACGCATTACGAGTGCGTCGCTCTGACCGACTGAGCTAAGGCGGCAGCGCCGGTCAAGTGTACGTGACGGCGGTGCGCGCGGCGGGCGGGGTGCCGGGCGCGAGATCTTGGAGAGTTTCCGCGTCGCCGTAACGGAAACTCTCCAAGATCTAGCCGGACGCGGCCGGTTGAGGGACAGCGCCGTGTCGTAGGTCACCGATAGCCTCCGCTACGTGACGGTCGATCACACCCCACCCAAGGCGGAGGACGACGATTCCGCTGTGAGCGCCGAGGCGCAGCCCGTGCTCCGGCCGCGCCCCACCACGCTCGACCCCATGGCGCTGGGCTTCACCCCGCAGAGGCCGGTGCCCTGGCTGGCGCCAGGCTTGCTGCTCAGCACCGGCCTACGGACGCTACTGGCCATGCTCTTCGGGGCGTACCTCGACAAGCGCGAGCTGCAGAACGCGTTGCCCAGCAACATCTACGGCCAGGCGGGGCCCGACGGTGAGCTGTGGCTGGACTACATCGCCGACCTCGGCGACGGGTTCGACAGCACGTACTCTATGGCGTACCTCCTGGCCCAGCGCGAGCTCGAGATCGACGGACAGCGACTGCCGCGCGGCCAGATGTTGGTCATGGGCGGAGACCAGGTCTATCCGACGGCGAGCGGGCAGGCGTACGAGGACCGGTTCAAAGGGCCGTACGCGGCGGCGCTCCCCTGCCCGCCGCCCGACGGGTCGCGGCCGACGCTCTTCGCGGTGCCGGGCAACCACGACTGGTACGACGGCCTGACCGCGTTCCTGCGGCTCTTTGCCCGCGCGAAGTCCGACAACGTCGGCGGTTGGCGCACCGAGCAGTCGCGGTCCTACTTCGCCGTCGAGCTGCCCCACCGCTGGTGGCTGTTCGCGCTCGACGAGCAGTTCGGCGCCTACATCGACGATCCCCAGCTCAGGTACTTCGACGCCGCCGCGAGGCGGCTCGACCCCGGCGACCGGGTGATCCTCGCCGTGCCGGAGCCGACCTGGGTCAAGGCGGTCGACGATCCCAAGGCGTACGCCACGGTCGACTTCTTCATCCGGACGGTGATCGCGCCGACTGGCGCGGACGTCAAGGTGCTGCTCTCCGGCGACCTGCACCACTACGCGCGTTACGAGGATCCCGACCGCCAGCTCATCACGTGCGGCGGCGGCGGGGCGTACCTGTACGCCACGCACGAGCTGCCCGAGCGGATCAACGTGCCGCCGACGGACACCGTCGTGCGCAAGGCCAGCAAGAGTCGGGAGTACGCCTTGCGCGCGCGTTACCCGAGCAAGGGGGCCTCGCGCCGGTACGCCTGGGGCGTGTTCGGTCGGCTGCCGATCCGAAACCCCGGCTTCGCCACCCTGCTCGGCACCATCCACACGCTGCTGATGTTGGCGATGGCCGGGCTAGCCGTGCAGCGCGTCACCGGCACCCTGCAGCGACTGTTCAGCATCCCCCTGGCGATCATGCTGATCGTTACGATGGCGGGCGCCATCTTCTTCGCCAAACCGCCCAGCGCTGGCGGCAAACGGCACTCTCGGCACTGGCTGCTCGGCATCGCACACGGGCTGGCCCACATCGGCCTCGGCGCGTTCGGCACGTGGGTGTGGCTCCAGCTGCCGTTCGTCGACTGGCCGTGGCCGCTGCCCGTGGCTGCGGCGGCGGTGCTGTACGGCCCCGTCGTCGGCCTGGTCGCGAGCGAGCTCGTCGCGGCGTACCTGCTGGTGGCGTCGGCGTTCCACGTCAACCTGAATGAGCTCTTCGCCGGCCAGGGCATCGAAGACTCGAAGATCTTCCTGCGGCTGCACATCGATCGAGACGGGGGCTTGACCATCTATCCGATCGCGCTGGACCGGGTCAGCCACGCGTGGCGCGCGAACCCGGACGGCGTGGCCGACGCGCCGTGGATCGAGCCGCGGGAGCGCCTCCGACCGCGGCTGGCCGAGCCGCCGATCACGATCAATGGTCTCGGTCAGGCGTAGCGCTCGTCGTGCGCCTGCCGCGAGCCGCACACCGATGCCCGGCTGCACATGCATCGCGAGCCGTCCGCGTCCATCCTGACCAGGACCGCGTCGCGCGGGACGCTGTGCCCGACCACGCGGCCGTCACCGTCCGGAGTGGACACTCGACTGCCGATCGTCGGCGCCGAGGCCTGGAACTTCTGGTACAGCGGGTGCTCGTACTTCAGGCAGCACATCAGCCGGCCACACGCGCCAGAAATGCGCAGCGGGTTCAGCGGAAGGTCCTGGTCCTTCGCCATCCGGATGGTCACCGGCTCGAAGTCGGTCAGGAACGTGGCGCAGCACAGGTCGCGGCCGCACGAGCCTATGCCGCCCTGCACCCGGGCCGAGTCGCGGGCGGAGAGCTGCCGCAGCTCCACCCGGCAATGCAGCGTTGCGCCCAAATCCCGCACCAGCGACCGGAAGTCGACGCGGTGGGGCGCCGTAAAGTAGATGGTCGTCCGGGCACCGGTGCCGCCGGTCGCCCCGCCCGGCTCGAGCACATGGTCGACGGCGACCACCTTCATCGGCAGCCCGTGCTCGCGGATCAGCCGCTTGGCCGCAACCTTCGCCTCCGCCTTGCGCTTGCGCATTAGCTCGTCTCGGCGCAGGTCCTCCGGCCCGGCCATGCCGGCGAGCCGCGGAAACCCGGACGTGTCCTCCGAGACCCACTGGGCGGCCCAGACGCACTCGGCCACCTCGGGACCGTCCTGGGTGGGCACGAGGACCCGATCGCCGACCGCCGGGCTGTGGTCTCCGGGGTCGAGGTAGTAGAGGCGGCCGTACCGGTTGAAGCTGACCGCGCACAGCATGCCCATGCGCCACACCCTACGTCTCGCGGCGGTACTCGGAACAGCCAGCGACACATAGCGTGGTCCCGCCGTCATGGGGCGTGCCGGCCAACCAGGGACCCGTTGGCGGCCATCCGGCCGGTTTGCGGTGGCCCGGACGTGTGAAACATCCTCCGGCCCCGCGACAAACCACGGACAACGGCGTTGAGTGTGTGTCCACGCGACCCGGGCCGCCAACGCCGGGACGCGGCAAGCCTGCGGGGGGTGCAGGGGCCGGCCTGAGGCTCGGTGTACGCGTACGCCGGGCGACGCCGGACCGAGCCGCGGCGCCGACGACCGGAGCACCCGAGGCCGCTCCGGACGCGGCGCCGCCGGCATGTTCGGGATCGCTCTCACCGCTGCCGGTACGCCAGCTCGGTCAGCCGGGGGGACCAGCGCTCCGCGAGCTCCGACGCCTGCTCGCACGCGCGAGCGATGGGGTAGAGCACGGCGGCGGCGATGTCCGCGTGGGCTCGAGCCGCCGGTGGCGCCGGCCACTCCGCCCCGAACCATCCCGCCCCGGCTGGGCCGGTCACCACGGCCACCGCCTCGGCCGAGGTGAGCACGCGCGCCAGCGTCTCGGCGACCGCACCCCGGGTGCGGGCCATCCAGGAGGCGATCGACTCCGCGTACGCCGCCGTGGTTTCCAACCTGGCAGACAGGCTGTCGACTCCCCCGGCGAGGTGCGCTGACAGTGCGGACCACCGCGCAGCGAACGCCTCGGCGGCCATGCCCTGCCAGCCACCGCTGTCCACCATCAGTGCGCGGCCAGTCGTTCCGGTGGGCGCGTGGATTGTCGCGGCGGCGCTCGCCTCGGCGTACCCCTCGGCGAGCGTGCGGAGCGACGGGCCGCCGGCGGCCAGCGGCGCCGGTCGAAGCTCAGCGATGGCGCCGACCGCGACTCCGGGCAACGCGCCGACGCGGCGGAGCAGCGGCCACACCGGATGTGCGTCGGGTGCACCCGACCGGGCGAGTGCGCGGTCGACCAGGGCCAGCAGATCGCTTGCCGGGCCGGCGAGGCGCTCGAGCGCGTCCATCAGGTCGACCTCCGGTGGCGCCGCCAGGCGGCCTCGTCGGCGTCGGTGTACCCGGTGGCGACGATGCGGAGTGTCTCGCCGATGTCCGACACCCGAGCGCCCGCCGCGGCGGCCTCACGGGACCGGGCCGCGAGCGCGGATGCCCACTGGGCGTGCATCGCCCGGCCTACGTCGCCGATTTGCCCCCCGGCATCGGCGGCGAAGGCGCGCGCGTCGAGGGCGAGGTTATCCAGTACAACGCCCGCGTGCGCGATCGTGTCCGCGGCTTGGTCGAGCCGTCGGGCGACCTCGTGCAGGGTCTCCATCAGGGCTCCCCCAGCGGTCGGTAGTCCCCGAACATCTCCGCGTGCAGCTTGCGGCGAGCCCACTCCGCCGCGTCGGCGGCCGCCGCCACCGCGGCGTGGATGGAGCGGGACACGTCCGCGCTCGTACGCCCCTGGAGGGAGCCGACGATGGTGACGTCGCGGACGGATCCGGTGGCGGTGACGACGACCTCGACGAGGTCGTCGGGCGAGCGAACCGTCACCTCCACGCCTTGGACCGCCTTCTCGAACTCGGCCTGCAGCGACTCGATGCGCCGGAAGCGCCCGATCGCGTCCTCGATCCAGGCCTCGTCGATCTCCCGCGCCATGCCGCAGGCTCCTCACCGACTGTGTCGTGCCAAATGCGCCACGGCACCGTACCGAAGGGCGAACCGCGCTCGAAAGGCCTGTGGATAACCGTGTGGACGATCGCCGTGATCAACCACGCCAGAGGGTGAGCATCATCGCCTCGACCGCGATCCGCGGCTTGACGTTCGCCTCGATCGCGGCACGGCACGCCAGCACGGCCTCCAGCCGCCGCAGCGCAGACTCGGCCGTCCACCTGTCGGCGGCAGACTCGGCCACGCGCGCGGTGTCGGTGTGCACGGGCCGGATGGGCGCGCCGAACTTGACCGCCAGCACGTCCCGATAGAAGCCGGCAAGGTCGACCAGTGCCCGGTCGAGCGCGTCGCGCTGCGCTCTGGTGGCCCGCGACCTCTGCCGGCGCTCAAGGTCCTTGAGCTGCCCGGCAGCGCCCCGCATCGCCCCCGCCGCGCCGCGTCCCGTGCCACCCGCGCCGAGTGCGGTCTCCAGCGCCGACCGTTCGGCGGCGTCGGTCTCGGCGACGGCCGCCTCGGCCTCGGCCTCGGCCGCCTCGATGAGGGCGGACGCGGCGTCGAAGCAGGCGCCGATGCCGGTCAGCCGCCGGGGGATGGTGAGCACCGCCTCACGTCGCTGCCGCGCGCGCGCGTCGCGCGCCAGCCAGCGGGCCCGGCCGACGTGGCCCTGTGCGGCCGCCGCGGCCCACGTGGCGACGTCCTGCGGGACGGCGTCGCGCGAGGTGAGCACCGTGGCGACCGCCTCCGCGGGCGGCTGGCGCAGCGTCACCACGCGGCAGCGGGAACGGATCGTGACGGAGATGTCGTCCGGATGCGTGGACGGCGTACACAGGAGGAACACGGTTCGCGGCGGTGGCTCCTCGATCGCCTTCAGCAGGGCGTTGCCGGCCTGCTCGGTGAGGCGGTCGGCGTCCTCGACGACCAGCACCTGCCAGCGACCAGCGGTGGGGGTGCTCGCCGCGCGCAGCACCAGCGCGCGCATCTCGCCGACCCCGATGGACAGGCCCTCGGGAACGACGAACCGGACGTCGGCGTGGGTGCCACCCAGCGTCGTGTGGCAGCCGGCGCACGTGCCGCAGCCGGTGCCGGTCTCGCACTGCAGCGCCGCCGCGAACGCCCGGGCAGCAACGGACCGCCCGGATCCTGGCGGTCCCGTGAAGATCCAGGCGTGGGTCATCGCACCAGTGGCGAGCGACGCGGTGTCGATGGCGGCCTCACCGCTCACGACGGCCGCGGCCGCCGCGGCCGCCCGGCGCAGGGTCGCGACCGTCTCCTCCTGGCCGACCAGCGATGCGTAGACGTCCACGCCGGCTACCGCCGCCGCTCCAATTCGCGGTCCACAATGGACTGTCGGCCATTGTCGGAGGGTTCGGGCGGCCGGGCCGTCGGCTCCTCCACCTCGGGAAGGATCGAGGTAACGCGATCAAGCACGAGCGCCGCGAGCTCCTCCGGCGGGCGAGCTCCATCCAGGACGAGGTACCGCTTAGGGTCGGCGGCCGCGAGGTCGAGGAACGCGTACCGGACCCGGTCGTGAAACGCGAGCGACTCACTCTCAAGGCGATCCGGTGCCGCGCCGCTGGCCTCGACGCGCCCCAGGCCGACGGAGGGATCCACGTCGAGGAGCACGACCAGGTCGGGCTTGAGGCCGCCGGTCGCCCAGGAGGACAGCCATGACACCTCGTCCACCGGCAGGGCCCGGCCGGCACCCTGGTACGCGAGCGACGAGTCCACGTACCGGTCGCTGATCACCACCGCGCCGCGGGCCAGCGCGGGCCGGACAACGGCGGCGACGTGGTTTGCGCGGTCGGCGGCGTAGAGCAGCGCCTCCGCTCGCGCCGAGAGAGCGGTCGCGCCGAGCGGGCGGGCGGCACCATCGAGCACGAGCGTGCGGATCCGCCTGCCGACCTCGGTCGCCCCGGGCTCGCCGGTCATCACCACGTCGCGGCCCTGGGCCTTGAGTGCCTCGCCGAGCAGCCGCACCTGCGTCGACTTGCCGGCCCCGTCACCGCCCTCGAATGCGATGAACACACCCTTCCAGGAGTACTGCTCGCCGAGCGAGAGCGGCCGGCCCCGAATCGAGCTCCACAGGTCCGCGAACACCGGCACACCCGGCTTGTCGTCCATCTGGCGGAACGCGCTCAGCCCGGTCAACAGGCCGAACACGCCCCCGGCGAACAGCAGCACCCGGGTCGAGGAGATATGAAACGCGCCGGCGTCACCGACCGATATCTCGCGCGAGCTGCCCAGGCCGACCAGCACACCGGAGAGCGCGATCGCCAGCATGAGCACCACGCGGGTGCCGGTCTGCACGAATGCAAACACGCGCCCGCGGACGTCGTCGCCGACCTCCCCGCCGAGCAGGGTGGTGCCCGACAGGAACGCCATCCCGGCGGCCGCCCCCACCAGCAGCGCCCCGAACATGGCCATGGACAGGTGGACGGAGACCGCGAGCAAAAAGACCGCGGCCGCGGCCAGCACGATGCTCATGCCGAACCAGCGCCGCCGGGACAGCGCGCCCACCAGTAACGGGCCGAGCCCGATGCCGAGGCTGAGCCCGATGAACAGCGTGCCGAAGAGGAGGTAGAAGGTCGAGTTGCCACCGCCGAGGGACTGGGCGAAGAACTGGGCGGTGCCGATCACGACGCCGCCGCCGGCGAAGGCACCCAGGATGCCGAGAACGAGGCCGCGGACGAGGGGTGTCTTGCCGACGTACCGCCAGCCGTCCACGAACTGGCGCAGCAGGCCGACCACGGGACGCTCGTGCCGGCTGTCGCGGCCGCTGATCTCCTTGATCCCGAACAGCACGACCACCGCGGTCGCGAGGCGGGACAGCGAGTTGAAGTACAGCGCGAGGTTGGCGGCTGCGGCCCAGGAGGGGATCGCGTTCGACCGCAGGGAGGCGTCGAGCGCCGCGAGGCCGAGCGCCGCGAGCACCGGCGTAAAGCCGTACGTCGTGATCAACGTGAGCTGGTTCGCGATCTCCAGCTTGGCCCGCGGGATGAGGTTGGGGACCGAAGCCTCTTTGGCCGGAATCCAGATCAGCGTGATCGTCTCGATGAAGAACGTCGCGATCGCCGCCCAGCTGACGGTCACGGCGGCGTTGTGCGCGAGCAGCCCAACGATCGGGATGGAGGCGAACAAGACAAAGCGCAGCAGGTCACAGACGACCATCGTGTAACGGCGGTCGAACCGGTCGGCCAACACGCCGGCGACCGGGCCGAGGACCACCGCCGGCAGCAGCCGGACCGCGATCACCGAGCCGAACGCAAGACCCTTGGCGGCCGAGCCGGAGACCTGAGCGGAGGCGAACGTCGCGACCGCGAGCAGGCCGAGCCAGTCGCCGAGGGACGCCACGCCCAGCACAATCCAGAGCCGGCGGAACGGTCGGATGCGCAGGACGGACTTAAGTGCCTTGAATCCGGACAGACTGACCTGAGCCGCGGCATCCGACCGGGTGACCTTGCCGGCCCCCAAGAGCTCGGGCGAGGCCTCCGGTTCGGTTGCGTTCGTGTCGATTGCCGTACCTCCACGGGCGGCCCAGCGGTGGGCGACTCCCCGCCCACTGTAGCCGCGTGAAGGATCTCATCCGACCCCGACATTGCCGCGCGGCCGGCGCTGTCAGGCCGGGTCCGTGCCGGCCGGTATGGCGGCCGCGGCGTCCACGTGCCGGTGGAGGTACTCCCGGATCAACGCCTTCGCCTCGTCGAGAACGGCCTCGTCGCCGTCCGGATGCCGGCGGAACGCGAGCTTGATCAACGCGTCGGCCGCCTCCACCGCGATCGCCAGCGCGAACCGCAGGCGCTCGCTGTCCGCCGCCCCGAACTGCCCCACGAGCAGCTCCGCCAGGTGCTCGGCGATCACTGCGTTGTTGTCGCGCTCCTCGTCGAGTAGGTGCACGTCGACGACGTCTCCAAAGTGAAGAGTGCGGAACCCGGGCACGGTCCGGTGCATGGCGATGTACTCGTCGATGCCTGCGTCCACGCCGTCCCACCAATGGTCGAACGAGGCCTCTCGGAACCGGCCGGCGAGGCGCCGCAGGTACGCCTCGATGTTGCGCTGCGTCAGTGCCTGCACGATGGCGCGCTTATCCGGGAAGAACTGGTACACGGAGCCGATCGCCACCCCGGCCCGCTCGGCGAGCAGGGTCGTGGTCAAACCGTCGTACCCGACCTCATCGATCAGCTCGGCGCACGCGTCGAGCATGCGCTGGACCCGGGCGACGCTGCGCCCCTGCACCGGTACGCGGCGCAGGGGACCAGTGGTGACGGTAGGCGTGGGCACTCGTCGCCACTCCCCTTCGAATGCGCCGGCCCGCTCGCAGGCCAGCCAGAACCGAACCCTACTCGGTATCAACGAGGGTGGCGGGTCCACGGATCGGGCCAACGGCGCCAAACGGGTGGTCGATCCCGGGGGTGAGCGAACGGCCATATCGGGCGGCTAGGCCTTTCCGGGGGCCGCCTTCTTCGCGGAGGCGGCCTTCTTCGGTGCCGCCTTCTTCGGTGCCGCCTTCTTGCCGGTGGTGGCCTTCTTCTGGGCCGTGGCCCTCGTGACGTCCGCCTTGCTCGTCGCCGCGGCCTTCGCCGCCTTTTTCCGCGGGGCAGCCGGGCCCTTGGCCCGCTTCTCGGCGAGCATCTCCGACGCCAGCTCGATCGTTATTGTCTCCGGGCTCTGCCCGCGCCGCAGCGACGCGTTGGTCTCCTCGTCGGTGACGTACGGACCGAACCGGCCGTCCTTGATGACCAAAGGTCTGTCGGTCAGCGGGTCGGTGCCGAGCTCGCGCAGCGGCGGTGCGGCGGCCCGCCGGCCGCGGGTCTTCGGCGCGGCGAGCAGCGCGAGCGCCTCGTCCAGCCCGATCGTGAACAGCTGCTCCTCGGTCTCCAGCGACCGCGACTCCTCGCCCTTCTGCACGTACGGCCCGTACCGGCCCGCACGCGCCAGGACCTCTTCACCGTCCGGCGCCGTCCCGACCACGCGGGGCAGGGTGAGCAGGCGCAACGCCTCGTCGAGTGTGAGCGTCTCCGGGGACTGTGAGCGCAGCAGCGACGCGTTGCGGTCACCGCTGGAGACGTACGGCCCGAACCGACCCGACTTGAGCACGACCGGCTCACCGGTTTCCGGGTGCTCCCCGAGCTTGCGCTCGCCGCCGCCGCCGAGGAACAGCTCGTCCACCTTCTCCGGCGTCAGCTCGTCCGGCGCGATGCCGTCGGGCAGGCTGACCCGGTCCTCGCCGCCGTTGTCCGTATCGCCGTCCGCGTCCGCGGCTGTCGGGTCGATGCGCTGCAGGTACGGGCCGTACCGCCCGACCCGCACGACCACGTCGCGGCCCGCGTCGTCCTGGAATAGCGGGATCGAGTTGACGCTGCGCGCGTCGATGTCGCCGAGCCGCTCGGTGACCAGCTTCTTCAGTCCGCCGGAGCGCGCAATCGACCCCTCCGGACCATCCGGACCGCCGAAGTAGAACGCGGTCAGGAAGTCGACCGCGGCCTGTTCCCCGGCGGCGATGTCGTCGAGCTCGTCCTCCATCGCGGCGGTGAAGCTGTAGTCGACGAGCCGCGCGTAGTGCCGCTCGAGCAGGCTGACGACGGCGAAGGCGAGGAACGACGGGATGAGCACCTGGCCGCGCTTGAAGACGTAGCCGCGGTCCTGGATCGTCCGGATGATCGAGGCGTACGTGGAGGGCCGTCCGATGCCGAGCTCCTCGAGGGACTTGACCAGCAACGCCTCGGTGTACCGGGGTGGCGGCTGGGTCGAGTGGCCGACGGCCTCCAGCGCCTCCTCGATGAGCGGCTGGTCCTTGACCAGCTTCGGCAGCCGGCGTTCGGCGTCCTCCGCCTCGGCCTCCTCGTCATCGGAAGACTCGACGTACGCCTTGAGGAAGCCGGGGTCCGTAATGGTCTTGCCGGTGGCGCCGAAGTCGCACTCCTCGTTCGACGCCGTGACCGCCCGGATCCGGACCGAGACGGACGAGCCGACCGCGTCGGTCATCTGCGACGCGATCGTGCGCCGCCAGATGAGCTCGTAGAGCTTGAACTCCTCGGTCGACAGCTCCTTCGCCACCTCGCCCGGTGTGCGGAACGTGTCGCCGGCGGGCCGGATCGCCTCGTGCGCCTCCTGCGCGTTCTTCACCCTGCCGGTGTAGCGGCGGGGCTCCGGCGGCACGAACCGGTCGCCGAACAGGTCCGCGACCTGCCTGCGCGCCGCCGCGATGGCCGTGTCGGACAGGCTGACCGAGTCGGTACGCATGTAGGTGATGTAGCCGTTCTCGTACAGTCGCTGCGCCGTGCGCATCGTCTGCTCGGACGAGAACCGCAGCTTGCGCGAGGCTTCCTGCTGCAGTGTCGACGTGATGAACGGCGCGTACGGCCGTCGCCGGTAGGGCTTCTCCTCGACCCGGGTGACCGTAAACGGTCGCCCGTCGAGGCGGGCGGCGAGGCCACGGGCTGCGGCGCCGTCGAGGTGTAGGACGCCGGCGCCCGGCTTGACCCGGCCCGTGGTCGGGTCGAAGTCCTTCCCGGTGGCGACGCGGTCCCCGTCGATCGCGACCAGCGTCGCGTTGAACGTCCGCGGCCCGCCGTCCGGGGTGGCCGTGGCGCCCGCGGCCGCCTGTTCCGCCGGGGCCCTCTCGGCCGCCGCGGCCGATCCGTCGACCGCCAGCGTCGCGAGGATGTCCCAGTACTCCGCGGAGCGGAACGCCACACGCTGCCGCTCCCGCTCAACCACGATGCGGGTCGCGACCGACTGCACGCGACCCGCGGAGAGCCGGGGCATGACCTTCTTCCAGAGCACGGGAGAGACCTCGTACCCGTACAGCCGGTCGAGGATCCGGCGGGCCTCCTGCGCGTCGACGAGGTCCCGGTCGAGGTCGCGGGGGTTGGCGACCGCGTCCTGGATGGCCGGTCTGGTGATCTCGTGGAAGACCATCCGCTTGACCGGCACCTTCGGCTTGAGCGTCTCGATCAGATGCCAGGCGATCGCCTCGCCCTCGCGGTCCTCATCCGTGGCGAGCAGGACCTCGTCAACGTCCCGGACCAGGGACTTCAGTTTGGCGATCTGCTGCTTGCGGTCGGGGGAGACCACGTAGAGGGCGGCGAAGCCGTTGTCGACGTCCACGCCGAGCCGCGCCCACGGCTCCTTCTTGTACCTGGTGGGCACATCCGCGGCGTTGCGCGGCAGGTCTCGGACGTGGCCGAGGCTCGCCTCGACGATGTACCCGGGGCCGAGGTAGCCCGAGATTGTCTTGGCCTTCGCCGGTGACTCCACGATGACCAGACGTCTGCTCCTGGCGGTGCTCGGCAACGGCTCTCTCCCTGATCTCCTGCGATGGACGTCCAACGTAACGCGCCGTTCGCGCGCCCGGTGGCGGGTGCGTGCAACCACGTCACAGCGGAGCGTCACGTTAGACGGCGACACGGTACACCCACGGTGGAACGTGACGGCGACCACCGCACCGGACGAACGCCGATCTAGGTGATGCTGCCCACCGCGCCGGCGGCCAAACCGCTGGCAGGCGGCCGGCGCGGCTAAATCGCTGGCCAGGCGTCGGCGGGCGCGGCTAAATGGCTGGCCAAGCGTCGGCGGGCGCGGCCGCCGGGCGGTCCCCCACGAGCTCGGCGAGGCGGGCCAGCCGGCGGCGGCCGGTGATGCGGTACGCCGGACCGCCGGCGCGCGGGCCGAGCAGTGTGGCGGGTAGGCCGATCGCGGCGAGGGCCGCCCCGACCGCCTCCCACGCCGACCCGTCCGAGGGTCCGAGCCGCAGCACCGCGCCGAGCGGTTCGGGCATACCGGCCGCCGCCCACCACAGCCTCAGTCGCGGCCCGTTGAGATGGAATCCGGCCGGCGGGCGTTTGGCCGCTCCACGCAGCCACTCCGCGCCGAGCGACGCCAGCGACGTGGCGTATGCCGTGCGTACGCCCAGGTGGCCGGCCACCTCGGTGGGCGACCAGGTCGCGCCGAGGCCCCGGGCGGCCAGCTCGGCGACCAGCACGTGCACCCGCCAGGCGTCGTCGACCACCACCGAGACGCGCGCCGTGCCGCCCATCCGCACGACCTGGCCCGGCCCGGCAAGCAGACCGGCCAGGTCGGCCGGCGACGGGTCTACCGCCTCCACGCCGAACAGCGACAGCTGACGGCTCAGTGACACTCCGGGACCTCATCGAAGGCCCGCCTCAGCTCGGGCGAGTCGAGGTTCGACATGTCGAGCGCGCTGCGGCCGTACTCCTGATTGAGGGTCACCAGTACCACGGACACGCCGTCGTAGAAGGCCTTGGCCTGCGCGGTGTCGAGCGCGGCGACGGCGGTCTTCGCGCGGCCGTACGCGTTGCGCGCCGCGGTCAGTGAGGCGACGAAGCCGCGCGCTACCCGTTCGCCGTTGGTCGCGTTAGGAACGCCGGCGTGCGCGACCCGGGCTCGAGCCGTCTCGCTGGCGGCCTCGGCCCCGGCGAACAGCCGCACGAGATTCTCCTTCGCCTGCGCTGGCGTGGTCTTCGCCGTCATCTGCTGCTGGGTCCGGGCGGTCAGCCCGCCGATCTCCGCCCGCCACGGCGCCAGCGCCTCGCACACCGACGCGGCCCACATGTTCGGCGCCGGCCCGTGCGCGCAGCCCCCCATCCCCACCCCGAGCACCAGCAGCGCGAACAGTGCGCGGGGCGTACGCATGCGATGCAGCGTACGGTGCTACCGCCGGCGCGCAAGAAGGTACGAACGGCGGCTCGGATACTCGACTTCGGGCCACGGCTCCCGGTCCACCCGGCTCATAATCTCGAACCCGGCGGTCTGCAGATCGCTGGCCACCTCGACCGGATCGAGGAAGTGGAAGTCGAGGTCGACGTCGATGTCCCACCAGGTATTCACGTGCTTGACGGACCCGGTCGGCTGTCCGGCCGCGCTGACGTGGAATGCCGCGAGGAGCCAACCGCTGGCGGCGACCGCGCGGGCCAGCTCGAGCGCGGCGGCCCGGCGTCCGTCGCGATCCAGGTGGATCAAGGCGTACGCCGCGACCACACCCGACCATTCGCCGTCGCCGGCCGGAAGCTCGCCGAAGGTGCCGACAACGAAGCGGAGGCCCGGGTGGCGGCGGCGAGCCACCTCGACCATGCCGGGCGAGGCGTCGACGCCGAGCGCGGTCAGCCCGAGATCGGCGAGGTAGCGGGTGACGTGTCCCGGCCCGCAGCCCACGTCGGCGACCAGAGCGTCGGGGCCGACCAGTTCGGCCAGGCAACCGTAGAGCGCGCGGTCGATGGGCTTGCCGGCGAGCTCGTCGCCGATCTCCTCGGCGTACCGCTCGGCCACCGCGTCGTAGCTGGCGCGCACGTCCTCGAGATCCGGCATGCAGGTGACCCTAACGGCCGGTGGCCCGGCGATCGGGTACCCCGACCGCCGGGCCACCGGCGCACCCAGCTCCGATCAGGCCTTGACGGATCGCGTGTCCTCGTTCGGCGCGACCTCATCGGCCTTCTCGGCGCCTCGCTCCTCGCCCACCGCGATGGGCTTGCGCTTGCTGAACACCACGGCCGCGACCACGACCAGCGCGGCTACCAGGGCGATGATCACCCGGGCCGGGGTGTTCTTGTCGTCGCCGACGCCGTACGCGACGACGGCTGGCGCGATGAGCAGGCTGACCAGGTTCATCACCTTGAGCAGCGGGTTGATCGCCGGGCCCGCGGTGTCCTTGAACGGGTCGCCGACTGTGTCGCCGATGACGGTCGCGGCGTGGGCGTCGGAGCCCTTGCCGCCGTACCGGCCGTCCTCGACCAACTTCTTCGCGTTGTCCCAGGCGCCACCGGAGTTGGCCAGGAAGACCGCCATCAGCGCGCCCGTGCCGATCGCACCGGCCAGGTAGCTGGCGAGTGCGCCCGCGCCCAGGCCGAAACCGACGGCGATCGGGGCCATGACGGCCAGCAGACCAGGCGTCATCAGCTCGCGCTGCGCGTCCCGCGTGCAGATGTCGACGACCTTGCCGTACTCGGGGCGCTGGCTCCGGTCCATGATCCCGGGCAGCTCCCGGAACTGGCGGCGCACCTCCATCACCACGGCACCGGCGGCTCGGGAGACCGCGTTGATGGCCAGGCCCGAGAAGAGGAATACCACCGCAGCGCCGACGAGGAGGCCGACCAGATTCCGCGGGTTGGACACGTTGAGGCTGTTCAGCACCTCCTGGCCCACGTCGCCGATGCCCGCGTCCGCGAACGCGGTGCGCAGGGTGGACGTGTACGACCCGAACAGCGCGGTCGCGGCGAGCACCGCGGTCGCGATCGCGATGCCCTTTGTGATCGCCTTCGTCGTGTTGCCGACGGCGTCGAGCTCGGTCAGGGTACGGGCGCCGTGCTCGTCGACGTCGCCGGACATCTCGGCGATGCCCTGCGCGTTGTCGGAGATCGGGCCGAACGTGTCCATGGCGACGATCACGCCGACGGTGGTGAGCAGGCCGGTTCCGGCCAGCGCAACTGCGAACAGCGACAGGATGATCGAACCACCGCCGAGCAGGGACGCGCCGAAGACGCCCGCAGCGATCACCAGCGCGGAGTAGACGGCCGACTCGTAGCCGACGCTGACGCCTGCGAGGATCACCGTCGCCGGGCCGGTCAGGCTCGTCTTCGCGATGTCGCGCACCGGGCGCCGGTTGGTCTCGGTGAAGTAGCCGGTCAACGCCTGGATGGCCGCGGCCAGCACGATACCGATCACGACGGCACCGATCGCGATCAGGCGAGGGTTGCCGTCCGGGCCGGCGAACTCCGCACCGAACTTGTCGAAGCTGGACGGCAGGAACGCGAAGGACGCGATGGCCACCAGCACGGCGGATACGGCCGCGGAGGCGTAGAACGCGCGGTTGATCGCGGTCATGCCGGATCGGTCGCTCGGCCGGAGGCGGGTGATGAACACCCCCACGATGGCGACGAGCACGCCGATGGTTGCCACGATCAGGGGGAAGACCAGGCCGTCGACGCCGAAGACGGCACGGCCCAGGATCAGCGCCGCGACGAGCGTCACCGCGTACGACTCGAACAGATCGGCCGCCATGCCGGCGCAGTCGCCCACGTTGTCGCCGACGTTGTCGGCGATCACGGCGGCGTTGCGGGGGTCGTCCTCCGGGATGCCCTGTTCG
>DASXRC010000246.1:0-28632 GCA_036506795.1 Micromonosporaceae bacterium
GACGACGGCGGCTTCAAGTACAACCCGCCGCACGGGGGGCCGGCCGACTCGGACGCCACGGGGTGGATCCAGGACCGCGCGAACCAGCTGCTCGCCGACGGCGTCGCGGACGTGCCGCGCATCCCGTACGCCCGGGCCCTGGCGGCCGAGACCACGCGGCGGTACGACTTCGTGGCGAGTTACGTCGCGGACCTGCCGGCGGTGCTCGACATCGACGCGATCCGCGCCGCCGGCGTGCGGATCGGCGCGGACCCGCTCGGCGGGGCGAGCGTCGCGTACTGGGCGGAGATCGCCGACCGGCACCGGCTCGACCTCACCGTGGTCAACACCAAGGTGGACCCGACCTGGCGGTTCATGACGCTCGACTGGGACGGCAAGATCCGCACGGACTGTTCGTCGCCGTACGCCATGGCGTCGCTGATCGAGCGGCGCTCGGCGTACCAGATCTCCACCGGCAATGACGCGGACGCCGACCGGCACGGGATCGTGACCCCGGACGGCGGCCTGATGAACCCGAACCACTACCTGGCCGTCGCGATCGCCCACCTCTTCCGGACGAGGACCGACTGGCCGGAGTCCGCGGCGGTCGGCAAGACGATGGTCTCCTCGTCGATGATCGACATGGTGGCCGCCGACCTCGGTCGGACCCTGGTCGAGGTGCCGGTCGGGTTCAAGTGGTTCGTGCCGGGGCTGCTCGACGGCTCGATCGGGTTCGGCGGCGAGGAGAGCGCGGGCGCGTCGTTCCTGCGCCGCGACGGGCGGGCGTGGACCACGGACAAGGACGGGATCCTGCTCTGCCTGCTCGCGTCCGAGATCCTCGCGGTGACCGGTCGGACGCCCAGCCAGCAGTACGCCGACCTGGTCGCCCGGTTCGGCGACCCGGCGTACGCCAGGATCGACGTGCCGGCCAGTCGCGAGGAGAAGGCGGTGCTCGGCCGGCTCGCGCCGGACCAGGTGAAGGCCACCGCCCTCGCCGGCGAGCCGATCACCGCGACGCTCACCGCCGCGCCCGGAAACGGGGCGGCGCTCGGCGGGCTGAAGGTGTGCACGGAGTCGGGCTGGTTCGCGGCCCGCCCGTCGGGGACCGAGGACGTCTACAAGATCTACGCGGAGTCGTTCCGCGGGCCGGACCACCTCGCCCAGATCCAGGACGACGCCCGCGGCGTCGTGGCCGACGCCCTCGCGGGCTGATCATCGCAACCTCGCCGGGGTTGGGGTGTCCGCGGGCCGCAGACACCCCAACCCGTGCAGGTTTGCGTCGGTCAACGGTCAGGTCCCGGGCTGGGGGAAGGCGACCGGGCTGCGGTGCCCGTCGGCGTCGACGGCGCGGATGCCGAAGAAGACGTTGTCCTTCGACAGCTCGATGGTGACCGACGTAACGTCGCCGACCGGGATGGCGAACTGCCACTGCGGTGCGGTCGTCTCCCGCCACACGACCTCGTAGCCGACGATGTCGGGCTCGGGGCCGTGCGCCCAGTGCAGCGAGGTGCTGTTGGTCAGGTTGGTGGTCACGATGGTGGCGGCCTTCGGCGTGCCCGGCGCCTGGGACAGCGACCACAACATCGCGCCGTTCACCTTGGCGACCCGCGCGATGTAGTCGAAGTCGCAGAACTCGGGCAGGTCGCCGAACTGCTTGCCGTTCTCGATCCGGGTGTTCTGGTGCTGGTGAGCGAAGTCCTCGTGCGGCTCGGTGAACCGGCCGGCCGGGTACCCCTGCTGCTGGAACGAGACGTGGTCGCTGGCGCGCAGGAAGCGGTCGCGGCGGTAGATGGTCCGGATGTTCATGCCGGTCGCGCCGTTGTCGGCGACGTCCAGCACGAACCGGCCAAGCTGGCGGCTCACCGAGTCGTTCTCGCCGCCGACGGCCTGGCGGGTCGCCGTCTGCGCGGGCGTCTCCGCCGTGGGCACGCCCTCGACGAACATCCGCAGCGTGCGCGGGTCCCTGGTGCCGTCGTCCGCGGTGCTGCCGACGATGTCATTGCTGAACATGCCCTGCACGTCGGCGCCGGCCGCCTTCATCTGCGCTGCGATATATGCCGAACCGTACAGCCCCTGCTCCTCACCGGCGACGGCCGCGAAGACCAGCGTCGCGTCGGTGTGCCGGGTAGCCATCACCCGAGCCAGCTCCATGAGCACCGCGACGCCCGATCCGTCGTCGTCCGCGCCCGGCGCGTCGGAGGTGAAGTTCAGGACGTCGGTGACCCGGGAGTCGTAGTGGCCGGTGATGACGTAGATGCGATCCGGGGCGACGTCGCCCCGCAGCGTCGCGATCACGTTGGTGATCGGCGTGGGCACCGGGATCCGGTTGGACACAGGCTGGGTGAACGTCTGCTTCTCCACGGTCATCCGCCCACCGGAGGCGGCCGCGAACGACTGCACCTGGTCGAAGATCCAGTCTCGAGCGGCGCCGATGCCCCGCACCGGATCCGTCTGGCTGGACAGCGTGTGCCAGGTACCGAAGGCGACGAGCCGGCGGATGATCGCCTCGATGCGCGCGGTGTCAATCTCGCGCAGGAGCGTGAGCAGCCCGGCGTCGGGCGGCTGCGGCGTGATGGGGTTGCCGGGCCGATTCCCCGGATCGAACTCGGTTGCCGCCGCCGGCTCGGCGGCCACGATGGGTACCGCCACGGCGGCGGTGGCGACGGCGGAGGCTGACAGGGACGTGCGGCGGGTGGGCCTGGTGAGCCCGTTTCCCTTCGATTCGCTCTTGGCCATACATCGTCGCCGGACTTCCTCATTCTTGTCGATACTTCGATCTTTTTCGGTCGCAGGCCGTCCGCTTCGTCCGCGGCGGGCGCGATGAGTTTGGCGGGTCCGGCGGGTCTTACCCGATGAACCGCGAAACGAGCGGAGATTCGAGGTGCAGGCACCGCCCGTGATCGCGCTCGGCCCGACCGTGGACCGGGCGGATATCCCCGTGTTCTGCGGGCGGCTGGCCGTGCTGCTCCGCGATCGGCGGGACGCGGTGGTCCAATGCGAGGTCGGCACGATCACGGAGCCCGACACGGTGACCCTCGAGGCGCTGGCCCGGCTGCAGTTGACCGCGCGGCGGCTCGGCGGGCGCATCCAGGTCTGCGGTGCCCAGCGCCGACTACGCGAAATCATCGCGTTCACCGGCTTGGGCGAGGTACTGCCGCTAGCCCAGGCGAGCGGGCAGGCCGAAGAGCGGGAACAACCGGTCGGTGTCGAGGAACGAGTTGAGCCCGACGATCCGCCCGGCTGAGATCTCGATGATCTGCAGCGCCCACGGCTCATGCCGACCGCCGGGACCGCTCGGGCGGTACTGCCCGAACGTCGGCGTCCCGTTCGCCACCGTCGGGATCAGCCGCGAACCGCGGCAGCCGCTGCCCGTGCCCAGGAACCAGTCGCAGATCTCGCCGTGCCCGCGCAGCCACATCGACAGCGGCGGCATCGAGAGCGTGGCCTCCTCGTGCAGCAGCGAGGTCAGCGCCTCCAGGTCGTAGCGTTCGAACGCCCGGACGTACCGGGTCAACAGCTCGGCCTGCTCCCGATCCATCGGCTTCAGCGTGTCGGTCGCGACGTTCGACTCCGCCAGCGTGGCCCGGGCCCGCTGCAGCGCGCTGTTGACCGACGCGACCGTGGTGTCGAGCAGCTCGGCCGTCTCGGCGGCGGACCAGCTCAGCACCTCACGCAGGATCAATACCGCGCGCTGGCGAGCCGGAAGGCACTGCAGCGCGGCGACGAATGCGAGCCGGATCGACTCACGCGCCACCGCGATGTCCGCCGGGTCGCCGCCGTCCGGCAGCACCCGGCCGTCCGGGGCCGGGCCGACCCATACGGTCTCCGGCAGCGGCTCCTCGACCGGAGACCGTGCGGTCGAGGCCGGCCCGAGGTCCACGGGGCGGGCCCGGCGCTGCGCGCTGCCGAGCATGTCAAGGCAGACGTTCGTGGCGATCCGGTAGAGCCAGGACCGCAGCGCCGCGCGGCCCTCGAAGCGGTCGTACGCCCGCCAGGCGCGAATCATGGTCTCCTGCACGGCGTCCTCGGCCTCAAAAGCGGAGCCGAGCATCCGGTAGCAATAGCCGGTCAGCTCGACCCGGTAGCCCTCCAGAACCAGGTCCACCCCGGCTGTCGCCGTACGCTCGCTCACCGCGGGCCACCTCCGTCGGGACGGAACGCGTCAACCCGTCCGAGGGTACGCGGAAGGGGACGCTACGCGGGTTGCCGGGCCGGCCGCCGGCGCCGGGCGCCGGAGCCCCAGTTCACCACGTCGAGGAGCGCTGCGACCGCAACCCAGAACCACTCCCAGCCGGTCATCCCGCGGCCGGTCTGGTTCAGGATCACGTATATCAAGGTCGCGAACGGCAAGAAGACGATGCCGAGCAGCGGCCATACCCAGGAGCTGAACGTGCGATCGACCATGCCGGGCCGCAAGATCCAAATCATGATCATGGCGAGCCGGGGAAAGAACCCGGCGAAGAGGGCGAACAGGCAGCCCATCGTGACCTCCTCCGTTGGCGCCGTTCTCGACGATGACGACTCCTCACCTCCGCATACTGGTGGCAATGCGATCAAAGCAGGCCGAAATCGCACAACGGTCGGACCGTCCGGCGCCCAGGTTCGGTCCGACCATCGCCGAGGCATGGCGCCTGTGGCTACACAACGTGCCGCAGCTCGGGCTCGTTGCCCTCGCGGTGGTCACCCCGCTGGTGGCCGTCGTCGGCGCGCTAACCGAGGACGTGCACGCCGGCGATCCGTGGACGGTCGCCGGGTTCGCCCTAGCCGGCATCGCGGTGACCGCAGTAGGCGAGGCGCTCTGCGTCGGCCTGGCCGAACACATCCTGCGTCGGGACCACCAGGGCCAGCCGCGCATGCGGCTGAACGAGCTGGTGCGAGCCCTGCCGCTCGGAACGCTCAGCGTGCTCGCGGTCATCGTGGGGGTGGCCGTCTCCATCGGTTTGGCGCTGCTCGTACTTCCCGGGCTCGCCGCGTTCGCCTGGTTGTCGCTCGCCACCCCGGCGGCCAGCTTCAAGGGCGTCGGCGTCGCCGCCGCGCTGCGGACCAGCATCGACCTCGTCCGTGGCCGGTTCTGGCCGGTCGCGGCCGTCACCACCGCGACGTTCGTGCCGGCCGCCGGCGGCGACGCCGTCGCGGCCGCGCTGCACGCCGGGCACACGCCGGGTTGGATCACCATCCCCGTCGAGGGCGTCACCGAGGCCGTGGTCGTCAGCCTGACGTCGGCCGTGGTCGTGGTCGTCTACCACATCCTGAGTAGCACTCGGATACCGCCCGACACGTCGGGCAGCTCCGGCTGACCGGACCCGCCGGCCGCGCCGCTACGCGGGGCTCAGGCCGCGCAGCAACGTGTCAACGATGTGCGGGAGCTGCGCGATGGGGTCCGGCCGCAGGTCGGCGGGCAGGAGGTGACCGGCGACGATCAGCGTGAGCGAGGCGCCCATGAGGAGCGTGGTGGCGGCCACGGCGTCGACGTCGCGGGACAACCGGCCCAGCGACTGTTCCGCGGCTAGGTAGCCGGCGAGGCGCTGGTTGCTGTGCTGGGGGCCGAACGGCGCGCTGTGGATGGCATCGATGAACCGGTGCAGGAGCACGGGCTCGGACAACAGCCCCCCGGCGATCGGCAGTAGCTGGGCCTGGAAGTTCAGCGCGGCCCGGGCGTACGCGTGCAGGTTGGTACGGATGTCCGCGGTGCCCGGCTCGGGGACGTCCGTCAGGAAACGGTCGGCCAGAACCTGGTACCGGCGGAGCAGCGCGGCCAGCAGCAGGTCGTTCTTGTCCGCGAAGTAGTTGTAGAGCACCCCGGTGGAGACGTCGGCGGCCCGGGCGATGTCGCGGGTGGTGATGGCAGAGACCTGACGCTCGGCGAGCAGCTTCTCGGCGACGTCGACGAGGTGCTCGCGCAGCGCGGTGGCCGGGTCCTGGTCGACCCGGCCGGTGACCGCCTTGGCGCGTCTAGGTGACATCTCGCCGTACGGTAGTCGCCGCCGCGACGACGGCGAACAGTGCGGCATACGCGGCGAGCACGAGCGCGGCGCCCCACTGCGGGAGCATGGCCGCGTCGGCGGGCATGGAGTCCAGGCCCATGCCCGCTCGGTTGGGCAGCCATCGGGCCAGGTCCCCAAGCAGGTTCGCCATCGTGGTCTCGACGAGCGCGATCCACACGAGCGCGATGGCCACCGCCCCGGTCAGGTTGCGCACCAGGGCGCCCAGGCTGACCCCGATCGCCGCGTACAGAACGTTCAACCCGACGATCCCCGCCACGATCCGCCACACCGGGGGGTCGGACAGATCGAGCGCGGTGTCCGCGGTGGACAGCCAGGCCGCCGTCGTGACCAGCCCGGTGGCGGCACTGACGGCGCCGAGCAGCGCGCCGACGCCGAGGTACGCGATCAGCTTGGCCGCGAGGACCCGGCCGCGCCGCGGCGTGCCGAGGTACGTGTCGCTGATGCTCCGATGCCGGTACTCGCCGGCGACGGCCGTAATGCCGAGCACAAGGGTGAGGATCGCCGACGCGACTCCCGCATGCGAGAGCAGAGTGCGCATGCCGTCGGCGGTGTCTAGGTCCGCACCCGCAGCGGCCAGGCCGGATACGCCGGCGACGATGACCGCCTGCTGGATGACGAGCAGCAGCCACGAGCTCCGGATGGTACGAAGCTTGGTGAACTCGTTGCCGATCAGGGTGCTCATGCGGAGCCTCCGGTTCGGGTGAGGTTGAGGAACGCGGCCTCGAGCGACGCACCGGACTCGGTCAATGCCGACAGCGCGATGCGCTCGTCGACCGCGACCCGGCCTACGTCTTCCGCGCTCGCGCCGCGAACCTCCAGGGTGGACTCGCCGGTCACGGTGACCTCGAGGCCGCGGCGGGCGAGGGCGTCGTGCAGCAGCGCGAGCTGCCCGGTCCGCACGGCGACCAGGCGGCTGCCCAGCTGCGCCAGCGGACCGGCGAACCGCAGCCGCCCACGGTCGATGATGATCACCTGGTCGGCGACCTGAGCGACCTCGCTCAGCACGTGGCTCGAGACCAGGATCGTGCGGCCCTGATCGGCCAGGCCGCGCAACAACGCCCGGAGCCAGGCCATGCCCTCCGGGTCGAGGCCGTTTGCGGGCTCGTCCAGGATGAGGGTCGCCGGGTCGCCGAGCAGCGCCGCCGCCAGGCCGAGGCGCTGCCGCATGCCGAGGGAGTACCCGCCGATCCGCCGGGCCGCGGCGTCGACGAGGTCGACCTGGCCGAGGACGTCCTCAACGCGGCTCGCGGGCAGGCCGGCGACCGATGCCTGGATCCGCAGGTATTCGCGGCCCTTGCGGCCGGGATGGAAGCCGGTCGCCTCCAGCACGGCGCCCACCACGCGGCGCGGGGAGACCAACTCGGCGTACCGTCGGCCGTCGATCAACGCCTGACCTGCGGTCGGCCGCACCAGGCCGAGCAGCATGCGCAGCGTGGTTGTCTTCCCCGCGCCGTTCGGCCCGAGAAAGCCGGTCACCTGCCCGGACGATACGTCGAACGTCAGGTCGTCGACCGCGGTGACCCGGCCGAACCGCTTGGTCAGACCGCGCACCGCCAGCGCCTGTGAACGCTTGGTCATGAACATTCGTTCATATTAGTCGAGCCGAAGGGTGCCGTCAACGCCGGTTCCGTGCGTGACCCGCGCGTGGCACAGTTGGGCAGGCACGCCGGGGGTACGCCATGACCGAACCGCCCCGCCAACGCGGGCTGGACGCCATGCGTGCGCTGGTCGTCGTCGGCCTGATCTTCTTCCACGCCGCGTTGGTCTTCGACACCACCGACGATTACTACGTCAAGAACGCGCAGACGGCGGACCTCGGCCCGGTCGCCGCGGTCGGCGTGGTGTGGGCGATGCCGCTGCTCTTCCTGACCGCCGGGCTCGGCGTGTGGTACTCGCTCGGTCGGCGTACCGTCGGCGCGTTTCTCGTCGAGCGGGCGCGCCGGCTGCTGGTTCCGCTCGTGTTCGGCGTACTGGTGCTGATGCCGCTGCCGGTGTGGCTGGGCCTGCGCAGCCAGCCCGGCTATAACGAGTCGTACCTGGCCTTCTATCCGCGCTTCCTGCACGTCCGGCTGGTGTGGTCCGAGTTCCCGTTCGTCGTGCGGGGCGCGCCACCGGACCGGCTGTTCGAGACGGGGCAGCTGTGGTTCGTGGTGCTGCTGCTCGCGTTCTCGCTGCTACTCCTGCCGGCCTTCCTATACCTGCGCGGCGTCGGGGTCGGACACCTCGCCACACTGGCGGAGCGGCGCGGCGTCATCCTGCTCCCGGCCGTGCCGATCGCCGTGGTCGTCGCCGCGCTCGAGATGGAAGAGCCGTACGCGGCCTGGAGCCGCTGGGCGTACCTCCTGTTCTTCTTCCTCGGGTTTGTGCTCGCCGCCGACCCGCGCTTCCTGGCCGCGATGCGCCGGCACGGGCCCGTCGCCGCCGGCATCGGTGTCGTCGTGTTCCTCGGCGCCCTCGGCCTGCTGAAGGCGAGTTGGGACGCCGGAGCCGACGCGTTCGTGGATCACGACCCGCGGTCGATGGCCGGCCGGTTCCTGTTCGGGGCGGCCGGCTGGCTGTGGCTCGTCGCGATCGTCGGGCTGCTCGCGCGGCTGCCGGCCCAGAGCGCGGCCCCGCGGGCGAGCCGCCGGGCAAGAGCCGGCGGCTACCTCTCCGACGCGGTATTGCCGATCTATGTGCTGCACCAGCCGGTCCTCGTGGCCATCGCGTTCGCGGTGGTGAGCTGGCCGGTGCATCCCATCCTCAAGTACCTCGTCATCACGCTGGCAACGCTCGTCGCCGTCGTCATGGCGTACGACCTCCTCATCCGCCGCACGCGCGTCACGCGCTTCCTGTTCGGCATGCGGGCCCCGCGGCCGCCGGTCACGCCGGCCGGCCAGCCACCAGCCTCCCCCGCAGAGCCGTCGCGAACCCCCGTACGCCGATCAGCTTGATCAGGTTGTGCGGGCTGAAGTACTCCCGAATGGGGATGGCACCCGTCATGACACCGAAGAAGCGGTCGGTCTCCGCCTGGTCGGCGGCGAGCGCCTCGAACAGCCGCCGCTCCTCGGACCGCAGCGGCCGAAGCGAGGCGAGGTCGGCGGTGAAGTCGTACATCGGCCCGGTGCGCCGGTCGCGGGCCCGCTGGTAGCCGGCGAGCGCGGCGTCCATCGAGGCCCGGCCGGAGAGGCCGGCCTCGATAGCGCCGGCGAGCAGTTCGGCATCGCGGAAGGCGTCGCCGATGCCCTGACCCGTGATCGGATCCATGACCAGCCCGGCGTCGCCGACCAATGCCCAACCCGGTCCGTACGGGCGCGTGAGGGCGTTGGGCAGGTCCGGGGTAAGCCGGATCCGTTCGGCCCGCCGGCCCGCCCGGACGCGTTCGCCGACCCCGATCAGGTCGAGCGTCCGAAGCAGGTTGCCCTCGATGTCGGCTCGGAAGGCGGAGAACTCTTCGGCCGCCAGGCGACGTAGCTCATGACGAGGCCGTCGTTGGTGGGCCACAGGCCAGCCGCGCGGCGGTCTCGCGCGTAGAGTTCGCCACCATCGACCGGGACAGCCTCCCAGTACGTGTAACAGGCCACCGATCGCGGCGGCACCACGCGGTACGTCGGGGCGCCCGCGGCCCGGGCAACCGTCGAGTGCTTGCCATCGGCGCCCACCACCAGCTGCGCAAGCTCCTCACGGACGCAGCCGCCGGACCGGTCCCGCCCACGGATGCCGGTGATCCGCCCCTCCCGACGCACCACCTCGTCGACGGTGAAGCCCTCGCGTACCTCGGCGCCCGCTCGGCGGGCGGCGTCCACGAGGAGCGCATCGAGCACGGTGCGGCGGGGGCTGTAGAGCGCGTCGACGCCGTCGTGCCGCGGGAAGTGGCCGTCGAGCACGACCCCGCCCTGGTCGAACCGCAGCCGCCGCGGGGCGGGCGCGCCCGACGCGGCGACGTCGTCGAGCAGGCCCACGCGGCCAGGCGGGCAACCCCGGGCAGCTGGATCTGGTGGGTGGAGAGGGTATCGCTCGGGAAGCTGGCCCGGTCGACGGCGAGCACCCGCAGGCCCCTGCGCGCCAGCAGCATCGCGGTCGAGGCGCCGGCGGCTCGGGCGCCGACGATGATGGCGTCGTACATCGCGTACTCCTTCCTCTCCTTGGATGGGCGCGAGATCGAATCTGGCGGTCCGCCAGACGCCCGGTCGCGGGGCGAGAATGTCGGATGTGGTGACCGGTTCCCTGGTTGGGCGCGCGGCCGAGCTGTCCCGACTCCGGCGGGCGGTCGGCGACGCCGCCGCGGGGACCGGGGCGCTGATGCTGGTGACGGGCGAGCCCGGCATCGGCAAGACCTCGCTGCTGGCCGCGGCGGCGGCCGGACCGGAGGCGGCGGCGACCGTCTGGGGCTCCTGCCGGGAAGGGCCCGGCGTGCCGGGGTTGTGGCCGTGGGTGGAGGTGCTGCGCGGCTGTCGGGACGCGGGCCTGCTCCCCGACCCCGGCGACGAGATCACCGCGCGGGCGCTCGGGCTCACCGCACCGGGCCCGGCAACCCTCGACCTGGATCGGTTCACGGTCTTCGACGCCGTCCGCCGCACACTGCGGCGCATCGCCGAGGGACGGCCACTGATCGTGGTGCTCGACGACCTCCACTGGGCGGATCCCGGAACGCTGCGGCTTCTGCGCTTCCTCGCCCCAGATCTGCCGCGGTCCCGGCTGCTGGTCCTCGGCGCCTACCGCGACGATGAGGCGGCGGAGGAGCTGCGCCCGCTGCTCGACGGACTGACCGCGTCGGCGACCGTGCTGCCGCTGCTCCGGCTGACCGAAGAGCAGACGGCGGCACTGCTCGCCGGCCTGCCGGCCGGGCCCGCAAGCCCTGAACGAGCGGCGGCGATCTACGAACGGACCGGCGGCAATCCGTTCCTCGCGCTCCAGCTGGCCCACCTCGGGCCCGACTCGACGGGCTTGCCCGTGGGCGTGCGGGAGACCCTCGACCGCCACCTTTCCCGCCTGCCGGGGGGCACGCTGCGCCTGCTCGAGGTCGCCGCCGTGGCCGGCCGCGAGAGCGAGGGCCGGGTGCTGGCTCGGGCCGTCGAACGGCCGCTGGCCGAGGTGCTGTCCGATGTGGACGCTGCGGTGGCGGCGGGTGTCATGAGGTGGGCCGCGCCCGGCGCCGCACGCTTCGAGCACGATTTGTTCCGGGAGGCCGCCGCGCAGCGGTTGGACTCGGTGGCCCGGGCACGCCTGCACGGCCGGCTGGCCGACGCGCTCGAGTCGGTCACGCCCACCGGCCGGTCCGACCTGGCGGCCACGCTCGCGCGGCACCGGGTCGGCGCGGCCGCCACCGGTGACCCGGCCCGCGCCATTCCGTACGCCCGCGCCGCCGCGGAGCACGCGAGCGCATTGCTGGCGTACGAGGAGGCGGCCGGCCACCTGGCCGATGGGGTCCGGCTGGCCGAGGCGGCCGGCGAGCCGGCGCTGCGCCGCGCGCTGCTGGTCGACCTGGCGGACGCCCACCGCCGCGGTGGCGACCTGGCTCGGGCCAGGCGGTGCTACGTCGACGCCGCGGCCGACGCCCACGCCGCGGGGGACGCGGAGGCGCTCGCCCGGGCCGCACTGGGCGTCCACGACGTGGGCGCCACGACCTGGTCGAGCCACGACGAAGCGATCGCGTTGTTGACCGAGGCCCTGAACGCGAACGACGCCGTGAGCGATGCAGGAAGCGATGGCGCCGACGCCGCGGCGGACGCCCTGGTCGCGCGGCTGCTCGCGGCCCTCTCCAAGGAGCTGGCCCACGGCCCGCCGGATCGCCTGCGCGCCCTGGGCACCGCCGAGCGGGCGGTGGCGTTGGCCCGCCGGATCGGCGACCCGGAGACGCTCGCCGTGTGCCTGCTCGCGCAGCACGACGCCATGTGGGCACCGGGCACCGCCCGGCAACGGCTCGCGGTCCTGGACGAGGCGGGCCGGGCCGCGGGTGCGGTGGGTGACGCGGTGCTGGCCTGGCAGGCGGTTTTCGGCCGGTTCACGGCGCTGCTCGAGCTCGCCGATCCGACCGCGTATCGGGAGTTCCTGCGCGCCGTCGACGCGGCCGAGCGGACGGGCCAGCCGCACTACCGCTGGCTCGTGCTGTCCCGTCGTGCGGCACTGGCGATACTCGCGGGGCGCATCGACGAGGCAGAGACGCTCATCGATCAGGTTGCCGCCGACGCCGAGCGGCTCGGCGAGCCGGACGGCCGGAACGTGGCCGGGGACCTGCGGATGCAGCTCGCGCTGCTACGCGGCGACCAGCTGCCAGCGACCGAGACGTGGCTACTCCCGGCCGACCTCCCGCCCTGGATGGTCGCCCAGCTCGACGGTCTGGCCCACCTGAGCCGGGGCGAGTCGCAGGCTGCCGCCGATCGCATCCGGCCGTGGATCGAACCGGCGCTGACCCTGTCCCGGGGGTGGCAGATCGTCGGCGCGGCCGCCGCGTACGCCTGGATCGCCGCGACGGCCGGCGACGTCCCCGCGTGCGCGCGCCTGTACGAGCGCCTGCGCCCTCACGCGGGCGAGCTGGTCGTCGTCGGCGGCGCCGTCAACGTCGCCGGACCGGTGTCGCTCTACCTCGGGATGCTCGCCGCGGTCTTCGGCCGGGTCGACGAGGCGCTCGACCACCTCGCCGACGCGCTGGTCTGTGCCGAGCGGATGGACGCCCGGCCGTGGGCGGCGCTCGTCCGGTGCGAAACCGGCCGCATCCTGCTCGACCGCGACCGGCCCGGTGACCGTGCGAACGCCGAGAAAAACCTGCTGGCGGCCGCCGACGCCGCCCGTCGCCTCGGGCTCGCCGGGCAGGCCCGACGTGCGCAGGCACTGCTCGCCGAGGCGGCCACCCCCGCCAACGTCTTCCGGCGGGACGGTGACGTGTGGACGCTCGGTTATGGCGGTGTCGTGGTGCGCCTGCCCGACGCCAAGGGCTTGCGGGACATCGCCCGGTTGCTCGCCGCCCCGGGCCGGGAGATCCCCGCCCCGCAACTGCTCGGCGTCGAGGCGGCCGCCGAGGCCGGTACCGGCGCCGACCCGGTGCTGGACGCCGCCGCTCGGTCGGCGTACCAGCGTCGGCTGGCCGAACTTGACGCGGAGATCGCCGACGCGGAGGACGCCCACGACGTCGAACGCGCCGCGCACGCCCGCGTCGAGCGCGACACCCTCATCGACGTGCTCGCCGCCGCGTACGGCCTAGGCGGACGCGCCCGCCGCCTCGGCGACGCCACCGAGCGGGCCCGCAAGGCCGTGACCGCGCGCATCCGCGACAGCACGGATCGGATCGCGCAGCGGCATCCCGCGTTGGGGCGGCATCTGCGTGACGCCATCACGACCGGGGCGCGATGCTCGTACCGCCCGTTCGAGCCAACCGACTGGAGGTTTTGACAGCTATGACGGAGAGCCACGAACCATGAGACTCGGCGTACACGTGATCAGGTTCGATGTCGAGGGCGGACCGGCCGCGATCGGGCCCACCCTTGCCCGGGTGGGCGATGCGGCCGAGCGGGCCGGCGTCGACAACCTGTCGGTCATGGACCACTACCTGCAGATCGGCGGCGTCGGCCGCGCCGGCGAACCGATGCTGGAGGGCTACACGACCCTCGGATACCTGGCCGCCCGCACCCGCACCGTCGAGTTGCAGCTGCTCGTCGGCGGCGTCATGTATCGGTACCCGGGTCTGCTCGCGAAGATCGTGTCCACACTGGACGTCCTGTCCGGCGGCCGAGCCATGCTCGGCCTGGGTGCGGCGTGGTTCGAGCGCGAGCACCTCGCCCTCGGCGTGCCGTTCCCGCCTATCGCGGAGCGGTTCGAGCGGCTGGAGGAGGCGCTGCAGATCGTGCTGCAGATGTGGAGCGACGACGACGGACCGTACGCCGGTCGGCACTACCAGCTCGCCGAGACCCTCAACTCGCCGCAGCCGTTGGCCAGGCCGTACCCGCCGATCATGATCGGCGGCGGCGGCGAGCGCAAGACCCTTCGGCTCGTCGCGCGGTACGCCGACGCGTCCAACGTCTTCGCGGGTCCGCACGTCGGGCTCGACGCCGTCAAGGCCAAGCTCGATATCCTCGCCGGGCACTGCGCGCGCGAGGGCACGGACTACGACCGGATCCGCAAGACGATCCTGTGGACGGGGCCGCTCGAGCTGACCGACGCCGGCGGCGCCGCATTCGCCGAGGAGATGCACCGGTACGCCGAGATCGGCATCGAGGAGGTTCACGTCATGCCGTCCTCCGCCGACCCAGTCGGTTTCATCGACGGCCTCGGAGCTCACATCATCGGCCGGCTCCCGGCACGCTGACCCGGTCGCCCGCACGCTCCGCGTACCGGCCCGAATCACCCACCCAGGGTGAGGCCGGCGACCGGCCCGGGGCGGATGCTGGCGCTCGTGTTGTGGAACAATGGTTCGCCGGCCCACGGGCGACGGATGCGTGGGGAGCTGTCCGAGTCGTTCGACCATCTCGTGCAGGCTGCCGGTCACGCGGCCGGCGGAATGGCCGAGACGGCCACGCCACGGTACGACCGCGCCCTGGACAGGCTCCATCCGCTCCTCGAGTACGTGCGCCAGGGCGCCGCCGAGGCGCGCGCCCGGCGTTCCCGGCGGCGTGCGAGGTGGCTACTGGTCGCGGTGTCGCTCGCGGCGGCCGGGGCGGCCGGCATCGCAGGACTTCTCGCCGCGCGCCGGAGTGGGCCCGCGCGGCTCGGCGGCGGCGAGCCGGCCGATCTCGATCGCGTCGCCGCGGCCGCCACCGATCCCGCAATAGCGCTGGAGGACCCGACGACGTATCAGGCCCCGTCGAGACTGACCGCCGCGGCGCAGCGTGTGACCGAGGGCACGGCTCGGGTGGCCGACACGGTGGCGGTGGGAGCGGACAAGCTCGCGCATGCGCTCCACGACCGGGCATCCACGGACGGCAGGCACCGCAGCCCGGCGTGAGCCTGCCTATTGCCGCAGCAGTCCCAGGTTCCGCGCGCGGTGCACGGCGTCGCGCCGGGTGCCCACGGTGAGCTTGCGATAGATGCTGCGCAGGTGGGACTTCACCGTGTTCGGCGAGACGGACAGCTCCCGGGCGATGTCGTTCATGGTCAGCAGGGTGGGTAGGTACCGCAGGACGGCCGCCTCGCGCTCGGTGATTGGCTCCATGATCTGGCCCTCGATCGATGCCGCGGCGCCCGCGATCGGCAGGACGGCCTGGAGTCGACGCGCGAACGGTCCCTGCGCCGCCCAGACCTCGCGGTGCCGATCCAGGAGGGCGGCCAGCGGGGGGCCGGCCGCGACGAACGGTTCGACGATGTCCACGGTGGCGGCCGCCGACAGCGCCTCGGAAAGTGCGATCGACACCGCGCCCTCGTGGCCGAGCCGGTCGGCGGCCAGGGCCTCCACCAGCCACGCCTCCGCGCGCAGCCAGGGCCCGGCATTCCTGCCCGACCGATGGACCGACGCGGCCAGGCTCGCGGCGCGCGCCGGGGAGGCGCTCGCGAGATAGGCTCGCGCCGCAGTCAGGCTCGCCTGGCCGAGCAGGGGGTTGCCGTGGTTGTGCAGTGCCTCGCTGAGCACTCCCAGCGCGGTCACCGGGTGACCCGCGGCGAGCCGGAGCTCGGCCTCGACGATCGCGAGCCAGTCGCGCGGCAGCGCCGGCGGACGCCAGTCCCCGACGCCGGTGCGCGCCTCTGCGAGCACGTCGCGGGCGCTCGTCGCGTCGCCCTGTGACAACAGCAGCCGCGCCCGTACCCCGGCCAGCATCAGCCCGGCCGCGCGGCCGGGCGCACACGCCGCGGCGGCCGCCAAGCGACGGCGCGCGTCGTCGGAAGCGCCGCGCAGCCAGCCAACCAATCCGAGCACGACGTGGCCAAGGGCGACCTCCGCCCCGCTTTGTCCGCCGCCGCTGGCGTCGGCGAGGCGCAACGCCGCCTCCGCCTGCTCGACCGCCTCGGACAGGTCGCCGCGCACGGCCAGCAGCAGCGAACGGCTGCCGAGGGCGGCCGCGGCGGCGAGGTCGAGGTGGTGGTGCTCCGCGGCCACCAGGGAGGCCTTGAGGACGGGCTCGGCGGCCTCGAACTCGCTCGCCCACATCCGGGCGGCGCCGGTGGCCTCCAAGGCGATCGCCCTCAGCTGTGCCGAGGTCGGTATCAGGCCGGGCACCGCGTGGTCGAGGTGCCGAGTCAGCTCGTGGGCCGCGGCGTACACGGCCGGCCAGTCCTCGCGATGCCGGGCGACGACAACCGCGGTGAGCCGAAGCATGGCCTCCAGTGGAAGCCGCCGATCGAGTGGGAGGCCCGGTAGGTTCGGCGCGACCAGGTTGGCGTACCCCTCGGCGCCGCGCGCGTCGCCCTCCTCCGCCTTGACCAGCGCGAAGACGGCAGCGATCTCCGGCTCGTCCAACGCGTCGAGCGGTGAGAGCTTCGCCGCGAGTTCGCGCAGCACGTCGCGATCCGGTCCGAGGACCTGTGGAGCGCCCAGCCGCACCAGCAGGCCGGCGGCGTACGCCATGTCGCCAGCCGCGACGGCATGGCGGATCGCGGGCATCGTCGCGCCGTGGTCGGCATACCAGCGGGCGCCCCGCCGGTGCAACCCGGGCAGCCGGTCGGCCAGCATGATGCTCGCCTCGTGGCGCAGGAACTCGAGGAACGGGCGCCGGTAGCGGTACCACGCCCCATCCGGCGCGGCCCGAACGAAATGGCCGCTCCGGCGCAGGCGATCGAGCATGTGCGGCGCGTCCCGGCGGCCGGTCAGTGCGTTCGCGAGATCCGCACTGACCTCGTCCACCACGCTGGAGCGGAGCAGAAAGTCGCGCACCTCCACCGGTTCGGCCAGGAACACCTCGGTGCGGAGGAAATCGGCGAGCGGCTCCTCGGCGGCGGCGAGCCCGCCTGGCGGAGCCATCGCGGACGGCTCCGGCCGCTCCTCCGCGAGCGTCGCGGCCAGGCAGACCGCGGCGGCCAGCCCGTCGGTGCGCTCCACCTGGCCACGGGCCTCCGCCTCGGTGATGCACATGCCGCGCAGCCCCCACAGCTCGACGGTCTCGGACGGCGTGAAGGCCAGGTCGTCGGCGTCGATCTCGACCACCTCGCCGGCGAGCCGCAGCCGGCCGAGCGGCAACGGCGGCTGCGCGCGGGTGCCGAGGACCACTCGGAGCGTGGGCACGCCGTGGCGGAGAAGCGCGGCGAGCGACTCGGCGGACGGACCCTCTCGCAGGCACTCGACGTTGTCGATCACCAGGAGGACCGGTGCCGGGAGCCGCTCGAGCGCGCTGACCAGATCATGGACTAGATAGCCGTCGACGCCGTGGACGGGCACCGAGAGCCGCGCGAGTGGACCATCGGGCGTGGCGCCGGTTGCCCCGCGGAGGGCGGCGAGCAGGTATCGCCAGAGGTTCGCCGGGTCGTTGTCGACGTCGTCGAGGGTCACCCACGCGGCCACACCGGGCTGGAGACCATGAACCCAGGACGCGAGGAGCGCGGTCTTTCCGGCACCCGCCGGGCCGGTCACGATCGTTAGGCGGGTACCGGGGCCGCGCTCGAGCCCTGCCATGAGGCGGGGCCGTGCTAACAGTCCACCCGATACCGGCGGGACCACGAGCTTGGCCCGGACCAACGGAAGATCTGTCGCCCGGTAGCCGGGCCGCGCCGCATGGATGGCGGCGTTGGCCGGCGGGTCCGCGACGGTCTTCGCCATGCCACACCCCCCCGCGTCGACAGTCGGCTGGGATGACCATCGCCGAGTCGATCACCCGGTCACCTCAACGAGCCTACGAGGATTGTTCGGCTTCATGGCTTAGACGGGAATTTGCGGTGTTTCACCCGCTAGGGGTGATGGCCGGCTCGGCCGAGTCCGGCCTGATGGATCCAGGAGAGCAGCGAGAGCAGGAAGGCGGGCAGGAAATGGCAACGCTGATCGCCATCGGGTATCCGGACGAGACGACGGCAAGCCTGGCCGAGCAGGAGGTCGAGCGACTCAGCAAGGATCTGATCATCGAACCCGACGCCGTCGCGGTGATCGTCCGTGACAAGTCAGGCAAGTTCAAGGTCAGCACCAACCACCACGCCGTCGCCGGCGGTGCCATGTGGGGGATGTTCTGGGGCGCCCTGTTCGGCCTGCTGTTCTTCATCCCGTTCTTCGGCATGGCCATCGGGGCCGGCCTCGGCGCCCTGATAGGCAAGATCGAGAAGTCTGGGATCGACCAGGAGTTCCAGGACCAGGTACGGGACATGCTGCAGCCCGGAACGTCCGCGCTGTTCCTGGTGGTGGAGAAGGTCACGCCGGACAAGGCGGTCGAGGCCCTCCGCAAGTTCGACGGCACGGTTCTCAAGACGTCGCTGTCCAAGGAGGCCGAAAAGAACCTGCAGCAGGCACTGCACGGTCAGCCGGTCGCGGCGTGACGCGTCGCGCGCAGAAGGAGGGAGCAGTCATGGCAGTCGGGCGTGGGACCGTCCCGGCGGGTGGCGCGGCCGCGGACGACGAGCTGGACACGATGGGCCCGATCGACTATGTCGTGGTCGAGTTCCCGGGCAGCCGCATGACGGGCGAGGCGATGCCGCTCCTGGTCGACCTCGTCGATCGCGGCATCATCCGCATTCTCGACCTCGTGTTCGTGAAGAAAGGGCAGGACGGGTCCGTGCGCGGCATGGTCGTGGCGGACCTCGATGGGGATGAGCGACTCGACCTGGCCGTCTTCGAGGGGGCGTCGTCCGGAATCATCTCCGAGGAGGACATCGCCGAGGCCGGCGCTGTGCTGGAGCCGGGCAGCTCCGCCGGCATCCTCGTGTACGAAAACGTGTGGGCGGCGCCGTTCGCCGCGGCTTTGCGCCGCGCCGGAGGCCAGCTGGTGGCCAGCGGCCGGATCCCGGTGCAGGCGATGCTCGCCGCGCTGGAGGCCGCCGAGGCGGCGGAAGGGAGATTGTGATGCCCGGTCTTCTTCGAGGCGTGGCGCGCACCGCGGTCGTCGCCGGCACGGCCACCGCGGTCTCGAATCGGGTCTCGCGCCGGCAGGCCGGCCGATGGGCCGAGCAGGAGCAGGCGCAGGCGTACCAGGAGCAACCGCCGCAGGGGTACGCGCAGCAGCAGGCGGCGCCGGCCGGCTCCGGAATGGATGACCGGATCGGGCAGCTGAAGCAGCTCGCCGAGCTGAAGGCGCAGGGCGTGCTCACCGACGCCGAGTTCGAGGCGCAGAAGAGGCAACTTCTCGGCTAGCGGAGGAGCATAGCCAGACCGTGGAACCCGCCGAGATGAGCGCCGACGAGCGCGCCGAGCTGGAGCGGTTGCGGGCACAGACGACGGCGGGCGGTCGGTGGGCGCGCGCCGGCCGCTGGACCGCCGCGTGCGCCCTGCTGCTGGTGGCGGCACTGCTCGGCGTGCTGGCGGTGACGGCCGTATACCTGAAGTCGGAGGTGCTCGACACCGAGACATACGTGCAGACGGTGACCCCGCTGGCCGAGAACACGGCCGTGCGGGAGGCCCTGGCGAACCGTCTCACCGACGAGATCGTCACCCAGACCGACGTCGCCGGCCTAGCCTCGCAGGTCGCTAAGAGGTTGGTCGCGGAGGGCGCCCCGACGCGCGTGATCGACCTGGTCGGGCCGGCTGTAAGCGGACTGACGTCGTTCCTCCACGACCAGATCTACAAGCTGCTCGGCACGACCGAGTTCCAGGACATCTGGGAACAGGTCAACCGCCTCGCGCACAGTGCTGTCGTCACCGTCCTGACGGGGCGGCAGGGGCAGGTGCTCAAGAGCAGCGGAACGACGGTCACCATCGACCTGGGCGCGTTGCTGTCCGCGGCAAAGCAGCAGCTCGTGGCCGAGGGCATGACGTTCGTGTCGCGGGTGCCGGACGTGTCGATCAAGTACGAGCTCGTCGACTCGACGAAGCTGCCCACCGTCCGCACCTACACCCGCATACTCGACTCCGCCGGGACCTGGCTGCCGTTCGCGGCGATCGCGATCCTGATCGCCGGCGTCCTCGCGGCGCCGAACCGCCGCCGCGGGCTGCTGACGGGGGTGGTCATGCTGGGTCTGGCCGCGGCGCTCATGCTCGGTGGCCTGGCGCTGGCGCGCACGTACTACCTGGACCATCTCCCGTCGAGCGTGCGCTCGCCGGCCGCCGCGGCCGCCGTCGTCGACGCGATCCTGCGCTACCTCATCGCGGCCCTGCAGACGCTGCTCGTGGTGGCCGCGGTGTTCGTAGTCGGCACGTTGCTCGCCGGCCCGAGCCGGCCCGCGCACGCGCTGCGTCGGCTGGTGAACCGGGGGCTGGACGCCGCCGGCCGCGGCCTGGCGCACGCGGGCTCCTGGGTCTCGGCGGTCGGGCGGACGCTGGCCGGCGCGCGGGGCGTCATCCAGATAGTCCTCGTGCTGGCCGGCGTCGTCGGCCTCATCCTCGCCAACCGGCCCGGCGTCGCTGCGGTCCTATGGACCACGCTCGCGGTGCTCGTGCTGTGCGCGATCATGGAGATCTTCATACGCGGAGCTCGCGCGGTGACCGCCTGACGCCGACGCCAGCAGCACCACCGCGTCGCCGGCGTCCACCGCTGGCGCGCCGCTGCGGGTGACTGGGTCGAGCCGACCGCCTGGACGCACCACGAACAGTACGTCCCGTCCCAGTGGAATCGCTCGGTCACCGGGGCGTAGCACCGCACGGTCCCCAGCCCGCCACCGGCGACCTATCTCCGCGCCGGTCAGCTCCGGATGGAACAGGACCTCGCCCGCCGCATCCGGCGCGACCACGGGGTGTCTGTCGGCTAGGGGTGCGAGCCGGTAGACCGGGCCATCCGTCAGCCCGGCGAGGACCGCCGCCGCCAAGGCGTTGAAGTCGTCCTCGGCGGTGAGCAGGAGTACCGCGGCGACTCCCTCGATCCGTGCGCCGCCACCGACCGCGTCGGCCATCAACCTTCCCGGTGCCACGTCGAGACCCGATTCCCGCAGGTCTGCGCGCTGCGTCGCCGGAGCCGCCCACACCAACACGTCCGCCCCGGCCGCCCTAAGGGTCCGGCCCAGGTCGATCACCCACGGGTCGCCCCCAACGACCAGCACGCGGGTGCCGGTCGGTCGGACCACCCCGAGCCTGCGCGCCACCGGCCCCGCCGTCAGGCCGTACAGGGTCACCGTCCCGACGATCACGAGGAAGGTGGCGGGCAGGACCTTCTGGGCTCCGCCGACCCCCGCGGAGACGAGGCCAGCGGAGAACGCCGACGCGGTCGCGGCGGCCACGATGCCGCGCGGCGCCATCCAGCCCACGAACGCCCGTTCTTCACGCGTCAGGTCGGTCCCGATCGTCGACACCCAAGCCACGAAGGGCCGGACGAGCAGCACCAGCACGGCCACCAGCCCGAGGGTCGGCAGGACCACCCCGTTCAGGGACTGCGGAGTCACCGTCGCCGAGATGGAGACAAACAGCAGTCCGATGATGAGCTCCACGAGCGTGTCGAAGAAGGGCCGGCGCGCCGGTATATCGAACCCCGCGAGGTTCGCGGCGGCCAGCCCCATGACGATCGCCGCGATCAGGCCGGTGTCGTCCCGAACGATGTCGCAGCCGGCGGCTACCGCCACGACGAGGGCCAGCTGAGCCGCCGTGCCCAACACCTCACCGAGCCGCAGGCCACGCAGCACCAACCAGAGGACGGCCGCGCCGGCCGCCCCACCCAGCAGACCGACAGCGACGCTGGCCACGAATCCCCCGAAGTCCGTGCCGGGCCGCGTCGGCGTCGTGGCGATGACCGCGTGGAACACGAGCGCTCCGAGGATGCCGCCGATCGGGTCGATGAGCGAGCCCTCCCAGGCGAGGATGCGGCGCAGCCGTTCGCTCGGCCGGATGGAGTCGAGCAGGGGGCCCACGACCGTCGGCCCGGAGACCACGACGATCGCTCCGAGCGTGAGGGCGGCATCCCGGGTCAGCCCGAGTAGGGGCACCGCCGCCAGCCCCGCGGACAACCAGGTCACGGCGGCGCCGAAGGCGACCAACCGCACGACGACCCGTCGGGTGTCCCCCGTCAGCCGGTGCACGTCCAGGCCCAGGGCAGCGTCGTAGAGGATCACGGCGACGGCGAGCCCGACGAGCGGCTGGAACGCGGCGCCAAGCAGCCGGTTGGGATTGATGTCGTCGGTCAGCGCGCCGGCGACGAAACCGACCGGCAGCAGCACGATGATCGCGGGAATGCGTAGCCGGCTCGCGAGGACCTGCGACCCGACCGCGAGGACCAGCGTGAGGCCTACACCGAGGAGTATGTCGTTGGTGGTCATCGCCACCCCATCCGACGCCGCGGCCGGCGGCGTCGCCTCACCCGCAACAGGTGAAGCAGGCGGGCGGTGATGGGGCGTATGAAGACCAGGTGGCGGAGGTGCGGGTACCGCGGGCCCGGGTGTCTGAGCCCCGCACGGCCCCCGCCCCGCGACGGCCCGCGCTGGTACTGATCTCGCTTATTCTGGTGGCCGCCGTCGCCAACCTCAACCTCGCCGTCGCTAACGTCGCCCTGCCGGACATCGGCCTGGCGTTCGACGCGTCGCAGACCGCGCTCAACCTCGTCGCGGTCGGGTACTCACTCGGGCTCGCCGCGTCGGTTCTCTACCTCGGCGCGCTCGGCGACCACCACGGCCGCAAGAGGATGCTGCTCGGCGGCACGCTGCTCTCGGTGCCGGCGTGCCTGCTGGCCGCCTTCGCACCATCCGTCGAGGTCCTGATCGCGGCGCGACTCCTGGGTGGACTCGCCGCCGGGATGGCCTTCCCGACGACGCTCGCGCTGATCACGGCGCTGTGGGCTGGCCCCGGCCGTACCCGGGCGATCGCCCTGTGGTCGGCACTCGGTGGCGCGATCTCGTCGCTCGGTCCGCTCACCGCCGGCGCGTTGCTGCTGGGTTTCTGGTGGGGCTCGGTCTTCCTCATCACGCTGCCGCTCGCCGTGGCCGCGCTGGTCATGGCCCTCGTGTTCGTGCCAGGACACGTCAACGAGACCACCGACCCGGTGGACAACCTCGGCGGAGTGCTGTCCGTCCTGGCGGTCGCCGCGCTCGTCCTCGCGATCAACTTCGCACCGGTACCGAAGCGGACGACGCCCGCGCTCAGCCTCGCCGGCATCGCGGTGGTCGTCGGGCTGGCGTTCGTCGTCCGCCAGCGGCGGGCCGCCGTGCCGCTCTACGACCTGCGCGTCGCCGGCCGGCGCATTTTCTGGCTCGCCGCGTGCGCCGGCATGATCGTCTTCGGCACGCTCATGGGAGCGATGTTCGTCGGCCAGCAGTTCCTGCAGAACGTGCTCGGCTACTCCACGCTGCAGTCCGGCCTGGCCATCCTGCCCGCCGCGGCCCTCATGGTGGTGGCCGCGCCACGCTCGGCCCGGCTCGTCGAGACGCGCGGCGCCCGGTTCACGCTGCTCGCCGGGTACGCATTCTGCCTGCTCGGCTTCGTCGTGATGCTGCTGCTGTGGAATGAGAACATTCCGTACTGGCCGGTCGGGCTCGCGTACGCCCTGATCGGTGCCGGCGTCGGCCTCGGCGCAACCCCGGCCTCCCACAGCCTGACCGGCTCGGTGCCGGTGGAGCGCGCCGGCATGGCGTCAGGCACCGCGGATCTCCAGCGCGACCTGGGCGGCGCCGTCATGCAATCGATCCTCGGCGCGTTGCTCACCGCGGGGTACGCGGCCGCGGTGTCGGCCGGCGTCGCCGCGGCACCGAACCGATCAGAGATCACCGACGACGTCCAGAGCGAGCTCGAGAAGTCCTTCGCCAGCGCGACCAGCGTCGCGGAACGGTACCCGCAGTACGCGAGCCAGATCACCGCCGGCGCCAAGTCCTCGTTCCTCGACGGCGCCGACTGGGCATACCTGGCGGGGATCATCGCGATCCTGGTCGGCGCCGTGCTCGTGTGGGTGATGTTCCCGCGCAGGGATCGGGAACGGGAGCTGCTGGCGCGCTACCACGCCGAGGACATCGTGCGCCTGAGCGGGGGGCCGCGCCGATCGCAGCGCTAGGCCCGATCACTCGGAGGGGCGCTGGCCGATCCGGCGGCGGAACACGTAGTACGTCCACGACTGGTACACCAGCACGACCGGAAGGAGCACGACCAGCACGACGGTCATCACCTTGAGGCTGTACGACCCGGCGGCTGTGTTGCCCACCGTCAGGTCGGTGCCCGCGGCGCCGGTGGAGACGATGACCCGCGGGTAGAGGTCGACGAAGATGGCCAGGACGCTCGTCGCCATCGCGAACGTGGTGACCGCGAAGGCCCAACCGTCGCGCCGCTCGGCCAGCAGCCAGGTGGTCGCGAACACGGCGAGCACCGCGGCCACCTCGACCGCGTTCGGGAAGAAGCCCCGGCCCGCGGTGGCGTGCGTCCACGAGGCGAACAGCAGCACCGCGAGCGCGGTGATCGGGGCGATGCGCCGGGCCAGCCGAGCCGCACGGGCGCTGACCTCTCCGGTCGTCTTGAGGGTAAGGAACGTCGCGCCGTGCAGGACGCACAGCAGCACCAGCGTCAATCCGACGTAGATCGCATAGGGCTGCAGCAGGTCGAGCAGGTTGCCGGAGTACTCCTGGTCGGTACCGATCGGAATGCCGTGCAGGATGTCGCCCAGGGCCACCCCGAGGACGAACGGGGCGACGAGGCTGCCCGTCGTCAACGCAGCGTCCCAGGTGTGTCGCCAGCGCGGATTCACGACCTTCTCCCGGTACTCGAACGAGACGCCCCGGACGATCAGCGCCGCGAGGAGCAGAACCAGCGCCAGGTAGAAGCCGGAGAACATGGTGGCGTACCAGCCGGGAAACGCGGCGAACATGGCCGCGCCGGCGACGATCAGCCAGACCTCGTTGCCGTCCCACAACGGCCCGATGGTGGCCACCGCGGCCGACCGACCCGCCTCGTCCCGGCCGATCGGGCCATGCAGGATGCCCACGCCGAAATCGAAGCCCTCCAGCACGAAGAACCCCGTCCAGAGCACGGCGATGACGATGAACCAGAACTGGCCGAGCGTCATGATTCGCCCCCGCCGTTAGTAGGAGAACGCCGGCTCGGACACATCCTCGTCGCCCGACGGGCGCGCATCCGGCAGCTCCCGGCGGGCGTACCGGATCATCAGCACGACCGCGACGACGGCGAGCGCGGCGTACAGGAGAACGAAGACAGTCAGGCTGATGCCGACCGTGGCGGCGCTCACCGAGGGCGAGACGCCGTCGCGGGTCAGCAGCACGCCCTGCACGATCCACGGTTGTCGGCCGCTCTCGGTGAGCAGCCAGCCGGCCGTATTCATCAGGAACGGCAGTACCACCGCCCACACCGCGACCCGCAGGAACCAGGTCGCGGTGTCCATGCGCTTGCGCCACACCAGCCACAGACCCCACGCCGCAAGCAGCGTCACGACCACGGCCGAGTAGGCCATCACGCGCATCGACCAGTATTGGATGAACACGTTGGGAACGTAGTCTCCGGGCCCGTATTGCTGCTCGTACTGGGCCTGCACCTGGTTGAGCCCCTCGACCTCCCCGTTCCAATGATTGGTGGCCAGCAGCGACAGCAGATGCGGAATCGCGATCACTTTGGTCGGGGTCTCATCGTTCCGGCCGCCACCGATCTGGAACACCGAGAACGAGCACGGCTGGCACGTCTCCCACTGCGCCTCGGCCGCCGCGATCTTCATCGGCTGGTACTTGCCCTCGACGACGCCGAGCTCGCTGCCGATCAGCATCGCGAACAGCATCGTCGGGAGCAGCACGACGAGCGCGAGGCGCGCGGACCGGCCGAAGACCTCGGGGTGCGCCCCGTGGCGCAGCTGCCACGCCGAGACGGCGAGCATCACGGCGGCCGCGGTGGCCAGCGAGGCCAGCAGGACGTGGGCGTACCCCCACAGGAAGACCGGGTTGGTGAGCACGGCTCCGATGTCGTTGAGCTGGGGCCGGCCGGTGGATGGATTGATCTTGTAGCCGACCGGGTGTTGCATCCATGAGTTGGCGGCCAGAATGAACGCCGCGGACAGCGCGGCGCCCACCGCGACCGCCCAGATCGCGGCGAGATGGACGCGCCTGGGCAGCCGGCCCCAGCCAAAGATCCAGATTCCCAGGAACGTCGACTCGAGGAAGAACGCGGCCAGCCCCTCCATCGCCAAGGGCGCACCGAACACGTCGCCGACCGTCCGGGAGTAAACCGACCAGTCCATGCCGAACTGGAACTCCTGGACCAACCCGGTCACTACGCCCACCGCGATGTTGATGACCAGCAGGACGCCGAAGAACCGGGTCAGGCGCAGGTACTCGTCCCGATGGCTGCGGTGCCACGCCGTCTGCAACAGCGCGGTCAGGAAGCTCAGCCCGATCGTCACGGGAACGAACAGGAAGTGGTAGATCGAGGTCAACGCGAACTGCCATCGCGCGAGATCGACGTTGCTCATGCCCGCATGTCCCCGCTCCCGGCACGTCCTGTCCTGCGCCCACCGTCCCGAGCGGCGGCCCCAGGCGACATCACCCACCGCGGGTGATGTGCGCCCGGTCCCCGCGGGCGAGGCTCGGGACGCGGCAGGGAGGAACGGGGGTCCCCTATGCCAAGCAACGAGCCGACGCACGTCATCGTGGTTGGGGCGGGCTTCGCCGGCGTGGCCTGCGCCAAGGGGCTCGCCGACGACTCGCGGGTCCGCGTCACCGTGTTCGACAAGGAGGGGTACCACCAGTTCCAGCCGCTCCTCTACCAGGTCGCGACGGCGGAGTTGACCGCGCGGGACATCACGTTCGACCTCGACCGTGTCTTCGAGAAGCACGCGAACATCGAGACGCGCACCGCGGAGGTCACCTCCGTCGATCCGGGAAGCTCTACCGTGGAGCTGGCCGACGGCGAGCGGATCGCCGGTGACGTGCTCGTGCTCGCCGCGGGGTCGCAGCCGAACTTCTTCCACACGCCGGGGGCCGCCGAGTACGCGTACCCCCTGTACTCGGTGGACGATGCGCGGCGGATCCGCTCGCGGGTCGTGCAGCTGTTCCGGGACGCCGCCGCCGACCCGGATCTCATCGCTCGGGGGGCGCTGACTTTCGTCGTGGTCGGCGGCGGCCCGACCGGGGTCGAGACGGCCGGCGCACTCGCCGAACTGGTGTACGACATCATGCCCCATCGCCACCAGCGGTTGGCCACCGCCGGCGCTCGGATCATCCTGATCGACCTCGGACACGTGGTGCTCGGACCGTTCTCAGCGGACGCGCACACCTACGCGGCGAAGCAGCTGCAGCGCCGCGGCGTCCAGATCCGGCTCGGGACCTCGGCGACCGAGATCGGGCCGGACCACCTCACGCTCAACGACGGCACGAGGATCAAGACGCATCTCGTGGTCTGGGGCGGCGGTGTGATGGCCGCTCCGCTCGCGGCCCGGTCCGGCCTGCCCCAGGGTCGAGGCGGACGCATCGACGTCCAGCCGGACCTCACCGTTCCCAGCAACTCGAACGTGTACGCGCTCGGCGACTTCGCGAACACCCCGTACGGCGACGACACCGCCCTGCCCGGGTTGGGCAGCGTCGCGCAGCAGGCCGGGGGCTGGGCGGCACGCAACATCCTCGCCGACATCGACGGCACCGGCCGGCGGCCGTTCCACTACCACGACAAAGGGATCATGGCGATGATCGGCCGGAAGGCCGCGGTCGCGGAGATAGGCGAGCACCGCCACGAGATGCATGGCCGGGTCGCGTTCGCGGCCTGGCTGGGCGTGCACGCCCAGCTGCTCGCGAACGCCACCGCCGAGCTGAAGGCGTTCTTCGCATGGGCCGAGGAGTTCTATGTGCGGCCCCATCACCGCTCGGCCGAGCTGCTGGATCCCACGAGGATCGACACCCCGCGCATCGACTGGCATGGGAGGAACCGATGACAGGAGCCACCGGAGGGTCCGGGACCCAGCAGGCCGACGTCCTCGTCATCTTCGGCATCACCGGCGACCTGGCCAAGGTGATGACGTTCCGATCGCTGTACCGGCTCGAGGCGCGCGGCCAGCTCACCTGCCCGATCGTTGGCGTTGCGGTCAACGACTGGACCGTCGATCGACTCCGTGATCACGCCCGCGAATGCATCGAGGCGACCGGCGAGGAGCTCGACAAGGAGGTCTTCGACCAGTTCGCCGCCCGCCTGTCGTATGTGCCGGGCGACTTCTCCGACCCGGCCACCTACCGGCGGGTGGCCGACGCGGTCGGCGACGCCCGTACCCCGATGAGCTACCTGGAGATCCCGCCGTTCCTGTTCGGCACGGTCATCAAGGGGCTCCGCGACGCCGGCCTGATCCGGGACGGCCGGGTGGTGGTCGAGAAGCCGTTCGGCCACGACCTCGCCTCCGCCCGCGCGCTCGCGGACGAGCTGCACGCGTACGTCGACGAGTCACAGCTGTACCGGATCGACCACTTCCTCGGCAAGATGGGCGTCGACGAGCTGCTCCACCTGCGGTTCGCGAACACCATCCTCGAGCCGGTCTGGAACCGCAACTACGTCGAGGCCGTCGAGATCACGATGGCCGAGGAGTTCGGCGTCGAGGACCGCGGCCACTTCTACGACCCGGTCGGAGCGCTGCGCGACGTGGTGGTCAATCACATCATGCAGCTCGTCTCCGCCGGGGCGATGGAGGCGCCGGCCGGCGGCGACCCTGAGACGATCAAGAACGGGCAGGTCGCGCTGTGGCGGGCGGTCCTCGACGCCGAGCCCGCCAGCTACGTTCGCGGGCAGTACGAC
>DASXRC010000247.1:0-14120 GCA_036506795.1 Micromonosporaceae bacterium
GTCGCGCGGAACGTGCACGCGCATCCGACGCTCGGTGAGGCGATCCAGGAGGCGATCCACGGCCTGGCGGGCCACATGATCAACCTCTGATGTGCGTCGATCTTGCACTCGTGGTGCACCATAAGGCGGGCATTAGCGGGCAACTCACCCACCACAACTGCAAGATCGGCGGGGGAGTGGCGTCAGTCGTTCGCGTGCAGCGCCGCGTTGAGCTGGATGCCGGTCCCGGTCCGGGGCCGCGCCTCGAGCGCTCCGGTCACCGAATTGCGCCAGTAGAGCACGCCGCTGGCCCCGGACAGCTCGCGCGCCTTGACCACCCGCCCGTCGGGCAGCGTCAGCTTCGAGCCGGCCGTGATGTAGCAGCCCGCCTCGACGACGCAGTCATCCCCGAGCGAGATGCCGATTCCGGCGTTCGCGCCGAGCAGGCAGCGCTCGCCGATGCTGATGACATTCATGCCACCGCCGGAGAGCGTGCCCATGATCGAGGCACCGGCCCCGATGTCGGAGCCGTCGCCGACGACGACGCCGGCCACAATGCGGCCCTCGACCATCGAGGTGCCGAGCGTCCCCGCGTTGAAGTTGCAGAACCCCTCGTGCATGACGGTCGTGCCCGACGCCAGGTGCGCTCCCAGCCGCACCCGATCCCCGTCGGCGATACGCACGCCCGACGGCACCACGTAGTCGGTCATCCGCGGGAACTTGTCCACGCCGTACACGGCCAGGTGACGCCCTGCGGCACGCTCGATCATCCGTAGTTCGTCGACCCGGTCCGGCGGGCAGGGCCCGGCCGAAGTCCACGCGACGTTCGCGAGCACGCCGAAGACCCCGTCCAGGTTGGCGTCGTGCGGCCGGATCAGCCGGTGGGACAGCAGGTGCAGCCGGAGGTACGCGTCGGAAGCGTCCTTCGGCACGTCGGCGAGCGAGCCGATCACGGTGACCACGGCAACCGTACGCAGGCCGGGCAGGGCGCGGTCGCCGGCCAGGTGGGTCGGCGGCGACGCTCCCGCGGCCGGCTCCCCGAGGCCGAGGTTGCCGGCCGGGTACCAGGTGTCGAGGACGGTGTCGTCCGCGGTGACCGTGGCCAGACCGGCACCCCAGGCGGGTGAGGTGGAGTGCGTCACGCGCCGTAATCTACCCCGCATGCCGAACCCCCTGACCCCGGACGTGCTGGCCGACCCGGTTGCGCTGACCCGCGCGCTGGTCGACATCGAATCGGTCTCGCTCAACGAGAAGGAGATCGCCGACGCGGTCGAGGAGGTGCTGCGGAGCGCGTCGCACCTGCGCGTCGAACGGCACGGCAACACGCTGATGGCGCGCACGGACCTGGGCCGGGCACAGCGGGTGGTGCTCGCCGGGCACCTGGACACCGTGCCGCTCGCCGCCAACTTCCCGTCCACGGTCGACGGCGACGCGATCTATGGCTGCGGCACCGCCGACATGAAATCCGGGGTCGCGCTCGCGCTACAGCTGGCGGTGGCGCTGGCGGAGCCGAGGTACGACGTGACGTACTTCTTCTACGAGGCAGAGGAGATCGAGTCCGCGTACAACGGTCTGTTCTTGATTTCCCGAGCGCACCCCGAGTGGCTCACGGCCGACTTCGCGGTCCTCCTCGAGCCCACGTACTGCGTGGTCGAGGCCGGCTGCCAGGGTACGACGCGCGCCTCGGTGCGTACGCACGGCAAGCGCGCTCACTCGGCGCGGTCCTGGCTCGGTAGGAACGCGATCCACGCGGCCGGCGAGCCGTTGCGCCGGCTCGCGGCGTACGAGGCGCGGACCGTCACCATCGACGGCTGTACCTATCGCGAGGGACTCAACGCCGTGGGGATCAGCGGCGGGGTGGCGGGCAACGTCATACCGGACGTCTGTGAGATCGAGGTGAACTACCGGTTCGCGCCGGATCGGTCAGAGGCGGACGCCGAGGCGCATCTGCGCGAGGTGTTCGCCGGGCTCGAGCTCACCGTGACCGACTCGGCGCCCGGCGCCCTCCCTGGGCTGACCGCGGCGCCGGCACAGGAGTTCGTTGCCGCCGTGGGCACACCGCCGGCGGCGAAGCTGGGTTGGACGGACGTGTCCCGATTCGCGGCCCTGGGCATACCCGCGTTGAACTTCGGCCCCGGCGACCCCAACCTCGCGCATCGGCGCGAGGAACACGTCGAAATCGCCAAGATCCGGGAGGGCGCCGCGATCCTCCACCGCTGGCTCAGCTAGCCGGTCCTCGCTCCGCTCGGACGGCTCGCCGCCGGCGGCGCCTGTTCCGCTCCGGCCTGCGCTGGGACCTGCGACATCGCGAGCCGCCGCTCCATGACGACCTCCCAGATCCTGCGCTGCATCTGCCGTTTTCGCCGGATCAGCTCGGAACGGGTCATCACGGCAATCTCCCTCCCCCGTGCATACGCAGTATGCGAAAGTAAGACGCGGGAGGGTCCCGGAAGGTTGCATCCGCGTTCGGCGAGTCTTCGCCGAACAGCCGGCGGCGCGGCGGCAACCGACCAGCCGTCCCACTACCGTTGACCCATGACCCACAGCAACGGGCGCGGACGCCGGCCGGAGCGCCATCGGGGGGCAGTGACGTTGCGACGGGAGGCCATCCCACCGAGCACGGCGGATCAGCGACTGCTGGACTCGCGCACGCGGGGGGATTGGCGTACCCGCGACTCGTGGCGGGCGCTGCGCATCCTGTCGGAGTTCGTCGAGGGCTTCGAGACGCTCGCCGAGCTGCCGCCCGCGGTCAGCGTGTTCGGCTCGGCACGCAGCAAGCCGGACAGCCCGGAGTGCGAGCTGGCCGAGCGACTGGGCGCCGCGCTGGCCCGAGCCGGGTATGCGGTGATCACCGGCGGCGGACCCGGCGTGATGGAGGCGGCCAATCGCGGCGCGACAGACGCCGGTGGTCTCTCCGTTGGGCTCGGCATCGAGCTGCCGTTCGAGCAGGGCATCAACGATTGGGTCGACATCGGGATTGACTTCCGGTACTTCTTCGCCCGCAAGACGATGTTCGTCAAGTACGCCCAGGCGTTCGTCGTGCTCCCGGGCGGTTTCGGCACGATGGACGAGCTCTTCGAGGCGCTCACCCTCGTGCAGACCGGCAAGGTCACCCGGTTCCCGGTCGTACTCATGGGCACGTCCTACTGGCACGGCCTGCTCGACTGGATGAGCGAACACATGGTGGGCGACGGCAAGATCGGCCCGGAGGACCTGAAACTGCTCTGCGTCACCGACGAGGTCGAAGAGGCGATCCGGCACATCGCCGACGCGGACGCCGCGCTCACCGCCGAGCAGGAGGCGATCCAGAAGGCGGCACTCGCCCGCAGGGAGGCCGCTCATCGGACGCCCGGCTCTGCCCATCAGGTGGAGCCCTGATGGCGGTCGTCTGCGTCTTCTGCGCGTCCTCACGCGCGCTCGACCAGCGCTGGCTGGACCTCGCCTTCACGGTCGGCCGTGAATTGGCCCACCGGGGACACTCGCTGGTCTCCGGCGGCGGACGTGTCGGCATGATGGGCGGGGTCGCCGACGGCGCCCGGGCCGGCGGGGCGTACACCCTCGGTGTGATCCCGCAATCGATGGTCGACCTGGAGGTCGCCGACACTCGCGCCGACGAACTGGTCGTCACCGACGGCATGGCGTCCCGCAAGTCCCTGATGATCGAGAAATCGGACGCGTTCCTTATCCTGCCGGGCGGGCTGGGCACCCTCGACGAGCTGTTCGAGGTGTGGACGACCGCGACGCTCGCGGTGCACCATAAGCCGGTCGTGCTGCTCGACGCGGACGGCTTCTACCAGGGCCTCGTCGATTGGCTTCGGACTCTGCCGGCGGCCGGGTTCGCCAGGCGAGGCGCGCTCGACCTGCTGGTCGTGGCCGAAACGGTGCCCGAAGCCCTGTCCGCGCTGGAGGCGCGGCTGCGATGATCCCGCCGCGCGTGGCCGATCATTGCGAGCGCTTCAACGCCGCGGTCCGCTCGGGCGACTTCACGGCGTTCGTGCAGACCTTCGCCGACGACGCGGTGATCCGCTTCGACGGCGTACTGGCCGGGCCGTACCGCGGCCGCGACGAGATCGCCGAGGCGTACGCGCGGCGCCCGCCGACGGACACGATGACCATCCGATCGGTACGCGGTGAGGGCGACACCGACGTCGTCCGGTTCGCCTGGGATGCCGGCGGTGGCGGCACGATGACGGTCCGCTGGCGGGACGACATGGTCGCCGAGCTGGCGGTCGCCTTCGACTGATGCTCTGATCATCGCAACCTTGCCGAGGTTGGGGCTTCCGCGCCGTCGTGACACCCCTACCTGGGCAAGGTTGTGTCGGTCTTCCGGCGTACCGGAGTGTCGGACGGGCGTGGTGTGATGAGCCCCGTGACGAGAGTGGCGGTGGGTGGACCCCCGAGCGGGAGCGGCCGGGCCGGCTGGTCGGGGTATCGCCTGGTGCGCCCGCGCGCGTCGCTCGAATCGGCGGCGTCGGCCCCCGACGACGTGCAGCGCGCCGTCATCGCGCACGTGGATGGACCGCTGCTCGTCCTCGGCGGCCCGGGCACGGGCAAGACCACGACGCTCGTGGAGTCGGTCGCCGCCCGCGTCGCGGATGGGTTCGACCCGGAACAGATCCTGGTGCTCACGTTCGGCCGGCGGAGCGCCGCGGCGCTGCGGGAGCGGATCGAGGCGCGGATCGCCGTCGAGGCCGGCCGCGTCGTGCACGAGCCGCTCGTGCGGACTTTTCACGCGTACGCCTTCGGTCTGTTACGGCGTGCGGCGGCGCTGCGCGGCGAGCCGTCGCCGCGGCTGCTCACCGGGCCCGAGCAGGACCTGATAATCCGTGAGCTGCTGCGCGCCGCCGGCGAGGACGGCGCCGAGCCCGACCACGTGGCCTGGCCGGGCGAGTTGCGCGCCGCGGTCCGCACGCGGGCGTTCGCCGAGCAGCTGCGCGACCTGCTGCTGCGTGCGGCCGAGCGCGGCATCGGCCCGGCGGAGCTCGCCACGCTGGGCGAGCGGCTCGGTCGCGCCGACTGGCCAGCCGCCGCGCGCTTCATGCGGCAGTACGCGGCGGTGCTCGCCCTGCGCGACGTCACCAGCCGCGGCACGATCGGCTATGACAACGCGGAGCTGGTCCGCGCCGCGGCCGGTCTGCTTGTGGACGATCCCGACCTGCTGGACCTGGAGCGGCGCCGACTGGCGCACGTCTACGTTGACGAGCTGTCCGACACCGACCCGGCCCAGCTCGACCTGCTGGCGTTGGTGACCGGGGGCGGGCGCCCGCTCGTGGCGTTCGCCGATCCCGACTCGTCGACGTATGCCTTCCGGGGCGCCGACCCCGCCGGCGTGCAGGAGTTCACCGACCGGTTCCGTGTTGCCTCCGGCCATCCCGCGCCCGTCTTCCTGCTGACCCGCTCGTACCGGGCGGGCCCGGAACTGCTCGACGCGACCGGCCGCATCGCCGCCCGGCTGCGTGGCCCGGTCCGCCACCGCTCGATGCGTCCGATGCCCGGCGCCGCACCGGGCGAGTTACGCGTGCGTACGTTCCGCTCCGCCACCAGCGAGTCGGCGTATCTCGCCCACGCGTTACGCGAGGCGCACCTGATCGACGGCATCCCCTGGTCGCGGATGGCCGTGCTGATGCGTTCGACCGCGCGGCAGCTCGCTCCGCTGCAGCGCGCCCTGCACCAGGCGGGGGTGCCGACCGTCGTCCACGCCGAAGACCTTCCCCTACACGAGCAACCGGCGGTCGCGCCGCTGTTGCTGTTGCTACGGTGCGCGCTGGAGCCGGACCTGCTCGACGAGGAGGCGGCCGTCGCGCTGCTGCACTCCCCGCTCGGCGGCGCCGATCCGCTCGGCGAACGCCGGCTGCGGCAGGGTTTGCGGGCGCTCGCGCTCGCCGCCGGCGACCGGCGTCCCTCCGGCGTGCTGCTGGTCGAGGCGCTGCGCGATCCGACCGAGCTGGCCGCGGTCGAGCGACGATGGGCGGCGCCGGCCCGTGCGGTCGCCACGCTGCTGACCACGGCGCGAGAGGCCGCCGCGGGGCCCGGCGCCACCGCCGAGGACGTCCTCTGGGCCGTGTGGTGGGCAAGCGGGCTCGCCGAACGGTGGGCCGCCGCCAGCGCAGGCGGTCGCCGGGCGGCGACCGCCGATCGGGACCTCGACGCGGTCGTCGTCCTCTTCGATGCGGCCGCCCGGTTCACCGACCGATTGCCCGGCGCGCGCACCGAGGTGTTCCTCGACCACGTGCTCGGCCAACAGCTGCCCGCCGACACGCTGGCCCCGACGGCCGACCGCGGCGACGCCGTCCGGTTGATGACCGCGCACGCCGCCAAGGGCCTGGAGTGGGACGTCGTGGCCATCGCCGGGGTGCAGGAGGGGGTCTGGCCGGACCTTCGGCTGCGCGGCAGCCTGCTCGGTTCGGAACGTCTGGTCGACGTGCTCGCCGGGCGCGGTCCCGAGCACGACGGGCTCGCCTCGGCAGCCAGCCAGACCTCGGCGTTGCTGGACGAGGAGCGGCGGCTGTTCTACGTGGCGGTGACGCGGGGACGCCGGCGCGTGCTGGTCTCCGCGGTCGCCTCGGCCACCACCGGGGGCGCCGATGGCGAGGAGCAACCGAGCCGGTTCCTACCCGAGCTGTCCGGCTCGCCGGTCGGGGACGATGGTGTCGACCTCCCGGTAGCGACGCTGCCGCGGGCGCTCACGTTGCCGGCGCTCGTGGCCGAGCTGCGTACCGTCGTAACCGACCCCGCCTCGCCGGATCCGCGCCGGCGGGCGGCGGCGGCCCAGTTGGCCCGCCTCGCGGTCGCCGGCGTCCCGGGCGCGGATCCGAACGATTGGTGGGGCCTGGTCCCGCTCTCCGACGACCGGCCGCTCGCCGACGACGGCGAGCCGGTCCGGGTCACTCCGTCCACGATGGAGAGTGCGCTGCGCTGTAGCCTGCGCTGGCTGCTGGAACGCCACGGCGGCGCGGCGCCGGCGACCGCGGCGCAGGGCGTGGGCAACCTGGTGCACGCCGCGGCGATGCTCGCCGAGGATGCGAGCGCCGACCGTGCGGCGCTGCTGGACTACATCGCCGGGCGGTTCCACGCGATCGAGCTGGCGGCGAGGTGGCTGGCCGGTCCGGAGCGGGACCGCGCCGAGCGCATGGTCGACAAGCTGCTGCGCTGGCTCGCCCGCAACCCGCGTCGGCTGCTCGCCATTGAGCGGGAGTTCGCGGTGCGGCTGGACGATCCGGCCCGCCCCGTGGAGCTGACGGGCCGGGTGGATCGGCTCGAGGTCGACGAGGCCGGCCGGCTCGTGGTGATCGACCTGAAGACCGGAAAGTCGACGTCGGTCACCGAGTCCGAACTGGCGGAGCATCCGCAGCTGGGTGCATACCAGGCGGCGGTCGAGGCCGGCGCGTTCGGGGATCTCGGGTCCGAGCCGGGCGGCGCGGCCCTGGTTCAGCTCGGCCTGCCCTCCGCGGAGGCTCGGGAGCAGGTCCAGGCCGCGCTCGGCGACAGCGAGGACGCGAGCTGGGCCGCGGCGATGGTGCGCCGCACCGCGGACACGATGGCCGCGTCGACCTTCCAGGCGGTAGTGAACAACAAGTGCCGTGTGTGCCCCGTGCGTACGTCGTGCCCGGTCTCCGGCAAGGGGCGCCAGGTGGTGGAGCCGTGAGCGAGTGGAGCGCCGCCGGCGACGCCCAGCGCGCGAACCGGGAGACACCGTGAGCACGCAGCTGGAGTTGTTCCCGATTCGCCCGCAGCGGGCGGCGGCGGACGCCGGGCCGCGGTTCACGCCGGTCGAGCTCGCTCGCCTGCTGCGGCTGCACCCACCCACGCCGGAACAGGCCGCGATCATTTCCGCGCCAGTGGACCCCCTGCTCGTTGTGGCCGGCGCCGGGTCGGGCAAGACCGAGACGATGGCGGCCCGCGTGGTGTGGCTGGTCGCGAACGGCTACGCACGGCCGGAGCAGATCCTCGGGCTCACCTTCACCCGCAAGGCCGCGGGGGAGCTCGCCCACCGCGTACGGACCCGGCTGGGCCAGCTTGTCCGGCGGCTGGGCCACGACACTCGGGACCCGCGGGGCGACCTGCTCGGCGGCGAGCCGACGGTGGCCACCTACCACTCGTACGCCGCCCGGATCGTCTCCGAGCACGGCCTGCGGGCCGGCTTCGAGCCGTCGACCCGGCTGCTCACCGAGGCCTCCCGTTGGCAGCTCGCCGACGTGGTCGTGCGCACGTACGACGGAGACATGTCCAATGTGGACCGGGCGCCAACCACGGTGACCGACGACGTGCTGGCGTTGTCCGCCGAGCTCGCCGAGCACCTGGTGAGCGCCGATACGCTGGCCGCGTGGACCGGCCGGTTCTTCGCCGACCTCCAGGCTCGGCCCGGACGGATGTACGCCGGCGTGCGCGAGGCGCTCGATCGCCAGGAGGTCCGGCTTCGGCTGCTGCCGTTGGTCCGGGCGTACCAGCGGCGCAAGCGCGAGCTGGAGGCGATGGACTTCGGCGACCAGCTCGCCCGCGCCGCGGTGGTCGCGCGCGACCACCCGGCGGTCGGCGCGATCGAGCGTGACCGGTTTCGTGTCGTGCTGCTCGACGAGTATCAGGACACCAGCCACGCCCAGGTCGTGCTGCTGCGGTCGCTGTTCGGCGGCGGACACCCGGTGACTGCGGTCGGTGATCCCTGCCAGTCCATCTACGGCTGGCGGGGCGCCAGCACCGGCACCCTGGACCGGTTTCCCGATGAGTTCATCCGCGCCGACGGGGGCGACGCGGCCGTGCTGACGCTGACCACGAGTTGGCGCAACCGCCCCGAGGTCCTCCGCGTTGCCAACGCGATATCGTCGCCGCTGCGACTCGCGGGTGCCAGGGTTGCGACGCTCGCGGCGGCGCGTCGCGTCGACGCGCCGGTGGGCGGGGTCACCGCTCGCGGCGGGCGGGCCGCCACTGTCCACTGCGGACTATTGGAGACGTACGAGGACGAGGCGGCATGGATCGCGGACGGCATCGTCGCGGCTTGGCGCGCCGCGGGCGATGTCGAGGCCGGGCCGATCGAGGCGATCCCGGTGGAGGCCCGGCCGACGACGGCCGTGCTGGTCCGGGTCCGCAGCCAGATTCCGATCATCGAGGCCGCGCTGCGCGCTCGAGGTCTGCCGGTGGAGGTCGTCGGGCTCGGCGGGCTGCTGGACACGCCCGAGGTCCGGGACGTGGTGTGCACTCTGCGGGTGCTCGCCGACCCGACGGACGGCGCGGCCCTGTTGCGGCTGCTGACCGGCGCGCGCTGGCGGATCGGCCCGCGCGACCTGGTCGCCCTGCACCGCCGGGCGCGCGCCATCGCGGTCGACCGTCGGCCGGGCCGGCGCGACCCCGACGCCGAGCCGGAGATTGTCAACGACCGGCTCGACGAGGCCACCCTCGTGGAGGCGCTCGCCGATCTGGGCGACGCCGAGCGGTACTCGCCGGCGGGACACGCCCGAATGCACGCGTACGGGCGGGAGCTCGCCAGCCTGCGTCGCCGGCTCGACCAGCCGCTACCCGATCTGCTCGCGGACGTCGAGCGGACGATGGGCCTCGACGTGGAGGTCGCAGTCCGCGCCGGTGACGCCGGGCTCGCCCGAGGTCACCTCGACGCGCTGGGCGACGTCGCGGCGCGGTTCGCGACCGAGGCCGACGGCGCCACGCTCACGTCGTTCCTGGCGTACCTCGCCGCAGCGGAGGACGAGGAGCGTGGCCTGGAACCCGGCGAGGTCGAGGTCGTCGAGGGCGCGGTGCAGATCCTCACGGCGCACGCCGCGAAGGGGCTCGAGTGGGAGGTCGTGTCCGTCGCCGGGCTCACCGTCGGCGTGTGGCCCGGCCCGGTGCGCGGCTCCGACCACTATCTGAAGGGCATCGGAGTCTTGCCGTTCCCGCTACGCGGGGACCGCGACGGGCTGCCCAGGTTCGCGATCGAGGACGCATCCGATCAACGCGAGCTCGCCGCCGCGCGGGGCGACTTCGACGAGGCATGGAAGGCACACGACGAGCGCGAGGAACGCAGGCTGGCGTACGTCGCGGTTACCCGGCCCCGCCGGTTGCTGCTCTGTTCCGGGCATTGGTGGGGAGAGGGGGTACGCCGGCCGCGCGGGCCGTCCGTGTTCCTCACCGAGGTGGCGGAGCTGTGCCGTGCGGGCCACGGCGTGATCGACGCATGGGCACCCGTCCCGCCCGACGGCGCCGGGAACCCGACGGCCGCGACCGCGCTGCGGGCGGAGTGGCCGGCGGATCCGCTGGGCGACCGGCGGCCGGCGCTGGTGGCCGCGGCCGACCTGGTGCGCAGCCTGATGTCCGAGGGTGCGTCCGGCGCGGATGCCGACGGCGGCGACAGCGTGGCCGGCGAGGAGGCCGAGCGCTGGCGGTACGAGGCGGATCTGCTGCTCGCCGAGCGGGGTCGGCTGGCGCATCGGGACGGCCCGACGCCGGTGACGCTGCCCGGGCACCTGTCGGTCTCGCAGCTCGTCGCGCTGCGCCGCGACCCCCAGGCGCTCGCCCGATCATTGCGCAGGCCCATGCCGGCCCGACCCGACCCGTACGCCCGGCGGGGCACCGCGTTCCATCTCTGGCTCGAGCAGCGGTTCGGCGCTAACCGGCTGCTCGACGTCGACGAGCTGCCCGGCGCCGCGGACGAGGACGCGGCACCCGACGAGGCCCTGGCCGAGCTGCAGGAACGGTTCCTGGCAAGCGTCTGGGCCGGCCGCACGCCGGTGCAGGTGGAGGTGCCGTTCGCGACCGCCATCGCCGGCGTGGTCGTGCGGGGCCGGATGGACGCCGTCTTCGAGGACGCCGACGGGACGTTCGACGTCGTCGACTGGAAGACCGGACGGCGGCCGACCGGCGCGGATGCGACGGCCGCCGCGGTGCAGCTCGCGGCGTACCGGCTGGCCTGGGCGGCGCTCGCGGGCGTACCCGTCGAACGCGTTCGCGCGGCCTTCCACTACGTTCGCGAGAACCTCACGGTGCGGCCCGCCGATTTGCTCGCCGCGGACGGGCTGACCGCCCTGGTGGCGGGCCTGCCCACCACGGACTGACACCGCGAGTCGCGCCCGGCCAACTGTCCGCAAGGCCACAGCGGTCCGTCCGATCGCCGACTGTCCGGCGTCGATTTATGCGAGATCCTTACGTCCGGTCGGTAGGCGACCACCTGAACGGGGGAGATCACCATGGACGTCGACGTCGGTGCCCGCGAGTTTCTCAGAGTCGTCGCGCTGGCGACCGTTGGCCTACTGCTCGCCGGGCTGGCGGCATTCACGCCGTGGTACGCCCCGGCCACGAGCGGGGCCGGTACGCACGTGGTGGAGCTGCGTACGCCTGGATCGCCCGAGGACGCCGGTTGATCGACAGCGACGACGGGTCGGCCGGTGGTGTTGACTGGTAGCTCTATGGGCGCCACGCCTCAACCGCCACCGTCGCCGCGTGCCGTCTCGGGGCCGAGGTGGGGTGCGGGCACGGTCACACGCCTGAGTACTCCGGTCGCGCCGCCAGTCCCGCCCGCGGCGGGTGGCGTCGGTCCGCCACCGGTCCTGAGCCGCCGGCGACTGTGGTGGTTCGGCGGCCTGGCCGCACTCCTCGTCGTCATCGGGCTGGTCGTTGTGCTGGCGACCACTCTGACGGGCGACCGGCGACCGTTCTGGGACCGGCCATCCGGCGCCACCGATGCGCGGCCCCCACTCGCCCGGCTCTGCCCACCGCCCTCCGCCCTCCCGTCGGCGGAGCCGGCCGCACCCGCGCCAGGCCCGGTGACCGGGCCGCGCACCGTCGACGAGGAGGCGGGGATCTCCTATCGCGCGTACGGCGCGCCGTGGGAGCCATGGCGCATGGACTGGCGGGCGGGCACGCTCGAGGTGCCGTACCGGACCGGCCAACACATCGTCACCGAGGTGTACGCCGGTGGTACGTACCACGCGTCGATCCTGTCCGCGGCCGTGCCGGCGGCCGACAACGACGCGCTCGCGATCAACCTGGAGTGCGTGGGGCGGCAGGTCGCCGCGGACGTGCGCGCCTCGTACTACCCGCAGCCCAACCGGATGGACCTCATCCGCGACGAGCGCACCGTCCTCGGTGGACTGCCCGCGTGGGTGACGACGTTCCGCCTGCACTTCTCCGAACCCGGCCTCAAGGCCACCGACGAGCTGGCCGCGGTCGCCCTGCTCGACGTCGGCCGGCCCCAGGCCGCGGTGCTGTACGTGTCGATCCCGGGCACGCACCGCCAGCTCGACTGGGTGGTCGAGGACGTGCTCCGATCGGTGCGACCCGCCTGACGTCCCCTGGCGAGACTGCCTCACGAGAGGGTCTGGTCGAGGCCCCACCGCCGGCGGATCGCCCGGTCGGCGGCGCCGAACGCGCCGTCGACGACGAGCCCCACCACCAGGATGACAATCATGACCGACAACATGCGGTCGGACTGGGAGAATTCGCGGGCGAAGTTGAGCTGGGCACCGAGCGAGGTCTTGGTGGCGATGATGACCAGCAGCTCGCCGGCCATCAGGCTGCGCCAGGCGAATGCCCAACCCTGCTTGAGACCGGCGACGATCGCCGGCAGCGCCGCCGGCGCGATCACGTGCCGGTAGAGGGCGGGGCCGCGGGCCCCGATGTTGCGCCCCGCGCGCAGCCACAGCGGCGGAATGTAGTCGACGCCGTGGATCACCCCGTTGGCGATGGCGGGAGCGGCCCCGAGCACCACGACGAAGAAGATCGCCTGCTCGCTCAGCTGGAACAGCAGGATCGCCAGCGGAAACCACGCGATCGATGGCATGGTTTGCAGGGACGTGATCATCGAACCGATCGCCGCGCGCAGCACGCGGATCCGTGCCACCGCGAGGCCGAGCACGAGGCCGACGGCGACCGCGGCCGCGAAGCCAACCAGCGCCCGCCGCATCGTCGTGGCCAGCCCCTGCCAGAGGTCGGCCGTGAACAGGTATGCCCAGAGGTCGCGGCCGACCGTCGCCGGGTCCGGCAGGACGTACTCCGGTTTCCACGCCGTCCACACCACGACCTGCCAGACCGCGATGGCGATCGCCACGGCCAGCAGCTTGGGCCACGTGGCCGCCCACGCCCGCGCGGCGCGACGCTGCACCTTCTCGTTGGCGGCGACCTCGAGGGCGTCCAGGCCGGAGATCGTGTCAGTGGCCATGGCGGCCCACCTCCGCTCGCAGTCGGTCGGTCACCTCGGCGGCGAGCGCGGACACCTCGGGGGAGTCGATCCGCCGCGGTCGGGCGACGTCGACCGACGTCTCGTAGATGATCCGGCCGGGCCGGCTGGACAGCAGCACGATCCGGTCCGCGAGTCGGGCGGCCTCGCGGACGTTGTGGGTGACGAACAGGACCGTCAGCCGCCGCTCTCGCCAGATCCGCTCGAGCTCGTCGTGCAGCAGGTCGCGGGTCATGGCGTCGAGGGCACCGAACGGTTCGTCCATGAGCAGCACCGGCGTGTCGAGGCCCAACGTGCGGGCCAGCGCGACGCGCTGGCGCATGCCGCCGGAGAGCTCGTGCGGCCGCCGCCGGGCGAACTCGCCGAGGTGGACCGTGTCGAGGAGCGCGGCCACCCGGTCCCGCCGTTCCCGACGGGGTACGCCGCGGAGCTTGAGCGGGAGTTCGACGTTCGCGGCCACTGTCAGCCACGGGAACAGTGCCGGATCCTGGAACATGAGCCCCGGCCGGGCATCGCCGGCCACCCGCACGTCGCCCCCGGTCGGCTCGTCGAGGCCGGCGACGAGGTTGAGCAGCGTGCTCTTCCCACAGCCGGACGCGCCCACCAGACACACAAACTCGCCGGGTGTCACGTCGAGCGACACCCGGTCGAGGGCGAGCACGGCGGACGGGCCGCGCGCGTACACCTTGGTGACGCCGGAGAGCGCGACCGCCGCGGTTGCGCTCCCCGGGAGCAGCGTGATGGTCATGGTTGTGGCAGCTCCGTCTTCCCCTGTGCCTTGAGGACCTGGTTGAGGATGCTCAGGTCGTAGAGTCCGGCGAGGTCGACCGGTTTGGTCAGCCCGACCGCGACCGCGTGGTCGAGGCCCGTCTTGAGTGAGGACGCGAGCGGGTCGTTGAGGAACTCGATGCGCGGCCAGGCCTGGTCGATCAGCTTGGGGTCCAGCGGCTTGCCGCTGATCTTCGCGATGTGGGCCGACACG
>DASXRC010000248.1:0-14169 GCA_036506795.1 Micromonosporaceae bacterium
CTCACAGCGTCGTCGGGAAGCCTGGTACGCGTGGGTTCGTTGGAGCGCATAGCGGGTAACCCCGGACCGGCGTATGGCGTCGGCCCGGTCCCGCCTTTTAAGGAGTGATCGTGCACAGCCACAACGGTCTGAAGACGGCCGCCCTTCTTGGCCTGCTCACCGCGATGATTCTCGGCGTCGGCTACTGGTTCGGCGGCAGCACGGGCCTGGTGATCGCGGTATTCATTTCGCTGGCGCTGAACGCGGCCACGTACTTCTGGTCCGACAAGATCGCGTTGCGCGCGATGCGCGCCCGGCCGGTCAGCGAGGCCGAGTTCCCCGCGCTCTACCAGATGGTTCGGGAACTGTCGACCGCCGCGCACCAGCCGATGCCGCGGCTCTACGTCAGCCCGACCATGCAGCCGAACGCGTTCGCCACCGGCCGCAACCCGCGGAACGCGGCCGTCTGCGTCACGCAGGGCATCACCCAGATCCTCGACTACCGCGAGCTGCGCGGCGTGATCGGCCATGAGCTCTCGCACGTCTATAACCGGGACATCCTGATCTCGAGCGTCGCCGCAGCGCTCGCCGGCATCATTACGACGCTCGCCAACCTGGCGTGGTTCATCCCGCTCGGCGGCGACGATGACGACGGCCCAAACCCGGCCGTGTTCCTGGCGATGCTCATCCTCGGCCCACTAGCGGCCTCGCTGATCCAGCTCGCGATCAGCCGTAGCCGCGAGTACCAGGCCGACGCGTCCGGTGCGGGCCTGAGCCGCGACCCGCTGGCGCTCGCCAGCGCGCTCCGGAAGATCCAGGACGGGACACAGCGGATTCCGCTGCCGGCCGATGCCCAGCTCGCGAGCACGGCCCACCTCATGATCGCCAACCCGCTGAAGGGCGGCGCGATCGCGTCCCTGTTCTCGACTCACCCGCCGATGGCCGAGCGCGTGCGCCGGCTCGAGCAGATGGCCGCCGCGGGCGGGCCGATCGAGTACGTGCGATAGTTCGGAACCACGCACGGCGGCCGGGGCGGCGAACGCCCCGGCCGCTCGGCTCCTGCAGCTAGCCGACGATCCGCTCGCAGTGTGACCTCGGTTACCGGTACGCGCGAATTCGATTCTCGCCGCCGTACGCCGGCGTTACCGTCGGATCGCCGTTCTGGCTCGCGACGTTCTTGGGGGTGTATCCGGTGGCCGCGCTGCGGCAGTACGTGGCGGTGTGGCGGATACCCGGCGCTCCCGTGCTGCTCGTGGTCGGCGTGATCGCTCGGCTTGGCATCGGGATGACGCCGCTGGCGCTGCTCCTGCTCGTTCAGCAGATGACCGGTCGATACACCCCGGCTGCCATCGCCGGCGGCCTGTACGCGCTGGCCGGCGCCGTACTCAGCCCGGTTGCCGGCCGCCTGGCCGACCGGGTCGGTCCATCGCCCGTACTGCTCGTGACCGCCGTCGCTCATCCGCTCGCGTTGACCGCGCTGGTGTTGGCAAGCCGAGGCGGGGAGGACGCGCTCGGCGCCGTCTTCGTTGCCTCCGCGCTGGCCGGTGCCACCTACCCACCGCTGACCGCCGCACTGCGTGGCGCGTGGAACGACCTGACCGAGCCCGGCGGTGGCCGGCACCACCTGCGCGGGACCGCCCTGGCGGCCGAGACCTCCGTGTTCGAGCTCGTGTTCGTGGCGGGACCGATGCTCGTCGCGGCGTTCGTCGCGTTCGCCAATCCGGCCGCGGCGCTCGCCGCTTCCGCGGTGGTGACGTTCGCGGGCACGGCCACCGTGGCGCGCGGCCGGGTGCTGCGACACCGCCGGCCGCACCCGGCCGAACATCACGCGCGCGGGCTCGGCCCGCTGCGGGTGAGCGGTTTCCCGGCGCTCCTGACCTGCGTGGCCGGTCTCGGCATCGCGTTCGGCGCCGCCGGGGTCAGCGTGCCGGCGTACGCAACGACGCACGCGGGTCCGGACGCGACGAGCCTCGGCGGCCTCCTGCTCGGCGTGTGGGGCGTCGGCAGCGCGATCGGGGGCATCTGGTTCGGCACCCGACGCCCGACGATGCTGCTGCACCGGCAGTTCGCCTGGTGGCTGACCGCGCTGGCGAGCACGTTCGCGGTGCTCGCCGCGATGCCGAGCCCGACCGCCCTCGGGATCGCGCTCCTGCTCGGCGGGGCCACCATCGCGCCGGCGCTGACGGTCGAGAACTCCCTCGTCGGTCGCATTGCGCCGACGAGCATGCTGAACGAGGCGTACACCTGGGTCGTGACCGTGGCGATCGCGTCGAGCGCCGTCGGCGGTGCCATTGCGGGCGTCATCGTCGATCAGCCGGGCGGCGTGCCGTGGGCGTTCATCTTCGCCGGAGCGGCCGTCGGCGTCGCGGCCATCGTCGCCGCGCTGCCGGGCGGGTCGATCGCCCGCGCGGACGCCCACGCCGCGGCCCGGCTCGAGCGGGTGCTCGCGACCGAGGCGGGGTAGTGCTCGTCTCGTGCGGCACGCCATGCCGGCGGTCGCGGCGGCTGACCGTACTCCCGTCGTGAGCTCCCGCATGACGGGCCGTCGACTGTCCTATGTGCTCGGTTCGTGGGTGGTCAGGCGGCTGCGCCTGCCCGCAGCGCACTGAGCGGCGCACTCAGCCGCAGCAGCTCGTCGAGCAGCTCCTTGGCGGCCTGGTCCATGTGCGCGGTCGGCACCAGGCGTCCGTCGGCGTCGAGCGCCTGACGCAACGGAATGCTGACCGGGTCGGACACCGGCATCATGCGCAGGTTCGTGACCACCTGCTTGATCATGTTGACGGCCCGGAGACCGGACGAGCTCATGCCGTACGACACGAACGCGACCGGCTTGTACGCCCACTCCTCGTAGAGATAGTCGATGGCGTTCTTCAACGGTGCGCTGTAGCCGTTGTTGTACTCCGGCATCACGAACACGAACGCGTCCGCGGCGTCGGTGATGACGCTCCACCGTTTGGTGTGCTCGTGCACGTAGCGGCCCTCGAACGCGGGCTCCGGCTCGTCGAGGAACGGGAGCTCGAGCTGCGCAAGGTCCACGACGGTGACGTCGAAGCCGCCGTGATCGCGGGCGATCGGAAGGAACCAGTCCGCGACCTGGGCTCCAACCCGGCCGGGGCGGGTGCTGGCGATGATGACGTTGAGGCAGGGCATGGTCTGCGTTCTCCTTGGGTCTCCGGTGTCTGGCGCGGTATGGCGAGGCGCGGGATGAAGTAGTGGACGAGCGGGCCGATGGCGACGGCGAACAGCAGCGTGCCGACGCCGACGGTCCCGCCCAACAGCCAACCGACCGCGAGCACGACCAGCTCGATCCCGGTGCGGACCACGCGGACCGAATGGCCGCGCGCGGCCACACCGGTCATCAGACCGTCGCGCGGCCCCGGTCCGAGGCCGGCCCCGACGTAGAGGCCGGTGGCAGTGCCGTTGAGGACGATGCCGGTCGCGAGCAGGCCCGCCCTCGCGCCCAGCTGATGGGGCTGTGGCAGGACGGCCAACGCGGCATCCGCGGCGAGTCCGACGAGGAGCACGTTGGCGACCGTGCCGTAGCCGGGACGCTGGCGAAGCGGAACCCACAGCAGCAGGACGAGCGCGCCGATCCCGTTCACGACCCAGCCGATCGGAAGGCCGGTGCGCTCGGCGAGTCCCTGGTGCAGGACGTCCCAGGACGCCAGGCCGAGGTCGGCGCGAACCATCAGGGCGACGCTCAACCCGAACAGGACCAATCCCAGGTGGAGGTTCACCAGCCGGCGCACCTTGGTTGACATGTCACCAATCTAGGTGCGAAGTTGGTGACATGTCAACTACTCCGGTAGGCTGGCTCCGTGAGCGAACCGAGGTGGCTGACCGAACGGGAGGACCGCGCCTGGCGGGGCTACCGGCGCATGCGTACGCTCCTCGACCTGCAACTGGGCCGCGACCTGATGCGGGAGAGCGGGCTGTCGGAGGCGGACTACGACGTGCTCTCCGGCCTGTCCGAGACCGAGGGCCGGAAGATGCGGCTCAGCGAGCTCGCCACTCAGATGCTCTGGTCGAAGAGCCGCCTCTCCCACCACATCACCCGCATGGAACAGCGCGGGCTGGTCCGGCGCGAGGAGTGTTCGGAGGACGCCCGCGGGTCGGTGGTTGCGCTGACCGATGCGGGCTGGAACGCCATCGTGGCGGCGGCGCCGGGTCACGTGGCCTCCGTACGCCGCCACCTCATCGACCTGTTGACCGCGGGCGAGATCGACGCGCTCGCCGCCCTCAGCCGGCGGGTCGTCGACCGGCTTTCGGGCGTACGCGCGGAGTAAGACGGGCCGGCGTCAGCGGTAGTTGGTGAACTGCAGCGCGATGCCGAAGTCCTCCCGCCTCAGCATGGAGATGACGGTCTGCAGGTCGTCCTTCTTCTTGCCCGTGACGCGCAGTTGGTCGCCCTGGATCTGGGCCTGCACGCCCTTCGGCCCACCGTCGCGGATCTTCTTGCTGATCGCCTTGGCCTTATCCGAGTCGATGCCTTGGATGATCTTGCACTCGATCCGGTATGTCTTGCCGGACGGCTTCGGGTCGCCCGCGTTCAGCGCCTTAAGCGAGATGCTGCGCTTGACCAGCTTCTCCTTGAACACGTCGAGGGCGGCCTTCACCCGATCCTCGGTCTCGGCCTGCAGGCTCACGCCGTCCTCGCCGGACCAGGCGATCTGGGCGCCCGTGCCGCGGAAGTCGAAGCGGGTGCTGATCTCCTTCTCGGCCTGCCGGAGGGCATTGTCGATCTCCTGCCGGTCGAACTTGCTGACGATGTCGAACGACGGGTTCGCTGCCATGAACATGCTCCTGCGGTGTCGGTGGTCGTGCGCGCGATGTGCCGACGCTACCCGGTTGTAGGGGTTGCCGGTCCTCCGACTATCCTTGCTGTCGTCGCCGCGCCGAGCGCGGCGGCGCGCCTTTGGCGGGTTGCCCGAGCGGCCAATGGGAGCGGTCTGTAAAACCGTCGCGAAAGCTACGGTGGTTCGAATCCACCACCCGCCACAAGCAGTCACGGGCTCTGACCTGCGGAAACGCGGTCGGGGCCCTTCGTCGTGTCTGGCCGCCCTTGCCCGTGGATGCACCCGGCTCGCCCCGAGATCGGGCACGGATCGGGCTCGAAGGAGGTCGCGATGGCGCAGACGGCAAGGGCGGTGACTCTTCAGCAATGATGAACCGACTAGCCGATCCGGTATCGCAGGTGGACCACGCCGTTGCCGAATCGGCGCTCGTCCAGCAGTTCGAGCTCAAGGTGGAGACCGGCGGGCAACGCGTGCGTCCCCCCGCCCACCACGACGGGGTTGAGGAAGAGGTGGAACTCGTCCACCAGGCCGGCTGCGAGCGCGTGCGCCGCGAGCCCCGGACCCCCGACGGTGACGTCCCGCCCCGCGCCTTTTTTCAGCCGGCGGACGGCATCCGGGTCGAACTCCCGCTCGAGCCGGGTCCGCGCGCTGGACACCGCGTCCAGCGTCGACGAGTAGACGACCTTGTCGGCCGCCTGCCAGATCCGCGCGTAGTCACGCATGACGGCCGGCTGGTCGTCGCCGGTGGAGGCGGTCTCCCAGTAGACCATCGTCTCGTACATCCGGCGTCCGTAGAGGTAAGTGCCGATCGGCCGTTCCTTGTCGTTGACGAAGGCGTGCACCTCCTCGTCGGGCGCCGCCCAGTCGAAGTCGCCGTCGCTGTCAGCGGTGAAGCCGTCGAGCGAGGCGATCGCCGAGTAGATGAGGTTGGCCATCGTAGAATCTTGCCACTGCCCACCGCGTTCAACTGCTACAACCACACCTACCGTCTGGATTCCGGCATCGGCCGGCGACCGGCACCTCGACAAACCGCACGAACGACACCTGGGCAAGCGTCGAACGCCAGGTCCTCGATAAAGCGCTTCACAACGGCATGGATAGGAGCACGGGCTGTACTAGTCACTCCGGTTGGATCCCCCAAGCCCGCTCCGGCCAACTCGCTACGGCACTTTCGCGGGAAAGTCTCTCCATGATCATTTGTTGAACCGTGCGCCTGGGTCTACACGGGACACGGGTGGTCCCCACGGAAGATCAAGGCTCGCCACAACCCGACCATCCTGTTCCGGCCAAGCCCAGACACCCCAGGAAATGACTGGGTGACCAGGGACGGCAGTGACAGACTGGTGAACGATGACGGGGGGCGGTTGTCGATGACACGTGGGACGAACCATGAGTTCTCGGAACCGGTATCGGAGCGGCGGGCAGCACATGAACGGCTCTCGACCGGCCGGCTCGCGCGCTGGGCACGAGCCTGCGCCACGCATCCGTGGCGCGTCGTCACCGGCTGGGTCGGCATCCTCGCCGTCCTGATCGTCCTGGTCGGGACGGTCGGCGGCAGCTTGAAAGACGTGTTCGAGATCCCTGGATCGGATACCCAGAAGGCGACAGATCTGATCCAATCGGAGTTCGCGTCCGAGCAGGGCAGCGTGCTGAACGTGGTCTTCGCGGCGCCAAAGGGCGAACGGCTCGGGACGCCCGAGCGCCGTGCGGCGATCGAGGAAGCCATCGCTCGCCTCAAGTCTGCGGAGTTCAAGCCGACGGCCAACAAGGCCGGACTGGAGAGTGTCGGCGATCCCTTCAGCGAAGAGACGGTGTCCGACGATGGCCGCATCGCCTATACCGAGGCCCAGTTCAATGAGACCATTGAAACGGCGGACCGCGGCGTGGTCGTGGCCGTCGAGGATGCGGTCCGCGAGACCGTCGCACCCGCCGGCGTTACGGTCGAGTACAACGGCGATGCCGAATTCCCACCCATCGAACAGGGGACCCAGGAGACGCTCGGCCTCCTAGCGGCGCTGATCGTGCTGCTCATTGTCTTCCGCACATTCGTTGCGACGATGATCCCAATTGCCCTCGCGCTGACCGCGGTCGGCACCGCGTTCCTCCTGCTGTTTATCCTCGCTGGCCTCACCGACATCAACACGATCACGCCGCTTCTCGTGTCGATGATCGGCCTCGGTGTGGGCATCGACTACTCGCTGTTCATCGTGACGCGCTTCAGGCAGCTCCTGCATGAAGGGCTCTCGCCCCGCGATGCCGCCGCCGAGGCCGGCGCCTCCGCCGGGCGGGCCGTGCTGTTCGCCGGCGTGACGGTCGCGATCTCGGTCACCGGCCTGGCCTTCTTCGGTCTCGACTTCGTGACGAAGCTCGGTGTGGGCTCAGCGCTTGGCGTCCTCACCACAGTGCTGATCGCGAACTCGCTACTCATCTCAGTGCTGGCGAAGCTCGGGCACAAGGTCGACCGACTGAAGGTACCCTTCCTGCGCCCGATCGACGACTCCGAGGCGGGCCGGGAGAAGACCCTGTTCGCCCGCTGGGGGCGGTTCGTGACCGCGCACGCGCGGGGCGTGTTCGGGGTGGCGCTGCTCGTCGTTTTGGCCTTGGCGTCGACGTCGATGCTCGTCCGCTTGGGCGCCTCGGATCAGGGCACGCAGCCGAAGGAGCAGACGGCCCGTCGAGCCTACGACCTGCTCGCCGAGGGCTTCGGGCCCGGCTTCAACGGCCCGATCCCGATCGTCGTTGACGTGAACGGGGACGCCCAGGCACCGCAGCGGATCTACGACCGCGTACGGGGCACCCAGGGCGTGGCGTCCGTAGGCCAGCCCCAGTTCAACGACAAGAAGACCGTCGCGATCGTGTTCGTCACCCCGGCGTCCGCTCCGCAGGACGAGCAGACCGGGCAGCTCGTCGACCGGCTGCGCGGTGACGTCGTGCCGGCGGGGACGGCGGGCGGCAATGCGGTTGCGTACGTATCGGGCCTGACAGCGGCGTTCAAGGACATAGCCGATCGAATCACGGATCGCTTGCCGCTCTTCCTGCTTTACATCATCGGCGTCACATTCCTCGTGCTCGCGATGGCGTTCAGATCGATCGTGATCTCGCTGACGGCGGCGATCACGACCATCGTGTCGGCGTTCGTCGGCTTCGGAGTGCTCACTCTGGTGGTGCAGGAGGGCCACCTTCTCGGGCTGACCGGTCTCGACCGGACGGGGCCGATCGAGACTTTCGTGCCCCCCATCGCGTTCGCGATCCTGTTTGGGCTCTCGATGGACTACATGGTGTTCCTGATGAGCCGCATCCGGGAGGAGCACGTCAACGGCCTGAAGACGCGTGAGGCGGTCGAGCACGGGATCGCGGCCATTGGGCGGGTGGTCGTCGCCGCCGCGCTGATCATGGGCACTGTCTTCGCGGCCTTCATCCTCACCGCCGATCGCATCTCGAAGGAGTTCGGGCTGCTACTCGCGGTCGCGATCCTCACGGATGCCTTGATCGTGCGCATGACGCTCGTGCCGACCCTGCTCACACTCCTGCGAGAAAGGTCGTGGTACATCCCGCGCTGGCTCGACCGCCTGCTCCCGAAAGTCACGATCGAGCCACCGCACGAGCGCGAAGCACTCGTCCCGGCTGGACTCCAGGACAGAGCCGGGGCGGACCGCGGCCCGACTGGTTGAACCCTGTCGGTCAACGACAGACCATCACGTATCGCCGATTGCCGGCACGCCGGGCGGCGGCCGGCAAATCAGCACCCAAGTGGATAGACTCCGTGCAGACGAGGGCAGCCGCTCCCGAGGGGTTTGGCTGCGCTTGTTTTGTGTGGCACCATCCTTGTAGCCCCTCGCCGTCCGTCGCGTATGCGAACTGATAGGAGCCAATGTGCGCGCAACCAAGCTAGGCCGCTGGGCCAGGCGGGCTGCCGTCGTCCTCGTGCTCGGCTTCGGCGCCGCGACGCTGGGGGCTGCCACCGCCCAGGCAGAAGTCGGCTGGGAGTCCCCGACTCCAGGCGCCGCCATCGTGGCGCCCGTCGGTCACGGCGCCATCGACGCCGCGGTCATCGCGCAAGAAGTGGGCTGGGAGTAAACTCCGCCGCTTCTTGAGGAGCGCTTCCTAAGGAGCATGCGTGGCCCGGGCTCGTTTTGGCGTGCGGCGATCCTCGCAGCTCGCGTGGTTCGTCACCGGCCCGCTCGCCGTCGTGGCCGTGCTGGTCACCTTCGGCGTGCAATACAACCACCCGATCGATGCGAGCGACTGGTGGTTGGCGCCGCTCTACGTGGCGCTCTTCGCCGCGGCCGAGGCGACCATCCTTCGGTTCGAGATCCGTCGGCAGGGCTTCTCGGCCAGCCTCGGTGAAATCCCGCTGGTGCTGGGGCTGTTCTACCTGGCGCCGCTCGTCCTGGTGCTCGTACGCGGCGCGGCGTCCCTGGTCGTCCGCGGTCGGCGCAGCCAGTCGGCGGTCAAACTCTGGTTCAACGTCGCGAGCATCACGGCAGCGGCGGCCTGCGCCAGCCTCGTCGTCACCGGCCTGGGTCCGGTGACGACGACGAAGGATCCCAAGTCCTGGCTCATCCTCGTGCTGGCGGCGGCCGCCAGTCTGTTTGTGACCTTCGCATCGGTGGTGGGCGTCATCACGCTCGTCCAGGGGCGGCCGACCGGCCACGATCTCGTTCGTCAGTTCGCCTCGGTGTTCGCGATCAGCGCCGTGAACATCACGCTCGGGCTCGTCGTGCTGCTGATTCTGCGGCAGAGCGCCTGGGCCGTGCTGCTCCTCGCGGTGCTGATGGCGGCGTTCGTCATGGGCTACCGCTCGTACATCCAGTTCCAGCGCCAACACAGGTCGTTGACCGAGATGTACGCCCTGACGGGCGCGCTTCGCGAGGCACAACACAGCGGCTTGATCACCGACGTCCTGCTGACCAGGGTGCGGGACCTCATGCAGGCCGAGTACGCGACGCTGTGGCTGCCCGCACAGGGTCGCCATCCCGAGGTCCTGCTCTCCGCGCGCTTCGACGACCAAGGGCTGCTCGACATCGTGGCGACTCCCGATAGCCTGCGCCGGGCCGCGATAGAGCGCGGGAGCACGGTGGCGATCGGCCCGGGACTCGAGGCGACCCCCGACGACGCGCACCTTCGTGAGGAGCTTCGCGGCCAGCGCGGCCCCATGGACGCCATCGTCGTCCCCCTCCGCTCCGGAGGGGCGGTGATCGGCACGCTCGAGGTGGCGGGCCGGCTCGGCGATGGAATCAACTTCGAGCTGGCGGACGTACGCCTGCTCGAGACGGTCGCCGCACACGCGGCCGTTGCGGTCGAGAACTCTCGGTTGGTGGACCGGCTCCGGTTCGACGCCACGCACGACTCGCTCACCGGGCTGCCGAATCGTCGCCAGGTGAGCGCCGCCCTCGAGGAATCGGTCGGCGTCCGCGCGCCCGGCGAGGTCGTCGCCGTGCTGCTGTTCGATGTGGACGGTCTGCGCGACGTCAACGAGTCCCTGGGCTTCGCGGCCGGGGACAAGCTGCTCGCCGAGGTGGCTCGGCGCCTGCGCACGCTGGCCCCGCCGGCGGCCCTGGTCGGCAGGGTGGGCGGTGACGAGTTCGCCGTGCTGCTCCGCGCGGACGGCGCCGATGGTGCGGTGAGCGCCGCACTGGAGCTGCGCGAGAGGCTGCACAACCCGATGGTGTTCGACACGCTGACGCTGGACGTGGACACGGCGGTCGGCGTGGCGGTGCATCCGGACCATGGCACCGACCCGGCCGCCCTGCTCCAACGGGCCGACCTGGCGACGCACGCGGCGAAGTCGGTCTCCTCCGGCGTACAGCTGTTCAACCTCGCCCTGGAGTCGCGGTCGGCGCGTCGGCTGGGTCTCGCCGGGGACCTGCGCCGCGCGCTCGACAACGACGAACTCGAGATCTACTTCCAGCCCATGGTCGCGTTGCCGGATCGACGGCTCGTCGCGGTCGAGTGCCTCGCCCGGTGGGAGCACCCCACACACGGCCCGGTGGCGCCGGAGGACTTTGTCGCCGTCGCCGAGCACACAGGTCAGCTCGGCCGGCTCACCGAGGCCGTTCTCGAGGAGGCGCTCCGGCGGTGCCGGGAATGGTCGGACGCCGGCCGTCCGCTCTCGGTCGCGGTCAACCTCTCTCCGCGCACGCTGCTCGATCCCGAGTTCCCGGCCCGGGTCGAGCGGATGCTCTCCGAGCATGTGGTCAAGCCGGAGCGGGTGATATTCGAGATCACCGAGGACGGCGTCCTCGGCGAGACCGACCGCCCGATGCCCACCCTCCGCCGGCTGCACGACATGGGCGTGCGCCTCGCCGTGGACGACTTCGGCACCGGCTACTCCTCGCTGTCGTACCTGCGGCGGTTGCCGGTCGATGAAGTCAAGATCGACCGGACCTTTGTGCAGGGCATGGCGACCGACCCGGGCGATCTCGCGATCGTTCGTGCCGTGGTCGACCTGGCCCGCCACTTCGGGCTGACGGTGGTGGCCGAGGGCGTCGAGAGCGAGCTCACGCTGGAGCTGCTGGAGGAGATCGGCTGCGACATCGGGCAGGGCTTCCTGTTCAGCCGGCCGCTGCCGTACGAGCGCCTGGAGGCGTGGTTCGGTGCGCAGACCGAGGCGGAGCCGACGCCCGCCGGCGAGGTGCGCCGCCTGCGCGCGGTGCCGTGAGCCCGCCTGCGCTCGCGAATGATCCGATTTCCCGGGCCGCTCGGCCGCCGTGTACTCTTACCCCTGCGCGCCCCCAGGGAGAGATCGCGCGCGCCCCCTTAGCTCAGTCGGCAGAGCGTCTCCATGGTAAGGAGAAGGTCTACGGTTCGATTCCGTAAGGGGGCTCAAGCCGGGTTCACCATTGGCCCGCCGCGGCGGTGTAGCTCAGTTGGCAGAGCAAGCGGCTCATAATCGCTGTGTCGCCGGTTCAAGTCCGGCCACCGCTACCACGGCCAGCCGGCCGTAATGGGCGCCATAGGCGCCCGCTTTGCGTGCCCGCGCAGAGACAATCTACGCTGGTATGCCGCACTGTCCGTTCATGAGCTCGGCGGTAACCACCCGTCCGAGAACCGCGAGGAAGGCACTCCGCCGTGGCGAAGGCGACCGACATCCGTCCCAAGATCACTTTGGCGTGTACGGAGTGCAAGGAGCGCAACTACATCACGCGCAAGAACCGCCGCAACGACCCGGACCGCCTCGAGCTGAGGAAGTTCTGTCCGCGTCAGGGGAAGCACACCCTGCACCGCGAGACGCGCTGAGCCCCGCCGGCTCCGCATACCACCAAGATCGCCTTTGGTACGCGTACCAAAGGCGATCTTTGCTTTTTTCCGCTATACCCTCGGCGCATGCCGCTGGACCCGTCCTTCGTTGGCCGGACATATCCGCCGACCGCGCCCTACCAGGTGGGCCGCGAGAAGATCCGCGAGTTCGCGACCGCGATCGGGGCGACCGACGCGGCGTACCACGACCCGGAGGCGGCGCGGGCGCTCGGACATCCGGACGTCGTGGCGCCGCCGACGTTCCCGGTGTTGTTGTGGATCTCCGCCAGCCGCCAGCTCGTCGAGGACCCCGCCCTCGGGCTGGATTACGGCCGCGTGGTGCACGGCGACCAGCGCTTCGCGTACGCCCGGCCGGTGGTCGCTGGGGACGAGCTCGTCTGCGTCCACTCGGTCGAGGAGGTCACCTCCCGCGGAGGGCACGACCTGCTCACGACTCGCACGGAGGTCAGCACGACGGCCGGCGAGCCCGTCGTCACCGTCTGGTCCAAGCTCGTGGCGCGGGGGGAGGGCGGATGACTCTGGAGATCGGCACCACGCTGCCCGCGCAGACGTTCCGGGTCACCCGCGCCGACCTCGTCCGGTACGCCGGCGCCTCCGGCGACTTCAACCCGATCCACTGGAGCGACCGGATCGCGACCACGGTCGGGCTGCCGGGGGTGATTGCGCACGGGATGCTGACCATGGCGCTGGTCGGTCGGGCGGTGACCGGCTGGGCCGGCCGGCCCGACGCGGTCGTCGACTACGGCGTGCGGTTCACGAAGCCGGTGGTCGTGCCCGACGACGAAGCCGGCGCGGAGGTCGCGGTGACCGGGGTCGTCCGGTCGATCGACGAGGACGGCCTCACCCGCCTCGACCTGACCGCGACCTGCAACGGGGAGAAGGTGTTGGCCCAGGCCCGGGCCACCGTCCGGCTCGGCTGACGGCGGAGTGCGAGTTGGGAATCACCTGACGGTACCCGTACACTGGTCGCCCGTGGGGTGAGTACCCCCTACTCAGGCTTGCCTGGGTAGGCTCGCCACCCCGCTAAGGGGTGTGGCGCAATTGGCAGCGCAGCGGTCTCCAAAACCGCAGGTTGCAGGTTCGAGTCCTGTCGCCCCTGCGCCTAGGCTCGAATGGCCCGGATCGGCAGCGGCCGGCGTGTGACATAACCACCCCGCGATGGAAGAGGGCGAGATGGCCGAGAGCAACCGGCGTGGCAAGGGTGCCGCGGACGAGCCCCTCGACGACGCGTTCGACGACATCGTCGACGACGACGCCGAGGAGCCGGCGCGCGGCGGCGGGACGGCCACCCGCGCCCGCGCGCGCACCGGCGCCGACCGCCGGCCGGTGCGGGTACGCCGGGAGACCGAGCGAGTCGGGCTTTTCGCCCGGATCGGCCGGTTTATCCGGGAAGTCGTGGCGGAGCTGCGAAAGGTCATCTGGCCGACCCGCAAGGAGTTGCTGACCTACACCGCCGTGGTCCTCACGTTCGTGGCGGCGATGACGGCCTTGATCCTCGTGCTGGACTACGGGTTCGCCAAGGGCGTGCTGTGGGTCTTCGGCAATGGAGGCCAGTGATAGTGACGGAAGTGAGCGACGTGCCCGAATACGACCAGACCACCGCGACCACCGACGAGCAGGGCTCGGTGGCGACGGAGGCCGCCACCGCGGCGGAGGCTGCGCCCGTCGAATCCGAGGCGGAATTCGACCCGGTCGCCGAGCTGCGCCAGAAGCTGCGGTACGCGCCCGGCGACTGGTTCGTCGTGCACTCCTACGCGGGGTACGAGAACAAGGTCAAGGCCAACCTGGAGACCCGGATCACCAGCCTCGACATGGAGGAGTTCATCTACCAGGTGGAGGTGCCGACCCGGGAAGAGATCGAGGTCAAGAACGGCAAGCGGCTCCAGGTGCAGAACAAGGTCTTCCCCGGGTACATCCTGGTCCGGATGGAGCTGACCCCGGAGTCGTACTCCTGCGTTCGGAACACGCCCGGGGTTACCGGGTTTGTCGGCGCCACCGACCGGGCCGACCGGCCGGCTCCGCTCTCGCTGGACGAGGTGCTCAAGTGGCTGGCCCCGGCGGTTGCCCCGGAGGCCGGCGGCAAGAAGGCCAAGGCCGAGATCAAGGTGCTCGACTTCGAGGTCGGCGACTCGGT
>DASXRC010000249.1:0-2174 GCA_036506795.1 Micromonosporaceae bacterium
GGCGACCTTCAAGCACTGCGAGACGAGGTCGGCCGGGTGTTCGGGTCGCTGTACGGCGGCCGCGGGGGCTACCAGGACATCGACCTCGACGAGGACGCGGACGGCTGGGTCGTGACCGCCCGCCTGCCGGGCGTCGCGCCCGAGGAGGTCACGGTCGAGGTGGACGACCGCGAGTTGTCCATCCGCGCCCGGAGCGAGGCCGAGGTGACCGGCGAGGAGCGCGCCGAGCGACGCCGCAGCTTCGACTACCGCTTCTCGATCCCGGGCGACATCGACGCCGAACACGTCGACGCGACCATGGACCACGGCCTGCTCACCATCCGCCTGCCGCGGAGCGAGCGCTCCAAGCGCCGCACGATTCCCGTGGGTCACAAAGCGATCGAGGGTACCGCCGCCGAGAGCGGGCCCAGCGAGGGCGGCGAGGGACCTACGCCGACGGCGGCGTAGCCACTCACCGCGAGACGACCGGAACGGAGGCGACGAACCCATGGCGAAGAGTGCGACCCTCGCCGGCAAGCGAGTGGCCTTCCTGGCCACTGACGGCGTGGAGGAGAGCGAGTACGCGCAGCCGCGCGCGGCCGTGGAGGCGGCCGGGGCGCGGCCGGAGCTGGTCTCGCCGAAGGACGGCTCGATCCAGGCAGTCCGCGGCATGGACAAGGCGGGCACATTCCCGGTGGAGCGGTCAGTGACCGACGCCGACCCGGCCGAGTACGACGCGCTCGTGCTGCCCGGCGGAGTGGCCAACCCGGACAAGCTGCGGACCGACCCCACCTCGGTCCAGTTCGTCCAGGCATTCTTCGACGCCGGCAAGCCGGTCGGCGCGATCTGTCACGGCCCATGGATGCTGGTCGAGGCGGACGTCGCGAGGGGCAGGACCCTCACCTCGTGGCCGAGCCTGCGCACCGACCTCCGCAACGCCGGTGCGGACTGGGTCGACGAGGAGGTGCACGTCGACTCCGGGCTCGTCACGAGCCGGAAGCCGGCGGACCTGCCGGCGTTCTGCACGAAGTTAGTTGAGGAGATCTCCGAGGGCGCGCACGTCGGCGGCCGCGCCCGTCGTTAGGCGGGCTCGCGCTGCGTACGGCATCAAGCGGACGCGGCGGCCGGTGTGGCGGCCGCCGCGGCCCGTGCCTCGTCCTCGACCCGCTTGCGGGCCACGCCGTCGCGGCCGTCGTACCGCACGAATCGCGGCAGCGCGGCAGCGAGCGCGACGGTGCCCAGCACGCACAGCACGCCGCCGGATATCACGGAGCCTCCGACGCCGAGCCAGCGCGCGGCGAGACCGGCCCGGACGTTGCCGAGCAGCGGCCCAGTCGAGTAGGACAGCATCTCGATTCCGGCGAGTCGTCCGCGCAGGTGATCGGGGATGGTCTGGTTCCAGATCGTCATCCGGAACAGCCCGGACACCATGTCGGCCGCGCCCGCCGCGAGCAGGCAGACGAGCGCCAACCAGAGGGAGCCGGCCAGCCCGAACCCGACGATCGCCATCCCCCACGCCCCGGCGGCGAGGACGACCATCAGCCCGTGCCGGTGGACGCGGGCGACCCACCCCGAGGTCAGCGTCGCGACCAGCGATCCCGCGGACGGCGCGGCGAAGAGCAGGCCGAGCACGGCCGGGCCGCCCAGCCGCTCCGCCATGAACGGGTAAAGCGCCTGCGGCATGCCGAAGAACATCGCGTTGATGTCGACGAGGTACGTGCCGAGCAGCTCCTGGCGACTACCGGCGTACCGCAGACCGGTGACGACCGATCGCAGCGAGGGTCGGTCGGCGGCCGGCGGCGCGGGTACGGCGCGCACGAATGCGAGGCACAGCAGGGAGAACGCGAACGTGGCGAGGTCAATCGCGTACACCCAGGAGAGGCCGACCGACGCGATGAGCACACCGGCCAGCGCAGGCCCACCGAGCGACGCGATATGCATGCGTAGCGAGCCGAGCGCACCCGCCGCCGGGATCTCGTCGGGCGCGACGATGCGCGGCATGAGGCCCTCCAGGGCCGGGCGCTGCACGCCGTCGATCGCCGCGGTGAGCGCGGCCACCCGCGTACAACAGCCACAGTCGCGGCTCGTCGGACACGGCGTTGAGCAGGAGTACGCCGGTGAGCGCGGCGAACGCGATCTCCCCGCCGAGGACGAGTGACCGGCGGTCGAGGTAGTCGGCGAGGGCCCCGCCGACG
>DASXRC010000250.1:0-52029 GCA_036506795.1 Micromonosporaceae bacterium
CGCTGCTGGGGCGGGGAATGCCGAGGTGTGTCTCGCGTAGTTCGTCCATGTAGTCGGCCCACATCTCGGGGCCGCCGTGTTCAAGGAGTTCGGCGCGGACTCGCAGCGCCCGCGTGGTTGGGCGGTGCCGGAGTCCCCAGGCGCCGAGTTGCGCGAAGACCGGGACGAGTTGGATGGCCTGCTCGGTGAGGCTGTACGTGGCCTTCTGCCCGGGCCGGGCATCGTCGCGGGTGAGCAGGTCGTCGCGTACCAACCGCTTGAGCCGGTCGGCGAGGATGTTCGACGCGATCCCCTCTTCGGAGCCTGCGTGCAGCTCGCGGAAGTGACGGCGGTTGCCGAACATGACGTCGCGCAGCACGAGCAGGCTCCACCGGTCGCCGAACGCTTCGACCGCAGCGTTGATCGGGCATCCCGATCGCGGCGCCTCCGCCACGCCGTCCCCCTCATTCCGATGAACTGCTTGCAAAGTACCACCAGTGGCGGTACGGTCAGGAACAACTGCTTGCGAACTGCAACCGGAATCGACGCCAACCGCGGAGGTTGCGATGAGCGAAGACACCCGCCAACAGCCGCACGATGGCCGACCGGCACGGCACACTGGCCTGGATGCCGGCCGACGACTACCTGAACACAGGAGTCGTCGACGAGTTGCGCCTGCACCTCGTGCCCATCCCCCTGGGCGCCGGCGTCCGCCTCTTCACCCGCGACCAGCAGCCGGCCGCGTTCGCGCTGCTGCCCGGCGTCGCGGAGGACGCGGGCGTCGTCCATCTCCGGTACGGCTTCAACGCTGTCTGATCACACGTGAAAGGTGACGACGGTGGCCGAACGATTGATCGAGGCCAACGGTGTCCAGCTGTCCACAGAGTCGTTCGGCGATCCCGCTGATCCACCCATCCTGCTCGTGATGGGCCTCGGCGCGTCGATGCTCTGGTGGGAGGAGGGCTTCTGCCGAATGCTCGCCGACGCCGGGCGGTTCGTGATCCGGTACGACCATCGAGACACTGGCCGCTCGGTCACGTACGAGCCGGGCCGTCCCGGGTATACCGGCGCCGACCTGGTCGCTGACGCGGTCGGGGTTCTGGACGCCTATGGCATCCAGGAAGCGCACGTTGTCGGCGTCTCCGCGGGCGGAGCGTTCGCGCAGCTGCTCGCGCTCGACTATCCCGATCGCGTTCGTTCGCTCGTCCTCATCAGCACCTCCCCGGTGACGTCTGGTGACCGCGGGCTTCCGCCGCCGACCGCGCAGTTCGTACGGTTCGTAACCGACACCGAGGTCGACTGGTCGAGCACCAACTCGGTGGTCGATTACCTGGTGGACTACTCGCGGGTGCTCGCCGGAGGGCAGCGCCCGTTCGACGAGGCCGCGGTCCGCGAACTCGTCCGCCGCGACGTCGAGCGCGCCCGTGACTTCGCGGCTGCGCGGAACCACGACGTCCTACCGGAGGGCGGGCAGTCAACCCGGCCCCTGTCCTCGATCACCGCGCCCACGCTCGTCATCCACGGCACCGCGGATCCGATGTTTCCGTTCGAGCACGGCGAGGCGCTGATTGACAAGATCCCCGGCGCAACGTTGCTGGCGCTGCCGGGCGCCGGCCACGGTGTCGAGCGCACCGACTGGCAGACAATCGTCCGCGCGATCGTCGCGCATACCGCCCGAAGCGACCAGGTGAGTCCATGAGCCGGCGGTTCTAAAGAATCAAGCGTCCGTCGCTCACCGTCCGCCAGCCTCGAGGAAGAGGACAGCCGGTGCGCGCGTCGACGTCAACGGCGGCCACCGAGTGACCACAACGGGTTCTTATCACCGACGCTAGCGGGTGTCCTTGCCCCACCAGGGAAACAGCCGTGGCAGGTCGGTAAGTCCGGGCGAGGGTGGCAATGGGCTTTCGCCGTCGTCGCCGCTCCATCGGCGCCGGTACTGGTCGGGGATGTCGCCCCAGCCCCAGTAGGGCATCGGCTGATCAGGCACGATGCCCAGTTGTTCGTCGGGGTCGATGCGCGCCGGGCCGACCGTGCACAGGTGCGCCCAGTCGTCGCCGAGGTCGAAGACGTAGGCGAACTGCTCGCCGGCCTTGAGACGGCCGAGGGTGACCTTGTCGCCGTCGAGCATGCCGTCGGGTTGTTCACCGTCCCACCAGCGCAGTGGGCTGATCGTGGTCTGGTCGGCGAGGGTAAATATGTGCAGGTGGGCGCGGTCCCAGCGGCCGAACGCGTCGTCGATCGCGGTGGCCAGCTGACGGAAGGTGTGGCTGCGGTTGGCGGCGAAGGTGCGGCCCGGTCGTGGCCAATAGTCCTCGCCGTGACCGGAGACGAGGTCGACTTGGATGGACAACCACGTTCGGGCCATGCCAGGTCCTCTCGATGGGGCGCCTCAAGCTGAGGCGGCGCTCCGCGGCTACGCCATAGGTTGTATCAGCCTGCGGAGGCCCATCCGGTGGGCGACCCCGTCTCCGAAAGCCATGAAGATCGCCAGGCGGTGCCACGTCGAGTTGGCAAGCTCATAGCGGTGCCGGCGAGGCTGACCATGAGTCGTTTGGCTTCGGCCGGAGTGCCACGGCCCCGCCCTGCCTGGGACTCGACCTCCCGTCACCGAGTCGCCTGTAGCGCACGAGAACGTCGCGGACTTCTCCGCCGAACGTGACGTCGTCCTCGTGTTCGTCCTGAAGAAGAACCTGCCCGCGGGAGGCGGCCAAGCCTCGGGGCTCGCCAAGATCCTCGACCAGTGGGCACACGACCACCCTGAGCCATACCTCGGCCCTCATTGGCCGTCAACGGACTGACAGATTGGCTCGGGGCGCTCCGCGGAGCGTCGCGGGCACCGTCGGCGCCGGCCGTTCGCGATCTCCCGATCTTCATGGCGGCACCGTGCCTGATCGTCTTCCTCATCCTGCAACGCAGCTACGTCCAGGGCTTCCTCTCCGGCGCACGGCGTGGCTAGGACGAGGCGTGGCTACGGAAGTATCACCGTCTTGACGCCCTCACGAGCGGCGGCGGTTGTGAACGCCGCGGCCGCGTCTGCGAGCCCGTACCGGTGGGTCACCAAGCTGTCCACGTCGACCAGCCCATCGGCGAGCAGGCGCAGTGCCCGCGAGTACGGGTCGCGCATCCGCCGCACCAGGACGAGCGTCAGGCCCTTGCGCCGGGCCAGTGAGGCCGGGAACGTCGTGGTGTCCGGGTGCGGGATCCCGGCGAGCACCACCCGCCCACCGGGCCGCACCAACCGCATCGCTGTCGTGACGGCGTCGTCGGTGCCGGCCAGCTCGAACGCCACGTCGACGCCGCCCGGCGCCGCCGCGTCGTGTAGCACGGCGTCGAGGTCGTCGCCCGGGCCGATGGCCGGGCCGAGGCCGTAGGAGGCCGCGACGGCCCGTCGATGCGCCAGCGGCTCGACCGCCACCACCGGTCCGGCACCGCCCGCTCGGGCTACCTGCGCGAGCATCAGTCCGATCGGTCCACACCCTACGGTCGCGGCCGAAGCACCCAGCCGGAGGTGCCCGAGGTCGAACGCGTGCAGCGCGACGCCGAGCGGCTCGAGCAATGCGACCGCCTCGTCGGAGAGCCCGTCCGGCACCGGGTGCAGCAGACGAGTGGGCCACGCGAGGAACTCCCGCAACGCGCCGTCGCAGGAGCCGTGCCCGGCGAACCGCACCGTCGGGCACAGGTTGTGGTTCCCCTCCCGACACCGGTCACACGCGCTGCACGGGATCGCCGGGTCGGCCGCGACCCGGCGGCCGACCAAAGGTCCACTCTCGACAATGCCGCCGAACTCGTGGCCGGGGACAAGGGGCCTGGTCAGAGTGGCATCCCCGATTCCCCCGTCGGCGAACCAGTGCAGGTCGGACCCGCACACCCCGACCGCGGTAACCCGGACGATGCTCTCGTCGGGTCCTGCTACCGGCGGCTCTGCCTCGCCGACCCGCAGGTCACCGGGGCCGTGCAGCCGCACCTCCATCACGGTCCCGTTCCTATCACGCGACGGCAACGAGTCGGGGATGCACAGCACGAAGTGGTCGTCTCGGCGGCTGATGTCCCCTAGTCTCCGGACTGGTGCGGCGGTGTCGGCCGTTCGGTGTCGAGCACGGCGACGAGGCCGTCGGCGAAGGTCCGCCGCCAGCCGACGTAGTCGTGCGCCCCGGTGTACTCGGCGTAGGTCACCCGGTAGCCGCGCTCGACAAGGACGTCGCGGAGGCGACGGTTGACGGTCACCTGATCCAGGCCGTCGCCGCGCGGGCTGCTGGTTTCCCGGTCGCCGACGTCCAAGTAGAACCGCACCGGCAGGGCCGGACGCTCGGCGTACGCGCGGATCAGCCACTGCGGTTCCGCGGTGGGAGACGCTGGCCACCAGAAGCTGCCGGACTGGGCGATGACGCCGCCGAAGAGGTCGGGCGCGACCAGCCCGAGGTACGCGGCGGCCAGGCCACCCAGCGACGATCCGGCGACGACCCTGCGTCGGGGGTCGGCGCTGAGGTCCCAGCGGCGGTACGCCCAGGGCAGCAGCTCCCGCGTCACGAAGCGCCGGATCGCGTTCCCTGGCCGGAGCTCGCGGAACCGGCGCCCACCGCTGGGGGTGTGGACGAACAATGCCATGGTGGGCGGGATCCGCCCGGCGGCGATCAGATTGTCCAATGTGGTCGGAATCCGCAGCACGGTCCGTGACAGGTAACCGTCGAAAACAACCAGCAGCCCCAGACCGTCGGCCGCGGCGCCGGCGGGTCGGTAGACGCCGACCCGGCGCCGTCCCCCAAGCGCCACCGTCCGCAGGTCGGCCGTCATCAACGTCCCACGCGGGACGCCGGGCCGCGGGACGCTCCACGGCTCGCCCGGAGCGGCCGGCAACTCCAGCAACGACGCCCAGCACGCACGGTCGTTCGGGTCGCTCCGATCCGGCGGGAACCGGAACGGCCGGCGGTTGAGCCCGTCCACATGAGTCGGCCCCACCTCATCTGGCGAGGTCGGGATGCCGTCGCCGCCGTGCCGCAGGTAGTAGAGCGTCCGCAGATCGACGGGCAGCCGCTGCGAGCCGTACCACAGGTCGGTCCCCGCAATGCGCTGTAGTTCGACCTCGACGCCCCAGCCGGTCGCGGTGCGCGCGGCCCGGCCCCGCCACACGAACGTGACAAGTGCGGACCCGTCACGGACCGCCTCCACCAACGGTGTCCCCAAAGCGGTGACCTCGCGCCAGAAGCCGTCAACCACCGCTGCCTCGCGACCAGGCAAATCGCGGAGCAAGCGCGCGATGCGGGGACTGACTTCCGTCATTTCTATTCGGGATGGGTCATTCGGCTCGGCGGTCACCATCTTCGTGGTCAGTGTGCACCGAGCAGCGAGTTCACCTCAACGCCCGCCTGTCCGCGGGTAGGCGCCCACGATCAGCGGCGGTAGCGAGTGGCCACCCACTCGTCGTTGAGCCGGATTGACCCGCCTTCCTGGCGCAGCCAGGGATGCAGGGCGCGCGGCAAGTCCGGCTTCAGCACCAGGGCCGCGAAGTTGTTGGTCTGCTTTGGCGCGCACGTCTCCAGCAGCTTCAAGGCCGGCTGGGCCAGGCGAACGGCCCGGTAGAGCGCCTTGTTCCGGCGCTTGCGCAGCTGAGTCCACGGCACGCGCATCCGGTGGAAGAACCGAAACTCGTGCCGCGCATGCGGCGCGTGACAGCTGACGGTCTTGATGATCTCCTGTTCCGTGAACCGGTAGACGTAATTGGGGATGGAGGTGTTGCTCACGCCGCCATGGTGGCACCGGTTGCAGAAGACGCCCGCGTGCTCGTACTCCTGTCCGATGTGGAGCCGCACCCCGAGGCGCGTCGTGATGCTGTCGTAGGGCTCGAAGAGCAGCAGCCCCTTTCGGGCTACGCGGTACATCTCGAGTAGACCCCTGTGCGGCGAGTAGCAGTGGTGCAGGCCGGAGTGCACCAGACAGAAGTCGAACGACCCGTCGGCGAAGGAGAGCCGCTCGACGTCCTGGTAGGACCACGTGTACGGCGTGAAGTCCTGGTTCTCGGCTCGCGAGTCGATGTTGGAGATGACGACGTCCCGGAAGCCGCTCCTGAGCAGGACGGCCTTGTCGGTCTGACCGCCGCAGACGACCAGCACCTTCATCGCGGTGTCCAGGACGCCTGCCCGCAGCAGCTGGGCGATCACCTCGTCGTAGAAGTCTTGCATCGATCTCCTCCTGTCGCGCCGCCCGCCGATCCTGGACGCAGCGTCAGGATCGGTGGGGCGCGGAGGCTATCCGGCGGGCCCGGCCGGTACGCCAGCGGACGCGCGGCTGCCGAGGAAGTAGGTCACGCCGACGCCGACGATTGCCAGCACTACCTGCAGCGCGATCTCCTTGGGCCCGTACTGGCGGTCGTCGCCGAAGATGGCGGCCAACACGGCCGCGACCAGCGCGCCGGCGGTGGCGAGCACCGGCGACAGCCACATCGCCCTGGGCTGCCTACCGCGCAGAGCGAACCCTCCGATCAGGCCAATGACCACGCCGACGATGACCGCGTAGAGGAAGTTCATGTCGAGTGCTGCCTCGCTCTCTTGTCGTTGACGTGCGGATGACCCCGTAGGTCTCCCAGGTTTCTCGGCCGATGTCAATGCCCGGCCGCCGGGTCGGCCCGCGAGATCGGATCGGGCGGCCGCCGGGCGCCGCCGGGCGCCCTGTCAAGTGAGAGCCGAGACGCGGGAGAGGAGGTGCCCGCCACGCGTCGGCGGACGAGGCCCCGTTGCAGTTCGCGGTGATCGTCGAGGACGGCGTCTGACTGGCGCATGACACCCTCCGTTCGGTCACGCGTGATCGGCGTAGCGCCTCAAGCGTATGGGCCTCGGTGCGGCCACCACGCCGGAACTCGACAACCCGTCAGGGGTGTGCGAGATCGAGAGTCGTGCTGCCGGACAGCTCGGCGCGAGCGTCACAGCTTTGTAAGCGTCGTCTCGGTGGCACGGGTGTGTTCTGGGGTCATGGCACGGCGCGGAGGGCGCCGGCCCTGACACAGGAGGACAGATGGGTAAATCTAAGATCCGGCCACGGATGCTGACAGTCGCGATCGGTCTCGCCGTGGCCGCAGTGGGGGTCGCGACGCCTGCGTTCGCGGGAGTCGGCGGGCCCGCCTTCTACGTGGACGGAACGCTCTACCGCACCGTGGGCACTCCCACCGACCTGTCCGGCACCGGCGCGCCAGCGCAGGCCTGGGACATCATCTACGAGTTCGGAGGAGTGCAACTCAACGTGGCGCAGGCGGCCCCGGGCGAGCCCGACTACAACGGCGGCCGCTGGATGGTGCACGCGCTGACGTTCCCTTCCGGCTACGCGGCGGCGGTCGCCGACGGCGACCTTGACGGTAACGGCGTGCTGGACTCAGCCGAAGAGGTGCAAGCGGCCCTCGCCGCCGGAAGCGCAACCGATGCCGGCGTCGTCAAGCAGTTCGAATGTCCCGCCATCCCCATTCCGAACAACTGAGCGCCCCGGTCCGGGCCGGCTGGCCGCTCCCCCGCCCGTCGGTGGGAGCGGCCGGCCGCCGGCGCCCTTTGTGTCGCGCTTGAGTTGCGACGGCCGCGGCGTCGCCACGTTCGGCCTCACCGCTTCGCCCATGCCGAGCGACCCAACCACGGCAGTGTGTCGATTCCCAAGGCACCCATTCGTCGTACCAACGGAGAAGACTCGGGGTGCTGCCCGATGAGATTCGGTGCGACGGACGGTCTTACCCTGGCGCACCGTCGAAGAGGATCGGAAGGATGAGGGCATGAGCGACGTACGGGTATTGGTAGGCACGCGCAAGGGCGCGTTCGCGCTGATCTCGGACGGCAGGCGCAGCGACTGGACGGTCGAGGGACCGTTCTTCGGTGGCTGGGAGATCTACCATCTCGCCGGGTCGCCGGCTGACCCGAACCGGCTCTACGCGTCCCAGAACGACGGCTGGTTCGGGCAGCTGATTCAGCGTTCCGACGACGGCGGCAAGACTTGGACCACGGTGGGCAACGACTTCACCTACGAGGGCGACGTCGGCGAGCACCTGTGGTACGACGGGACCCCACGCCCATGGGAATTCAAACGCATCTGGCACCTTGAGCCGTCCCACGAGGACCCCGACACCGTGTACGCCGGTGCCGAGGATGCCGCCCTCTACGTGTCAACCGACGGCGGTCAGAAATGGGAGGAGCTCACCGCGCTGCGTACCCACCGGACCGGGCCGACGTGGCAGCCGGGCGCCGGCGGCCTCTGCCTGCACACGATCATTCTGGACCCGATCAACAGGAACCGGATCTACGTCGCCATCTCGGCCGCGGGCGCGTTCCGTAGCGACGACGCCGGCGCCAGCTGGCTAGCGATCAACAAGGGCCTCCGCTCGGGCGAGATTCCCGACCAGGACTCCGAGGTAGGCCACTGCGTGCACCACATCACCCAGCACCCGTCGCGGCCGGACACCCTGTTCATGCAGAAGCACTGGGACGTCATGCGCAGCGACGACGCCGGTGCGACCTGGCGCGAGATCAGCGGCGAGCTGCCGTCGGACTTCGGGTTCCCCATCGCGGTGCACGCGCACCAGCCGGAGACCATATACGTCGTGCCGATCAAGAGCGACTCCGAGCACTTCCCGCCGGAGGGCAAGCTGCGGGTCTACCGCAGCCGCACCGGCGGCGATGAATGGGAGCCGTTGACCAAGGGCCTGCCACAGTCCGACTGCTACGTCAACGTGTACCGCGACGCGATGGCGGTCGACACGCTCGAGCCTTGCGGCATCTACTTCGGCACCACCGGTGGCCAGGTGTACCACTCGGCCGACGCAGGCGACAGCTGGGACCCGATCGTGCGGGACCTGCCGGCCGTGCTCTCCGTGGAAGTCCAGGTGCTGCCGTGATCCGGGTCGTCCTCCCCGCGCACCTGAAGAACCTGGCTCACGTCAGCGGCGAAGTACGCCTGGAGGTGATTGGTTCGGCCGAGGATGCCGGGCCGGTCACCCAGCGCCACGTCCTGGACACCCTCGAGGCAAAGTACCCGATGCTGCTCGGCACGATCCGCGACCGCCACGGCGGCCAGCGCCGGGCCTTCGTGCGCTTCTACGCCTGCGAGGAGGATCTGTCCAACGAGTCGCCCGATGCACCCCTCCCTGAGCAGGTGGTCGCCGGTGAGGAGCCGTTCATCATCATTGGGGCAATGGCCGGCGGATAGCCGGGCATGGATGATCGGCCGTTCCCGTCGTCGTGATCACTTGGTTACCATCCGCTAATCGCTTGTTCCGGACACCACGGGCAGCGGATCGGCTACACGACAAAAGGGGGCCGCCATGGCGCGACGACTCGGCTTCACGATGGTCCTGGTGGTAGCCGGGGTGGTTGCCGTTGCATCGTCCGGCGCGGCACGAGCGGAGCCCGCAGCGGGCTGGACCTCGGCCGTTCCAGTGACCAACACGGTGGCCAGCCGGCCGTTCCAGGGCGGCGGTTATCCCGTGCCTGCGGGCGCTACCGCACCAACTCCTGGAACGTGCCGGTTGGGCGACTACAACGCAAACCTGTCCGAGTCGTGGCTGGCCGTCCAACCCGGTACCGAGAATCTCGTCGGTACCTCGAAGGTGTTCTTCGAGAAGTACTCGACGTTCTACGACTTCCACCTCGGCTCGCATCGGATCATCAACGGACAGCCCGCCGGATCGAACATCGTGCAGGGGTACGAGTGCGTGACGACCGGGACCCAGGAGATGCCTCCGTCCTGGATGAACAACACCGACCCGAACGTCGCGTTTGACACCAAAGGCCGGGCCTACCAGGTGACGCTGCCGTTCAACCCGTACTGGGTCAACCTGCACCCCAACTCGCACATCGAGATCTCCTACAGCGACGACCTCGGCCAGCACTGGGTGAAGGGCAACCGAGGGCAGCCGCTGGAGCACGAGCCGAACTGGTCGAGCCTGTCCCTCGGCTTCGTCGAGGACAAGCAATGGGTGGCGGTCAACCACTTCCCGGGCAGCAGGTTCCAGGACCACGTGTACGCCGCCTGGGCCGTCTACAACGGGCAGACGACGAAGATCAACGTCGCTGTGTCGGCGGACCGCGGACAGACGTTCACTAAGAGGGCGACGGTAACCCGGCCCAACGAGACAGGCGCGACGAACGAGTACGTCTACCCGGTCGTGGATCCCTCCGGTGACGTATACCTCGCGATCGCGTCGAACTCGCCAAGCAACCCCGGCGCCAAGACCATCTACGTCGCGCGCTCCACCGACGACGGCGCGACCTGGGGCCCGTGGAACCGCGTCGCCGACGCCAGGACGATTACCGGTTGCTGCCTGCCCAACACCCGGTTCAGAGACGGAATTTTGGAGCACTTCGCGGCCAGCGAGGACTACCCGGGCCATCTGTACGTGGTCTGGGAGCAATGGGACGGCACCCAGATGGACGTCTTCCTTTCGCAGTCGACCGACGCGGGCGCCACCTGGTCCGAGCGGCTGAAGGTCAACGACAACGTTGACACTCCCGCGTCCCCCACCGACCAATTCCAGCCCAGTGTCGCTGCCGGCCCCGGCGGCGCGGTCGCGGTCGCGTTCTACGACCGGCGGGCACCCTGCCCCAGCGACCCGAGCATCGTGCCAGCGCACGTCGGTCGGGTGAACTTCTGCATAAACACCACGCTGCAGGTGTTCAAGGACGGCGGCAGCGGCGCGGTCGCGGTGGCTGGCAACGTGCGGTTCTCGGAGCACACCTGGGACCCGGAACAGCCGGCCCAGACCATCGACGGGCTGGACCAGATGGCCTGCGCGGCGCACCAGAACCCATGCCCGAACCGCAGCTTCATCGGCGACTATTTCGGGCTCGCCATTTCCGGGACCGCGGTGTACGGCCTGTTCGTGTCCACCCACTACGCGTCCTCAGTCATCGGCGACCAGGGCACGCCCGTGTACTACCAGCAACAGGTGCTCGCCACCGTCGCGCGCAGCGCGTTCGGCGTCTGACGGTCGCTTCCCGAGCGGAATCTCCCCGAGGACGCTGACGGCACACTCAGGAGCGAGGTTTGCCGGCCGACGGCCGGAGCCTGCTGTCACGCCCAGGTGTGTCGGGCCGTCGTAGGGGTCATGAATGCTCATATCAACACTGTGCTCGTCACCGGAGGCACCGGTCACCTAGGCCGGGAGGTCGTGCGTCTGCTGGCTGGGCGTGGATATCGGGTGAGGGTCCTGGCGCGCCGGCCAGGCGACGACCCGGAGATCGAATGGATCAAAGGCGACCTGGGCACCGGCGCCGGGATCCCGGAAGCGGTCGCCGGCACCGACGCGGTCGTGCACGCGGCCACCAACTCCCCCGCGGCTCGGCGCGGCGCCTTTCGTGCCGGCGACCTGATCCGCAGCCCCGCCGACGTCGACATCGACGGCACCCGGCGGCTGCTCGCCGAGGGCGAGCGGACCGGCGTCAGCCACTTCCTGCACGTCTCGATCGTCGGCATCCAGCGGTCCCGAATCCCGTACTCCCGCACGAAGGCAGCCGCGGAGAGTGTCGTCCGCGCCTCGACCGTACCCTGGTCGATCGTCCCGGCCACGGGCTTCCACTGGCTGCTCGCTCACCTGCTCGATACGATGGCCAGTCGCCGTCTCTGGGTGCTACCGTCCAACTTGGACATACAGCCCGTCGATTCGAACGACTTCGCCGAATACGTTGTCGACTGCCTCGATGCCGGGCCTGGCGGCATCCGGGAGGACTTCGGCGGCCCGGAGATCCTGCCGATGACCGAGCTGGCCCGGCAGTACCAGAACGAACGGGGCATCGACCGCCGGATCGTCGGCGTCAGGCTGCCTGCCTTCGCGCTCCGCGCCGCCGGCCCGCAGACATGCCCGAACGGCCGGCACGGCAAGACCACCTGGTCGGAGTGGCTGCGGGCCAACCCCTGAACGGGCCATGCGCGAATCTTCCATCGGGCGCACGGACTAGATTGCTGACGAGGAGGGTCGTGGCATGAATGACAAAGGCAGAAATGCGTGGGCCAACCGCTCGGGTGGGGGAAATGCGGTCTACGCTCTGGGCCTGATTGGCGCGCTGGTCTACTACATTCAGCAGGCGGATGGCTTCTGGGCCATCATCGTGGGAATTCTCAAAGCCATTGTTTGGCCGGCCTTTGTCATATACGACTTGTTGAAGTTCTTGGCGGGCTAACCCGTCAGCGCGCGGCCACCGTCGGACCGTACCGTTCGGCAGCCCGCGCCTTGGCCTTCGCGGCCTCGACCTCACGGTCGCGAGGCGGCGCCTTCGTGACGAGGCTGTCGAGCAAGGTGCGGGTCGCCGCGCTGACGGCGCGAACGGCCTCGCCGAACGCCTCCTCGTTGGCCGCCGACGGGTGTGTGGTGCCGCTGACCTTGCGCACGTACTGGATGGCGGCCCCCTCAATCTCGCTCTCGGTAGCGGGTGGATCAAAGTTATGGAGTACGCGAATGTTTCGGCACATGCTTCTACCATGCCAGGCGAGCCGGCGTTCGCCAGCGGCAGGAGGGGTCATCGACCAGCCCTTATAGCGACATACCGGGCGTTTCCCGCTTGTGTGCGCACGACGTTGCGAACGCCGCAGTCCCGGCGGGCCGCGCGTTCGACAGTGCCGCTCAGAGCGCGGCGCTGGGCCTGGTGGCTCCGACAGAAAGCGGAGACGATCGACGTGACGGCCCGGAGCCGAGGCCGGCCAGGCCTCAATCCACTCGGCGTCGCCGTCCCCGTGAAGCTGCCGCAACTGCCTGACGCGGCAGTGGCCAGCGGGTAAGGCTGGAGGTAACGACAAGGCAAAGGGGCAGACCATGAAGCTCGACGAGGTGCTGGGCACCGCCCGCGACGCCATCACGGTCAAACGGGTGTACGCCGATCCGTTCGAGAAGGATGGGGTGACGATCATACCGGCCGCCATGGTCGCTGGTGGTGGCGGCGGCGGAGGCGGGCACGACCAACAAGGCCAGGAGGGCGAGGGCGGCGGCTTCGGGATGGGCGCGCGTCCCGCCGGCGCATACGTCATCAAGGACGGCACGGTGCGGTGGCGGCCCGCCGTCAATGTGAACCAGCTGGCCATGGTGGCGGGCGCGGTGGCAGTGGTCTACCTGCTGACCCGGGCCCGGATCGCGACGTCGCACAGTAGGGCAACTGTCGGAAGACGCCGCTAGCGCGCGCACCCGGAGAACTCCGGAACGGTTGGGCCGGTGGCCGGACGGTCCCGGCCGGCCACCGGCTCCGTGGCGCGGCGGAGGGTCGCCGCCGCCGTGCAAACGGTGACGATGGTCGAGCCGTCGGCTACTGGCCCACTCTCCCGTCGATGCGCTCGCGTAGCAGGTCGGCGTGGCCGTTGTGCCGCGCGTACTCCTCGATCATGTGCACCAACACCTCGCGCAGCACGTCGCCTTCGCTCCCGACCATCTCGAGATCCGGCGCCTCGGCCACGAACCGCTCCGCGAAGGCCACCTCGGCCCGCCACGTGTCCCACGCCTCCGCGACCACGGCGGGGTCGGGCGCCGCGCCGTTGAAATCGCCGTCCCGGTCGTCCTCGGAGCGGTAGTGCCGCGGCGCGTCCTGACCGGCCATCCGGAGTCGGAACCATGTCTGCTCAACCCCGGCCAGGTGGCGCACCAACCCCAACAACGACAGGTTGGACGGTGGCACCGAGCGGCGGGCCAGGTCGGCGGCGTCCAGGCCGGAGCACTTCAGCTCCAGCGTCAGGCGCTGGTCACGGAGAAATCCGACGAGCGTGGCGCGCTCGCCCTGGAACCCCCCGTCGGTCCGCGGGTCGTCATCCGGGTGAACGAACATGTCCCACCACCCGAAGCGGCGCGCGGGCAGATCCTCTACGGACTCATCGGACATACCATGATCATCGGCGATGCGCGGCTGGAAGCACAACAGGTTTCCGCGCCTCATGTGATCGCGATCAGGCCGATCTCTACGAGCCAGTTCTCGGCGAGCGTCGCCGTCACGACCGCCGTCATCGGGACGGGCCGATCGCCCAGCGCGGCGGCGTTCGCCGCGCGGTGGTGTCGATGTACGCGGGATCGCGCAGGTAGCTCGTCACCCGGGCCACGTTGTCGAGAGTCATGCCCTCGTCCGCGAGCTTGGCCCGCAGGTTCGACCAGATGACGTCGAGCTGATCGCGAAGGTCTGCGCCGGCCACATCGGCCTGTTCGAGGCCCGTGGTGCCGGCGAGGTACCGGACGCGCTTGGCGTCGCGTACCTCGGCGGGACGGGACGAGGTGTCGGCGGGCGGCGTACACCCGCGGGGTCTCCGGTAGCGCGAGCCGCGCCATGTCGAAGGCCGTCAGCGCAGTAGCCATCACGCTGACAAAGGCCGTCGCCAGCGCGATCAACGCCGACAGCGTCAGATCCTCGCGACTGGGCCGCGTGCCGCCGAGAATCCACGGCAGTGCGATCATGGCAAGGACGCCCACCGATCCAACGATCTCGTTCGGACGTGGGCAGACTCCCTGATCTTGAGGCGGCGGTTGTCCATCGATCGACCACTTGACCATCGCCGGACGGCCGAAACGGTCCGCCGATGGCCCGACGAAGTAGACGGATGGCGCTTTACCGGAACCGACGGTCATGCTTGACTGCGCAACGAATGCCGAGTGCCGACCGCGGGGTCTGGCGCGGCTAGGGGCCGAATCGGGGGCGCCGGGCCATCCCGGGGGGATGGACTGCCATGGGAATGCACCGTGCCCGCGAAGGCCCACGCCGCGTGCTGTCCATCCTCTTCGCCGTTGGCCTGCTCGTCTTCCTGGGAGCGCTCGGCGGCCTCTACTACCTGAGGGCCGGGGAACCGACCGTCGTGGCGCCGAGCGAGGACGGCACGTGCCCACGTACGGTCCGGGTGGTCACCTCAGCCTCGTTCGCGCCGGTGCTGGCGACGCTGGCTCCCCGGCTCGAACGAGCGGCCAACTGCGTCCATGTCCAGGCCGACGTCGCCGATGGCCGGATCGGTGCGGAGCGCGTTAAGCAGCTCAACGCGGATGTGTGGATTCCGGATGACGCGGCCTGGGCGGGGGTCGCCCGGGATATCGAGATCGCCCAGGATCACGTGGTCGGATCCGGCACCGTGCTGGCGGAGAGCCCCATCTACATGATCACCGATGCGAATACGGCCGCTCACATCGAAGAGTCCGGCGGCTCATGGCTCGCGTTGGCCAACCTGCTTTCCGCACGGAAGAACGTCCGGCTCGCGGTCCGCGACCCGAACAGCACCGCGGACGGCATGGTCGCCGTCGGCGCCGTCGCCGAGTCGGTGTGGCTCGCGAAGAACATGGACGCGTCGGCGCTCGCGCTCGCCCGCATCTTTACCGTCACCCGCACCATCACCGGCGAGGGGCCCGCCCTGCCCACCAAGGCCGGTGAGGTCGGGCTCGTGCCGGAGTACGCCCTGCTTCCGTCGCTCTCGGGCGCGGCCGCGGGCCGGACGATCCTCGCCGGTTCCGACTTCGCCGTAATGCTCCGGTACACCTGGTTCCCGACCGTCGCGGCGGTGCGCGATCCATTCCGCGCGGCCGGGCTCTACCGTCTGTTCGATGAGCTGACGAACGCGAACGCAAGCGGCGCACTCGCGGGAGCGGGGCTGCGCGTACCCAATTCGGACACGCCGCCTGCGAGCGACGGCACGCCGGCGCCGCGGGCCAGCCTGCCCGCGCTCGCTGGCAAGCAGCTCGGCGTGCTCGGCCCGCACCACGTCGACCACGTGCTCGCGACGTGGTATTCGGCTGATCGCCGCACGAACCTTCTGATCGTTGTCGACGTCTCAGGTTCGATGGGGAGTCCCGTGCCCGGCACGCGCACCCCGCTGATCCGAGTGGTGGCGGAGGGGTGCGGGTCGCTGGAGGGTCTCCTCCCGAACGACAGCCAGCTCGGCATCTGGGAGTTCGGCGCCAATCTAAGTCCGCCGCGCGACTACCGTGTGCTCTTACCAGCGCGAATGCTGGGCGCGGCGCAGCGGGCGGCGGCGGCCAAGGCGTGTAACGGCCTGGCCGCGAAGAAGACGGGCACCGGCCTCTACGACACGATCCTGGCCGCCTACGTGGCGGCGCGTAACACGTACCGGCCGGGCGTGCCGAGTCAGGTGTTGATCTTCACCGACGGAATCAATGAAGACCAGAAGTCCGTCACGCTCGCGAACCTGACCGCCGCGCTGGCCCGGTCGAAGAACCCCAACCGGCCGGTGCAGCTCAGCGTCGTGATGTTCGGTCAGGCCGCGTGGGAGAAACCGCTGAGCAACGCGCTGAAGCCGATCGACGGGTACGTGGAGACATTGTCCACTGCGGACGAGGTGACCGCGGTGTTCATCCACACTGCCGCGGGCGGCCTCCACGGGTAACGGGCTCGCATTACCCTCGTGCCGACGAAGGAGCAGCCGTGTCCGATGCTGCGCCAAATGATGCCGCGGACGATGATGCCCGGTCCGTGCGGGCGTTCCGCATGGGCTGGCGCGATCGTGTCGGCGACGGCATCTTCACCTTGCTCGCCCGGGTTGGTGTCGGACCGGCCCATCTGTTGACCACCCGTGGCCGCAAGACCGGTCGGCCGCGTACCAATCCGGTGGTACTTGTCCGGCAGGGTGAGCAGCGCTGGCTGGTCGCACCGTACGGCGCCGTGTCGTGGGTACTCAATGCGCGCGCCGCCGGGCGCGTGATCCTGCGCCGCGGGCGGGACACCGGGGAGTACGCCATTCGAGAGCCGCCACCGGCCGAGTCGGCACCCATCCTCAAGCGGTACCTGGGCTTTGCGAGTGCGACCCGACCGTACTTCCGCGGGAGCAAGGATTCACCATTGGAAGAGTTCGTTGCCGATGCGCATCGGCATCCGGTGTTCGAGCTCGCCCCGATTGATAAGCACCAGGCGTAGCCGCCCGGCCGTCGTCGCGCTCAGCGCATCCATCTCCGATTCACTGAGCACGAACGGGCACCCGAAAATTCGGCGAGCCGTTTGGACATAGGGAGGCCTACCGTTCGTAGTGGTAGCGGCAGGCGATGATCTCCACCAGCCGGCTCGGTGCTGTGCGTCGACGACACCGAAGGGTCATGAGTCGCGAGCCCCACGATCGAGGTCGGCGAACGGCAGCGGGCAACGTTCCGCCCTGGCGCAGGCAGCCAGGTCGTCGCAGCCGGCGTCGATCGAGGCCCGCAGGGTTGCCGCGATCACCTGCAGGTCGGCGATCTTCGCCTCGATCTCGGCCAGCTTGGCGGCGGCGTGGCGCTGCAGGCTGGTGTCGGGTCGCCGGCCGTGCCGATGGGTGCCGAGGTCGACCAGCTCGGCCACCTCGTTGAGGGTGAACCCGAGCCGCTGCGCCGTTTTGATCACCCGCAGCATGGTGAGCGCATCGCCGGAGTACAGCCGATGACCGCCCGGGCTCCGTCGCGGCTCGGCCAACAGACCGCGGCGCTCGTAGTAGCGCAGGGTCTGCAGGTTGACCCCGGCGGCCTCGGCGAGCTCGCCGCTGCGCAGCGCGGTGGTCACCGGGTATCCCGCGTACCGATGGCGCGGCCAGCGAGCCCGTCGAGCACGGCCACCTGGCCGGCAGGTACCTCGATGTCCAGCCGCACGTCGCCCGGCCGCGGCGAGGTGACGGTGAACGTGAAGAACGAGCAGCATTCGCTCTCCCGCGCGGTCAGATCCCGGACGGCGGCTTCCAGATCGGCGGCTCCCGCGAACGTCAGCCGGAGATGCCGGGAGCCGACCCGCTCGCTGCTCAGGAGGGCGGCGGCGAAGAGGGCATCGAACTCGGCGCGCCGCAGCGGGCGCTGCGCGGTCGGCAACGTACAGGCGTCCGGCACCCAGGCCGGACCCGAGGAGGCTTGAGCGGTCATGCCCCCACGGTAAACCTGTACCTAGGTACGGGATGCCACCCGGCCTCAGGACCTGCGCCGCAGCACGGCCCTGCGCTGCTTCAGCTCGTCCTCGCTGATTTCACCGCGGGCGTACCGGTCGGCGAGGGTACGGTCGGCGTCCGCGCGGGCGGACCTGGCCGGCGAGCCGCGATAGATCAGGTAACCGACAGCGGCGAGCACGAGGACCCAGAACAGGATCGGAAAGATCAGCCACCAGCCCGGTCCGCCGCCGTGCCACGGGCCGTGCCCGCCCCAAACCCGATCGCCGGCGTACGCCGTGTAACTCGTCAACTCCGCGAACATCACGATCTCCCTCTGGTCCCGGCTCGCTTGTGCGCGCCGCGTACCCCATCGTGGGTCGTCGACGGCGCCGCCGCCGTCGGCCAGACAACGGCTTTGGACGTACGCCCTGTGACGTAGTGACCGCCCGGCGGAGCGCGCCGCTAGTTGATCGATCACGATTAGGCTATCGGTGCCTCGTCACTCGCGACCGGGAGCCGGCCGAGGAGATCATTGACGCCGACCCGCAGCAGCCGTCGAGCCCGGCATGGCGGAGCGAGCTGCCCCGCGTCCGCCGGCACGTAGGATGCGGCAGGGTAGGTCCACGGCGGGGAGGCTCGATGACGGCGGCTCTGGGGCAGGACACCGAGCCCGCCGAAGCGTCGCGAACCTCTCGCCGGCCGACACCAGGCCGGCGCTGGCTGCCGCTCGCGTCCGCGTTCGTCGCGGTGATCGTCATCCTGGTCGCGGCGGACACGTCGTGGTGGGACCTGGCGCGGTACGCGGCGTACGCCATCCTGGCCGTGGCGTTGCCGGGCACCCTGGTGTACCGGTCGCTCCGACGCACCCCGCACACGTTGGTCGAGGACGTCGCCATGGGCCTGGCGGTGGGCCTGGCGCTGGAGATCGCGGGCTGGGCGGCGTTCTCGGCCGCTGGTCTGCAGGCGTGGCTATGGCTCTGGCCGCTGGGGGTGATCTTGCCGTTCGCGGCCGTGCCGGCGCTGCGGCGGCACTGGGTCGTCCGCGGTTACCAACCAACGCCGGTCGGCTGGTCATGGGCTGTGGCCGGCACGGTGGTGTTCTTCACCTGGTACCTGTCGGCCGTCTTCCTCGAGCGCAATCCGATCCTGCCGACGTCGGAGAACACGAAGCAGTACCTGGACCTGGCCTACCTGCTCTCTGTCGCGGGCGAGGCGAAGCACACGTTACCGCCGCAGTATCCGCAGGTCGCCGGCGAACCGTTGTACTACCACTGGTTTGCCCAGGCGCACATGGCGGTGACCAGCCTCATTACCCACATCGACCTGCCCGTAGTCGCGCTGCGGCTGGCGATACCGGCGCTCTGCGCTTTGGCGATCGTGCTCACCGCGGTCGTCGGGTGGCGGGTCAGCGGACGCCCGTACGTCGGCGCGGGCGCGGCGGTCCTGTTCTTCATCATCGGCGAGGTCAACTTCACCCACCCATTCACTACGCCGTTCGGCACCCAGGCGACGTTCGTCGTCTGGCACGGCATGTCGATGATCTACAGCTGGGTGCTCGTGATCGCCCTGATCGCCGCGCTCGCCGAGATCGTCGGCAGGACAGACACCAGCCGGATACCGTCGCTGGGAACGCCCGGGGCGTTCGGGCTGGCCGGGCTCCTTCTGCTCGCGTCCGCGGGCGCCAAGGCCAGCACGTTGCCGGTCGTGCTGACCGCGCTCGGCTTCACCGCGGTGATCTTGATCGTGGTCCGCAGGGCAGTCCCGTGGCGAGTGGTGGCCGTGCTCGGCATGGCGGCGGTCGCGCAGCTGTTCGCTACCGCGGCGCTATTCCACTTCCAGACCTATGGCGTACGCCTCGAGCCGCTCACGGACGTGTCCCGGTACTGGCGGCCGGGCCGGGATGGTGCGGGGCCCGGGCGGCCGCTGATCATCCTGCTCGTGTTCGTGGCCTTCTACCTCAACATGCAGCTGCGCACCGCCGGGATCCTCGCGCTGGTCTGGCTGCGCAGGGCTCGGCTCGACCCGGTCCAGGTGCTGCTGCTGGGCGGCGCGCTCGGTGGTCCGCTGCTGTATCTGGTCTTCGACCAGGCCCGCGGCGGCCAGCAGTACTTCACGCGGGTCGGCTTCGCGTTCGGGGTGATCTTGTCGGCGTGGGGGTACGCGATCGTCCTCGACCGTGCCCATCTGAGTGCACGGGCGAAGGTCGGGCTCGGCGCTGGAGCCGCCGCCTTCGCGGGCACCCTGATCCTGATCCAGCTGCGCACGGCCGGGCCGGCTCCACCGTCCACCGCGCCGTACGCCCCCCTCCTACCGCTGCTCGCATGGTCGGTCGCGTTCGCGTTGCTCGGCCTGGTGATCGTCGTGTCGTGGCCGCTGCTGACTCGCGCGTGGCCCGGTCTGCTCGGCCGCGGTGGGGCCATCGCCCTCACCGCCGTGCTCGTCTTCGGCGCGCCGGGACTCATCATGGATATGTACAAGTCCATCCAGGCGCCGAACGGCGGCGCGTACTTCAACATCGTGCTCCCGCGATCCCGCGTCGATGCGGCCCGCTGGGTACGCGACCACAGCCGCCCCGACGACATCCTGGCGACCAACATGCACTGTCTACAGTGGAGCAGGTCCTGGTGCGACCCGGCCTCGATGTGGTTGGCCGCGTACGCGGAACGCTCAGTGCTCGTCGAGGGATGGGACTTCTCGCCGCGGATGCAGATTCCCGGCGCCGCACGGCCGTTCTGGGATCCGGCGCGGCTCAGTCTCAACGACAAGGCGTTCGCCGATCCGGACGCCGGGACGCTGCGCGAGCTGCGACAGCGTTACCGGGTCCGCTATCTCGTCGCCGACCGCAGCGTGGGAGCGGTGTCCCCCGCGCTACCATCGCTGGCCGACCTCCGGTTCGAGAACGGCAGGGTGGCGGTCTACGAGCTGCGTTGAGCAGCGCTGTCGGTAGCCGTGCGCTACGCCGGCCGCGTGGTCACCACGATGATGAGTCCGACAACCACGCAGCTGGACCCGAGCCACGTCCACACGTTCGCCCGCTCGTGCAGCACCACCACGCTGGCGGTCAGGATCGCCAGGTAACCGAGGGCGTTGAACGGATACGCGATGCTCAGCGGCACGCGGCTGAGGGTCGTCAGCCAGGCGACGGCGGAGACCGCGAAGACGGTGAGTCCCAGCAGCACCCACGGCGACGTCGCCGCGGCAAAGGCGAGCGACCCCTTCGTCTCCTCCACCCGCTTCACAGCCGTCTGCATCCCGTGCTTGAGCAGCACCTGCCCGGTCGCGGCCGACCCGACCGCGAACAGGAGCAGCGCCAGGTTGACCAGCGACACCTTTTTCCTTCCGGACGGCCCGTCCTGCCCCGGGTTCCACTCAACTTCCTTCGACAACCAGCGCCTCCTCGGCATGCGGGGCAAGGCGGAGGATGAACTGGTAGCCGAAGAGCGTGGGTCGAATCCGGACCAAGGCGCCGTCGACCCTCCGGACCGTGCGCAGCCGCCCGTCGTCCGCCTCCGAGATCACGCCCAGGGGCAGGCCGGTCGCGCGCTCCTCGAGAATGTCGAAGCCGCAGTCACGCGCCAGCCGTCGCAGCATCGACCTGGTGAAGAACCGGAGATGGGTGTCGTCCAGGATGCCTCGCCGGTCGTAGCCGAACTGGCCCAGCACCACGCGTACCCGGGGATACCAGTGCCCGAAGTTCGGTACGGACAGCAGGATCTGCCCATCGGGGCGCAGCACGCGGCGCATCTCGCGCAGTGCGGCGGCCGGTCGGATCAGGTGCTCGATGATGTCGCCGGCGATCACGACGTCGTAGCCGTCGCCGACGCCGGCGGGCAGCCCCTGGTTGAGGTCCGCGAGGAAGAAGTCGTCGGTGCGCTCGCGCACGCCGGGGATCTCCAGACAGTCGACGCCGGTCACCCGGTGGCCGCGCGCTCGCAGGTGCTCGGCGAGCAGTCCCCCGGAGCAGCCGACATCGAGGATCCGCGACGATGGCAGGCCCTCGATCATCTGCAGCATCATGGCGTGCGAGGTGCCGTCGCCGTCCTTGAACGCGTACTCGTCCGGCTTCTCGACCCATTCGGCGGTGCCGAACCCCTTGGCCGCCAGCTTGTACTCGAGGACGTCCCGGACGACATCCTTCGCGTACCGCATCCCGTCGACGTAGCAGATCTCGTCGCCGTAGTACGTCGGGATGGGAATCTCCACGATCCGCTTACCGGCGTGTAGGAGCTGCACGATGATCTGCGTGTCGAAGTCGAACCCGTCGTGGTTCTGCTCGAGCGGGATCTCGCGGAGTGCGCTGACGCTGTACGCCCGGTACCCGGAGTGGAACTCGGTCAGGTTAGTGCCGAGCATCCTGTTCTCGAACCTGGACAGGATCCGGTTGCCGAGGCGCTTGTAGAGCGGCATGCCGCCCCGCCTGGCGGCGCCCTTGTGCATCATCCGCGAGCCGAACACCGCGTCGCACTCCCCCCGCTCCAGCGGGGCGACCATGTCCGGCAGGATCTCCGGGGCGTACTGTCCGTCGCCGTGCAGCAGGACGACGATGTCCAGGCCGCGCTTCATTGCCAGGGCGTACGCGGCCTTCTGGTTCCCGCCGTAGCCGAGGTTCTTCGTGTGCCGGATGACCAGCGTGCGCGGGGTGTCGGAGCGCTTCGCCCAGCTCTGTCCGTACACGAACGTGTCGTCGTGGCTGGCGTCGTCGAGGATGATGACCTCCGCGATTCGGTCCCGGAATTCCTGCGGGATCCGGTCGAGCGTCGCGGACAGCGTCGAGGCCGCGTTGTAGGCGACCACAAGAATCCCGATCCGGGGCGATTGTCCGCGCGAACCCTGCACGTCGTCTCCACTGCCTCAGCCACCGGCTCCCGCCGGCCTCGTCGCAGCCACCCTAACTGGCGGCCGCGTGGGCCGCGCGGGCATGGGACGCCGCGCCACCCGGCCCGCGCGCCCGCCCGCGCGCCCGCCCGCGGCCCCCGCGCCCAACTCCGTCAGAGTCGGGGTGTCCCGCAGCGCCCGCACGCCCAACTCCGTCAGGGTTGGGGTAAAACCGGGTGTCGGACTGCCCAACTTTGACGGAGTTGGGGTGGGGCCAGCCGGCCAGGAGTCGGGCCAGGCCGATGCGGAGGTCGACCATGGACGCGAACCGGGCGAGTCGCACCGCGGTGTTGGTCTGCCAGGGCCGGGCCGCCGCACATGGCCGCATCGCGCCCGGCCAATTCGCGGACCCGACGGCCGCGGCAGTGCTGCGTGACGACGAGCTGGTGGCCGTGCAGCGCGTACGTGAGGGAGCCGCGCCGCGAGGCTGGGGCGAGCGGGTCGAGTTCGAGATGGTGCGGGCCAGCGCGGAGGTGATGGTGCCGCGTACGGTCGCGATCGACGACGCGGTCCGCGCCCGACTCGCGCCGCAGCTCGTGATCATGGGTGCCGGTCTGGACGGGCGGGCCTGGCGGATGCCGGAGCTGGCCGACGCCGACGTGTACGAGGTCGACCACCCGGCCTCGCAGCAGGACAAGCGGGAGCGGCTCGGCGCTCTTCGGCGGCCCCTGGCGAAGTCGCTGCGCTTCGTGCCGGTCGACTTCACGCGGGACCGGCTGGACCCGGCCCTCGCGTCCGCCGGCCATCAGGACACGGTGCCGACGACGTGGATCTGGGAGGGCGTGGTCCCGTACCTCGGCCGAGCGGAGGTCGCCGCCACGATGGACGCCGTGCGCGGTCGGTCGGCGCCGGGCAGCCGCGTGGTGGTCAACTACCAGTCGCCGTCGCTGTCCGCCGGAGTCGGCCGGCTGGCGGCGCGGGCCATGACCGCGTTGGCGCGACGACCAAGCCCATGGGCGACCGAGCCGAGACGCTCGTCCTGGACACCGACCGCCATGCGTGAGCTTCTCGACGCGTACGGCTTCCACGTCGAAGACGACGTCGACCTGCTCACGCTCGCCGAAGGCCTGAACCTCCGGCCGCGACAACGTGGTTCGCTGCGGACCGGGCGCGTCGCCGTGGCCGATCGGTAGGTCTCTCAGCCGGGCGATGGCTCGGCCGCCACCTCGCCGGTGCGGCGCAGCTTCTGCCACTTGAGATGGCCGCCGGACAGCGCGGTGGCGGCGGCGTGTACGAGCACGAGGTACATGATCTGCCGATAGAAGAACTGCTGCAGCGGCAGGGCCCAAAGCGGCCGGAGTGACTCGCGATCCAGCCGGAATGCCAGGACGGCGGTCACCGTCTGGATTATCAGGACGGCCAACCAGGCGTACGCGGCCTCGATGCGGTCGAGGAAGAACACCCCGTACACCGCGAACACGTCCAGCACGGGTGCGAACAACGGCAACACCACGGAGAACAGCGCGATGAACGGCAGCCCCCGTCGCCCGAAGTGGCCGGACGCCCCCCGTCGACGATCGCGCGCCGGTGACGCCACATTGCCTGCATGGTGCCGTAGCTCCACCGGTACCGCTGCCGCCACAGCTCGCGAATCGTGGAGGGCGCCTCGGTCCGTGCGATGGCGGAGTCCTCGTACACGACCTGCCAGCCCGCCCGATGCACGCCCATGGTCAGGTCGGTGTCCTCGGCGAGCGTCGAGCGGCTGAGCCCGGCCGTGTCGCGCACCGCCTCTCGGCGGAACGCGCCGAGCGGGCCGGGGACGGTCGGCATGCAGTCGAAGGTCTCGTAGAGGCGCCGGTCGAGGTTGAACCCGAAGACGTACTCGATGTGCTGCCACCGCGCCAGCACGCCGCGCCGGTTGCCGACCTTGACGTTGCCGGCCACGGCACCGACGCTCGGGTCGGCGAACGGCTGAACCAGCCGGTGGATCGCGTCCGGCTCGACGATCGTGTCGGCGTCCACCATCACCACCAGGTCATGGGCGGCCAGGGAAAGGCCGGCATTCAGCGCGGCCGCCTTGCCCCCGGCCGGGACGCGAACCACGCGGGCGTTGGTCAGTCCGAGCCGTTCCACCTCCTCGGCGGTTCCGTCGGAGGATTCGTCGTCGACCACCACCACCTCGATGTTCGGGTGGGTGCCGCAGGCGAGCGACCGTACGGTTGCCGCGATGGTCGCGCGTTCGTTGTACGCCGGCACGATAACGGAGACCGGTTCGTTCACCGGCGGACCCCAGGACCAGGTCGTCCGGCGCCGACGGCGTGCGTGCCGCACCGCGAACCCGAACAGCAGCAGCGTCCGAGCTTAACGATCGATCCCGCCTGCATGATCAATTGCGTCGCTCGCGACGGCGACGTCGCAACCAGGCGGCGCCGGCGGCCGACCCCAACAGGATGGGGATCGCCAGCACCACCGGCAGCGCACCACCGGCGCTCACCGTGGTCCGCCCGGCCACCTTCACGTGCAGCGGCGGGCTGACGACCAGGGGGCCCTGGCCGGCACCGGGCCCGCTCGGTAGGACCGCCACGTAGACGTCGAAGTTGCCGGTGTTGACGGCCTGAAACTGCCAGGTGAGCGACGTGTGGCCGCCCGGCGCCAGCGGAGGCACGGACCGCGTGACATCCGCTGACCAGTCCTCCAGGTCGGTGTAGACACCGTCGAGGCTGGCCACGTTCAGGTGGGCGACGAGCGGGTCCGTCGGTGCCGTGCCGGTGTTCACCATGCGCGACGTGACGGACAGCCGAGTACCGACGGTTGTTTCGACCCGGGTCTGATCGAGCGTGATCTCGACCGACCCGGCTGGCGCTTTCTCGACGACCGGAGCGGCGGCGACCGGAGCGGCGGCGGCCTCGCCCGCACCGAGCGTGCAGGCGGCCAGCGACAGCTGCAGACCCGCGGCAACCAACAACCGTCTCATCCCGCGCTGACACCTCCGGTGAGACGGACCAGTCGGTCGGCGGTCAGGAACAGGATGCAACCAGCGGCGACGGCCGCGACCAGGGGCGAGGTGAGATACGCCAGGTCGCGCGTCCAGTCGTGCCCCGTGACCAGGACCGCCGACAGGTAGTGCAGGCCGGATGCCACCGGGTTCACCGCGTCTAGGAGGTCGCCGAACCAGCCCCGCGGCATGCCGCCGGGAAGCTGGGTCGGTGCGAAGAGCGCGAGCAGCAGCAAGAAGGCCACCGCGAGGCTGACCTTGTTCGAGTTGGACAGCGCACTGATGAGCAGGCCGAGCGCGGACAGCGCGAGCGATAGCAGCGAGCCGACGAGCAGGCCCAGCAGGAGCGCCCGGCCGAAGATGGACACACCGCGGCCCAGCACCCACACGTACGGCACGGTGACGACGAACGCGGCGAACCACAGCGAGACCGCGGCGAGGAGCTTCCCGGCCACGATGGCGCGCCGCGAGACCGGCGTCAGGAGCAGGCTTTCGAGCGTTCCCCGCTCGCGCTCGCCGCTGATGCCATCGGCGCTGACGATGAGCGTGACGAGAGCCCCGACGGCCACGGATATCTGCAGCGTCAGGTTGACCGCCTCGCGCCGTTCGAGGAAGTTGAGCACCTGGTTGGTGGCGGCCAGGTACGTCACCACGCTGAGCAGAACGCTGAAGACGAACAGCAACACGGGCCCGCGACCGCCGACCCACAGCTCACGGAACTCCTGTGCCGCGACCACCCGCCATCCCGCGGCTGCCCGGGGGGCGGTCTCGGCGGGCATAGTGGCCCGGTCGACCGTCGCGGTCATGCCCGGCCCGCCCGCGTCATCGCGAGGAACGCGTCGTTGAGCCGACCACCCTCGAGCTCGAAGGACAACACCGGCACTCCGGCCTTGATCAATGCGGCGAGCGCGCGGTTCATGCCGACGTCCGCGCCACGCCCCGGCGGCGGGGCGCCGTCGAGCGCGATCCGCAACAGTTCGGGTCGCGCCTCGGACGCCTCGACCGCGAGGCCCTCCACTTCGGCGAGCGCCCGGGTGGCCGGACCGACGAGCGCCGGGGGTACGCGCAGCTGCCCTGATCGCGGTGCGGCCGCCGCGCGCGTCACCTCTCCGACCGTCCCGGACACCAGGACCGCCCCCTCGTCGAGGATCAACACCGTCGTGCACACCTCCTCCACGTCGGGCAGCGTGTGAGTGCTGAGAATGACCGTGGCTGCCCGATGCTGCGCGATATCGCGGACGAGCTCGAGGACCTGACGCTGCCCAGCTGGGTCCAGGCCCAGGGTCGGCTCGTCGAGGAACACCACCTCCGGGTCGTTGACCAATGCCCGGCCGATGCCAAGCCGCTGACGCATGCCGCGGCTGTACGTCGAGATTGGTGAGGTCGCCCGGTCGGCGAGGCCGACCTCCGCCAACAGGCGCTCGGCCACCCGCGCGGCGTCGGCCGCCGACAGGCCGTACAGTCGGCCGAAGTTACGCAGGTACTCGAGGCCGGTCAGGCGGGCCGGGTAGCCGGCGCTCTCCGGCAGCACGCCGACGACGCGGCGGATGTCGCGCGGACGGCCCGACGGCAGGCCGGCGATCCGGAAGTCCCCGCTCGTGGGAGTCAACACCGTCGTCAACAGGCGGACCGTCGTCGTCTTGCCCGCGCCGTTCCGGCCCAGCAGCCCCAGAACCTCGCCGCGTCGCGCGACAAAGCTCACGTCCGCCACGGCCGTCCGGCCGCCGAACCGCTTCGTCAGGCCAAGCGCCTCGACGGTAACCTCCCCCGACCCGGTCATGGCGGCCCCATCCCTTCCATCGAAGGAACGCTACGACGGCCACGCTGAAGCCGCGCTGAACGTGGATCGCGGAGCAGGAGGAGCCCGGCACGGTTGCATTTCGCGCACGATCGTGCTTTTCTATCACCGTGGGCAAGGGCGACGAGACCAAGATGGCGGTGCTCGACCAGGCGGTGGACGTCGCGCGCCGGGTGGGCCTGAGCGGTTTGACGATCGGTTCGCTCGCCGAGCAGGCGCAGCTGTCGAAGAGCGGGCTGTTCGGCCACTTCCGGTCCAAGGAGGCACTGCAGCTGCAGATCCTCGAACACGCGCGTACGAGGTTCGAGCAGGCCGTGGCCCGGCCGGCGCTGCACGCGCCGCGCGGCGAGCCGAGGGTACGCGAGCTGTTCGACCGGTGGCTGCGCTGGGATTCGCTGCCCGGCGGCTGTCCGTTCGTGGCCGCGGCGACCGAGTTCGACGATCAACCGGGTGCGGTCCGCGACCGGCTGGTGCGCGACCAGCGCGACCTGTTCGACATGATCGCCACGGTCTATCGGACCGGCATCACGGAGGGGCACTTCCGCGAGGACGCCGATCCGGATCAATTCGCGCAGGACTTCTACGGGATCATCCTCGCCCGCCACCACACGATCCGACTGCTCGGCGACCCACGTGCCGAGACCCGCGCGCGAAACGCCTTCGAGACGCTGCTCGCCCACGCGCGATCGACAGCGTCCGGCTGACGACATGCCCTCCTGAGAGGGGTTCTCACGATGACCACAGCGACCGAGGTACGCCGAGAGAAAAGCACGACCGTTCGTTTCTTTGCCGCTCGCCGGCCCATGCGCGCGGCCTTCCGAGTGCTCGAGCACGTGGCGCCGCCGCTCGCCGCCCGCTGGGCCGAGCGGATCTGGTTCACGTTGCCCCGCGTCGACCCGCCGCACGGATCGCGTGCGGCGGAATTCCCGTCCGGAGTGCCGTTCTCGGTCTCGGTCGGCGGTCACACGGTGGTCGGTCAGGCGTGGGGCGAGGGGCCCGTGGTCTACCTCATGCACGGCTGGGCGGGGTATGGGGGCCAGCTATCCGCGTTCGTGCCGCCGCTCGTGGCGAGCGGCCACCGGGTCGTGGCGTTCGACGCGCCGAGTCACGGCCGGTCGGACGCGGGTGCGTACGGGCCGCGCTCGTCCTCGATCCCGGAGTTCGCCCAGGCACTGTCGGCGGTCGTCGCCGTCCACGGGCCCGCGCGCGCCATCGTCGCTCACTCCATGGGCGGCACCGCCGCGGCGGTCGCCCTCTGCGACGGCCTGCGCGCCGGCCGGCTGGTCCTCATCGCGCCGCTGGCCAGCCCGGTGTCGTACGCGCGGCAGTTCGCCGTCGCGCTCGGCTTCGGCCGCCGGACGTACCGGAGGCTGATCGCGCGGGTCGAGCGCCGGGTCGGCGCGCCGATGCACCACTTCGACGTGCCCGAGCTCGGCCGGGCCGTCGCGATGCCGCCGACGCTGATCGTCCACGACCGCGACGACGCGTCCACGCCCGTGGCGGATGGGGCAGCGATCGCGGCGGCTTGGACCGGATCCCGGCTGTCCGTGACGTCCGGCCTCGGACACCGCCGCCTCCTGCGCGACCCCGACGTCGTCGCGGAGGTCGTCGAGTTCGTCTCCGGTTGAGCGGGCCTGGCTGCCGCCCTCGGAGTGGACAAGAATCCGAGGCGTGACGACGAACAACGCGTCGACGGTTGCCCGAGACATGTGGGTGCTGTTCGAGTCCGTGCACTCGGTGACGTACTTCGCGCCCGAGGCGCGCGCGGCGTTCGAGGCCGCGGGACTACGGGGGTACTGGCGGGGCTACTTCGCGGGGCGCGCGGCGCCGCTCGGGCCGGTCCCGGCCGCGCCCGTCATCGCGATGTTCAACTCGTTCGCTCCGCAGATGGTCGCCCGCGCGATCCCGGACGTGTGGAACCGAGCCACACCGGAGGCCGCGCTCGCCGCGCGTGCCGAGGGCGCCGCTGCGGCGCTGCGCGCGTTGGTCGGACCGAGCGGCGTCGACGGCATCGACGAGGCCGTCGAGCTCGGCACGCGGGCCGCGGCGCTCGCCCCCACCAGCGGCCGGCCGCTCGGGGCCGCGAACGCGGCGCTGCCGCCGCCGGCCGACCCCGTGGCGCGGCTCTGGCAGGCCACCACCACGCTGCGCGAGCACCGCGGTGACGGGCACGTGGCGGCGCTGGTCGCCGCCGGGCTCGCCGGCTTGTCCGCGGTCGTGCTGAAGGCCGCGCTCGAGGGTTATCCGGCGATCTACGGGCCGGCGCGCGGCTGGCCGGAGGAGGACTGGACCGCCGCGCGTGCCGCGCTGTCCGCACGCGGATATCTGGCCGGCGACGGTACGCCGACGAAGGCGGGCCGCGCCGCGTACCTGGCCGTGGAGGAGACCACCGACCGGCTGGCCGGCGAGGTTTGGGGCTCCCTCGGCGAGCAGGACACACGCCGGCTGGCCCGGCTCCTTCGCCCGCTCGCGATAGCGACGAGCGCGGCGATGCCGTACCCCAACCCGATCGGGGTTCCGCGGCCGGTATGACGATGCGGGCTACGGCCCCGTCAGGATCTCGTCCCACTCGAGGATGCGCCAGGCCCTGATGACGCCGCCAAGAACGAACGGATCCTCCTTGATGAAGTCCTCCGCGCCCTGCCGGCTGGCGAAGATGGTCATCGACCCCTCCGTTTGGGGGTCGCCGAACGTGCCGACCATCAGCAGCTCCCCACGGGCATGGAACGCCTCGAGCCGGGACTTGTGCGCGGGGAAGTAGGCGGGCGCCTTGTTGGCCACGTCGTCCGCCGACTCGTAGAACACCACGTACTTCATGACGTCTTCCTCAGTGGCTCGCCGGTTTCCAGTAGGGTCTTCAGGCCGCTGAGCACGAACATCCAGCCCTCGCCGGCGACGCTCTCGGCGGTCTTGGGCGCGCCCTCGAGCCGGTCGTGCGTGAGGGTCAGCCTGCAGTAACCGCCCTCCTGTGGCTCGATCTCCCAGGTGACCCGGCTCGGCTCCTCGTCGGCGAGGTCCGGGTCGTACAGCGAGCGCCACTCGTGAACGAGCCGGTGGGGCGGGTCGAACTCGAGGACCGGACCGTCGCCCCACAGCGAGCCGTCGGGACCGTGCGAGGTGTGCCACTCCGCGGTGTTCTCGATGCGCGCATTGTGGAAGTACCGCGAGGTGAACTCGGGCTTGATGATCGCCTCCCAGATCTGCTCCGGGCTCGCCTTGATGAACACCTGGTAGATCTGGGTCGACCCTGCGTCAACGGATGTCATTGCTCGTCCTCCAGCCGGTACTTCAACTCGGCCAGCATCGAGGCTGGCCCCTCGGTGTACTTGTCAATCCAGCGGTCGTGGATGAGCCTTATCGGGACCGGGTTGAGGAAGTGCAGCTTCTCCCGGCCCGATCGGCGGGTGACGATCAGCCCGGCGTCCTCGAGCACGCGCAGGTGCTTCATCACCCCGAACCGCGTCATCTCCACCCCGGACTCCAGGTCGGTCAGCGTGCGGCCGTCACGCTCGAACAGCCGATCGAGCAGCTGTCGCCGGGTCGGGTCGGCCAGTGCCTTGAAGACGCGGTCGTCGTCCACCACGCGTTCTAGAATAAGTGACCAAGTGGTCACGTGTCTAGTTCGCTCCCAATTCGGGCCGCTGCCATACGATCGACCAATGCAGCCGCCTGCGCTGAGTCCCGTGCTGGGACGCCTGGACGCGCTTGTGGGCGAATGGGACATGGAGGCCTCCGTCGGCGGGCAGGTTGTGGGGTACGGCCGGACGAGCTTCGAGTGGCTCGCCGGGGAGCCCTTTCTGATCCAGCGCGCCGACGGCGAACCCGCCGAGTCCGCGCCACCCGAGTGGGTGACGAACTCGCCGTTCCCCGTCACCACGATCTTCGGACTGGACGACACGAGCGAGAACTTCAGCATGCTGTACGCCGACGCCCGCGGAGTCTTCCGCGTCTACCAGATGACCCTTGCCGATGACGTCTGGACAATGTGGAGAAACGCACCGGGCTTCCACCAGCGCTTCATCGGCACCTTCGTCGACAGCGGCAACACGATCGAGGCCCGCTGGGACGGCTCTCGCGACGGTTCGAGCTGGAAGCTCGACTTCTACGTGACCTATACGAGGGTCAGGTAGCACCGCGCCCCAGCAGCCGCAACGCCATCATCGGACATTGGTCGACCGCCCGCCGCGCGTGCGGCATGAGGTCGGCCGGCACCACCGGCTCGCGGGCCCCATCCCGCGGCACCGGGTAGCCCCAGTCGTCGGCGGCGAGCAGCTCCGGCAGGAGCTCGATGCACAGGCCACGGCCGTCGCAGGCGGTCCAGTCGACGTGCAGCCTCGAGTGGGTCACGCTCTTCCTCGTTTCATCGAGCGCAGCGCGCGACGCACCGGCCGTTGAGGTGTGCCGTCACGTCGTCGGCGAACGCGCGCACGGTGCTGCGGGCCAGCCGGCCGGTGCCGTCGGGGTGTCGGCAGGCCCCGCGGCCGGTGACCAGCGCCGCGAGCCGATCGATCTCGGCGGGTAGCCGCGAGTCGCATCGCGGCCGGGCTAGTGCGGCCAACATCTCCGCGAGCCTCGGGAGACCGTTGAGGCACGGACCGCACTGGCCGGCGCTCTCGGCGGCGAGATAGCCGACGATGCGGGCGGCCTCGGCCAGGCCGCAGGTCGTGGCGTCCAGTGCGATCATGACCCCGGCTCCGGGAGCGGCGTCGTACCGTGCCAGCCCGGCCCGACTGACCGGGAGGTCCGGGGCCGGCGGCACCCAGCCGCCGTGGAAGCCGCCGACGAGCACGGCCCGCAGCGGCGCGGTCGGGCCCCCGGCCAGCGCGATCGCCTCGCCGAGCGGGATCCCGTACGGCACCTCGTACACGCCGGGGGCCACCACCGCGCCGCCGATGGTCGCCAGGAAGGTGCCCGGCTCGTCTGTGGTGCCCTGCCGGCGGAACCAGGCCGCGCCGTACCGGGCGATCAGACCGAGATGCGCGAGCGTCTCCACGTTCTGCACGAGCGTGGGGGCGCCGTGCACGCCGACCTCGCTGACCCGACGGAGTCGGTCGGCCGGGACGGCCTGGCGTCCGGAGACCGCCGCGACCACGGCGGACTCCTCGCCCGAGACGAAGCGGTCCGGCGCGGCGTGTACGACGACCGGCAGCCGGTCCCACCGACCGGCGCGGCGCTCGGCCAGCGCTGCGTGGATACCGGCGACGGCGGACGGCCGCAGGTAGATGTGGGCGTGCCGCGCCGCCACGGCGTCCGCCGCCAGCTGCAGGCCGTCGAGGACCAGGTGGGGGGCGTAGGCCAGGAGCGTCCGGTCCTTGGCGCTGGCCGGCTCGCCCTCGGCCCCGTTCGCCACCACGACGGCGTTGCGCCCCGCCGCCACCTCGGCCATCTTCCGGTCCGTGGGGAATCCGGCTCCGCCGCGGCCGGTCAGCCCAGCGTCCGCGACCTCGGCGATCACCCGGCCGCGGGACTCGAATCGCGGCAGCGGCCCGTGTCGGCGGAGGTGATTCGCGAGGTCGGTCGCGCCGGCTCCGAGCAGTCGATTCCGGCCGGCCGGAGCGGTCACTGCAGGGTCCGTCGACGGGCGCACCGAGACGCTCACCGACCGGCTCCATAATGGATGCTTTCCGCGCCGACCGCTGCCGGACGCCGCTCGGCGCGCACGCGGCCGTTCCCCCACGCGCCACGCAACGGCCGCCGCCACCGCCGCCGCGCAGATCCCGGCGACGGTCTGCAGCCACGTGGCGCCGCGGTCGGTGCCGGTCCCGAGCGCGTGCAGCGAGGCCACCGGCCACGCGGCGTACGCGAGCCAATGCACCGCCCGCCACGTCCGCCGCCCAAGCCGGTGGCGGACCACGCTGGTGACGATCAGCGCCACCACCAGCTCGCAGGCGAGCGTGCCCAGGCCGAGCCACAGCGGTCGGTACGCCGCGGTGAACGGCACCACCACGTCGACCAGGCGCAGCTGGGCGTACGGGTCGAACAGGATACTGACGACGTGCACGGCCAGCAGGGTGACGGCCATCAGCGCGGCGTTGCGGTGGAGGAGGCCGACGGCGAACCGCGGCAGGCCGAATACCGGGCGCCCGGCGCGCGTGCCGACGCCGAGCGCCACGACGACCGTGAGCAGGACCAGCGACACCACGCCGGTGCCGCGGGACAGGTACCAGAGCGCGTCGACCATCAGGCACCGCCCGCCGGGGGCCACCCGTTGAGGCGGTTAACCGAGCCGTCCGCCGCCACCAGCCGCGCCGGCGCGCCGAGGTCGCGCAACCAGGAGACGGCCCGCTGGCCGCGCACCACGGCGGCGGTGCTCAGCGTGTTCGCGCGTACGCAGTCGAATGCCGCGACGGACACGGTGCGCCAGAACGGGCGTGCGGATCGGCCGGTCTGGGGGTCGATGATGTGGTGCAGTGCCTCGTCCGCGTTTCGCCACCCTCTGCTGACCGTGCTGGAGGTGGCGAGCGCACCCCCGGCCGGCAGCGTTACCAGGCACTCGGGGTCTCCCGGCCGGTCTCGTACCAGCACCCGCCAGCCGCCCTCGGGCGCCGGACCCGCCGTGGCGATGTCGCCCCCGAGCGACACCAGCACACCCACGCCGCACCGGTCCGCCACGGTCGCGGCGCAGCGATCCGCGGCCGTGGCCTTGGCGGTCGCGCCGAGGTCCAGCTCGACCCCGGCCGGCACAGTCAGCAGGTCGCCGTCGAGCCGGACCCGACGCCAGTCGGGCGCCGGGTAGATCGCTAGACCGGCCGCCGGCCGGCGGGCGGGTAGCAGGGCGAAGTCGCGGTCGTACCCGAGCGTGGCGAGCGCGGCCCCGACGGTCGGCGTCACGCCGCCACCGGTGTCCCGCGCCGCGCGCAGCGCGGCCCCGATGAGCGCGGCCAGCAGCCCGCTGACGCGCATCGGCCGGCCCGCGGCCGAGGCCACCCGCGCGAGCTCCGAGTCGGGTCGGAATCGGCTGCAGGCCTCGTCGATGTTGGCAACCTCGCTGCGTACGATCGCGGTCGCCTCCGGCAGGGCCGCCGGTTCCGTGACGACGAGCCGCGCGACCGTACCCCACACCATCCACTGTGCACAGTCATCGCCGACCGGCAGCCGTTCCAGCAGTGGCATGTCACGAGCCTCCCGACGTGGCTTGGCCGGAGCCACTGCCGCCTCCGGACAGCGAGGGCCAGCCGGAGCCGTCGTCGGTCGACGACTGGCCGGTCGTCGTACCGCTGCCGGAGTCCGAGGTTCCGGCGTTGGCCGAGCCGTCGTCCGAGGTCGACGTTCCCGTCGCGGGCGTGGCGCCGTCGTTGGCGTGCGCCGCGAGCGCGACGCCGAGGGCGCCGGTGACGCTCGCCACACCCATCACGGCGGTGATCTTTGCGGCCCGTCGCAGCCCCCGCTCGCGCCCGATCATGTTGGGCCTCCCGGTCTGTCGTTGTCTGCTCGAACCTGACGTGCCAGGCTGCCGTTCCGATGTGCTGAGGCTGTGCCCTGGCTGTGAGGTTGCGGCTCCCGCGACGCCGAAGAGCCGGCCAACGGGCGGTCGCCGACGCGGGCTGAAACACTGGCGGGGTGGTGACGACCCTGGCGATCGACTGCGGCGGCGGCGGGATCAAGGCCTCGGTACTGGACGAATCGGGCACGATGCGGGCCCATCCGCTGCGGGTACCGACGCCGTACCCGCTCCCGCCGGCCCTGTTTGTCAAGACGCTGACCGAGCTGGCCGCGCAGCTGCCCAGGCCGGATCGCGCCACCGTCGGCATGCCGGGAATGATCCGGCACGGCGTCGTGGTGGCCACCCCGCACTACGTGACGCGCAGCGGTCCGCGTACCAAGGTGGACCCGTCCTTGGTGGAGGAGTGGTCGGGGTTCGACGCCCGGACGGCGCTGGTCGACGCGTTCGGCGTACCGACGCTCGTCCTCAACGACGCCGAGGTGCACGGCGCCGGCGTCGTGGCGGGCGCGGGCCTCGAGCTCGTGCTCACGCTGGGCACCGGGCTGGGCTCCGCGCTGTTCGACGGGGGCCGCCTCGCGCCGCACCTGGAGCTCTCGCTCGCGCCCGTCCGGTGGGGCACCAGCTACGACACCTACATCGGCGAGCACGAGCGCCGCCGGTTGGGGGACACGTTCTGGTCCCGGCGAGTACGCGCGGTCGTGGACGGCCTGCGCCCCGTCTTCTGCTGGGACCGGCTCTATCTCGGCGGCGGGAACGCCCGGCTGATCCGGGCCGAGCAGCTCGCACGGATGGGGGACGACGTCGTGGTCGTGCCGAACACGGCCGGCATCATCGGCGGCGTCCGCGCCTGGTCGATCAGCGGCACCTGACCGGGTCGGGCGCGCCCGTCAGGAGTGGCCGAGCACCGGATGGGGCCGGTACGGCGCCTCGAGGCGGGCGACCTCGTCGTCGGTGAGGGTTATGTCCACGGCTGCGATCGCGTCCTCGAGGTGGCCGAGCTTCGTCGCGCCTACGATCGGCGCGGTGACGCCCGGCCGGGACAGCAGCCACGCGAGCGCGATCTGGGCCGGTGCCAGTCCGCGGCCGGCGGCGATCGCGCGCACGGCGTCGACGACGTCGAAGTCGTCGTCGGAGTACATGTCGTCGGCCAGCGGGTCGTTGCCGGCGCGAACCGTCGATGCCCCGCCGCCCCGCCCGCGACTTCCGGCCAGCAGCCCACGGGCCAGCGGGCTCCACGGGATGATCCCGACGCCCTGGTCGAGGCAGAGCGGAATCATCTCGCGCTCCTCCTCGCGATAGACGAGGTTGTAGTGGTTCTGCATCGACGCGAACCGGGTCCAGCCGCGGGCCTGCGCGGTGTGCTGTGCCTTGGCGAACTGCCACGCGTGCATGCTGGACGCGCCGAGATACCGGGCCTTGCCGGCGCGTACGACGTCGTGCAGGGCCTCCATGGTCTCCTCGATCGGCGTCGCGTAGTCCCAGCGGTGGATCTGGTAGAGGTCGACGTGGTCGGTGCCCAGCCGCCGCAGCGACGCGTCGATGCTGGCCAGGATGTGCTTGCGTGACAGGCCGCGGTCGTTGGGGCCGGGTCCCATCGGCAGGCGCACCTTGGTCGCGAGCACGTAGTCGTCGCGGTCGCCGAACAGCTTGCCGAGCAACCGGCCGGTGATCTCCTCGCTCGCGCCCTTGTCGTAGACGTCGGCGGTATCGAAGAAGATCACGCCGGCCTCGACCGCGCGGCGAACGATCGGCTCGGCCTCATCCTCACCGAGGTGCCACGCCCGCTCGGTCTGATTGCCGAAGCTCATCATGCCAAGGCAGATCCGGGACACCCGCAGTCCGGTGGACCCCAACCGCGCGTACTCCATGACTCCTCCTCCCCTCTGGCTCGGTATGCAGCGCCACGCCGCCGATCACCAACGCTATGCCGACCAACTCACCCGCGCCCGGCGCCTGGCCCAAAACGATCAGGCCGACAACGGTCGCGGTCGCCGGCAGCAGGGACAGCAGCAGGGCGAACGTGGCCCGCGGCAGCCGAGCGAGCGCGAGCTGGTCGCAGACGTACGGGATGACCGACGAGCACACGCCCACGCCGACGCCGGCGACGAGCAGCGCCGGCCGGTAGAACGCGACCGCGGCGTCGGCGACGCCGATCGGCGCCACGGCTACCGCGGCCACGAGCATCGCCAAGCCGAGCCGGTCGACGCCGGTCGCCCCGCCGTCGGCCGCCACCCGCTTGCCCAGCAGGACGTACGCCACGAAGAGCGCGCAGTTGGCGAACGCCAGTATGAAGCCGAGTGGCTCGCCGCCCAGGCGTACCTCCGTCAGCAGCAGCACCCCGGCGACCGCCATCGCGAGCGCCGCGAGGTTGCGCCGGCCGTGCAGGCCCACGGCGGCGAGGACGATCGGGCCGAGGAACTCGATCGCGCCGACGGTGGCCAGCGGCAGCCGGGCGATGGCCAGATAGAACACCCCGTTCATCGTGGCCAGGGTCAGTCCCAGGGCGGCCGTGAGCCCAACGTGTCGTCTATCCATCGTGGACACGAGGCGCCAGGGCCGACGCCAGGCGGCGAACACCAGCGCCGCGGACACGATGCGAAGCCACGCCACCCCGAGCGGGGCCACCTGGGCGAAGAGCAGCACCGCGAAAGCCGGCCCCAGGTAGTGGAAGATCGCGCTGATAACGAAGTACGTGTGTGGCGGGAACCGCTCGCGGGCCATGGGCCTAGTATCGAAATGGACAACGCCCATCGACAGTTAGGATCCGAGGTCTGCATCGGTGATCGCCGAGAATATGCCCACCGGAGGTGGCGTTCGGTTTCGGAACTCAAGGAACGGGCTCGACGCTGTCGACGTCCGGATCCTGCGCGTGCTCCTCACCGACGCCCGGCTAAGCATGTCGGCGCTCGGCCGGCGGGTGAACATGTCCGCGCCGGCGGTCACCGAGCGGGTTCGGCGGCTGGAGGAGGCGGGTGTGATCCGCGGCTATCGCCTCGACATCGACCCAGCCGCGGTCGGTCTTTCGGTGACGGCGTGGGTGCGCGTCCGGCCAGGCCCCGGCCAGCTGGTGAAGATCGCGGAGCTGGCAGCCGCGATCCCCGAGGTCATCGAGTGCCACCGGATCACCGGCGAGGACTGCTTCCTGCTGAAGGTGCACGTGGCCGCCGTCGACAAGCTCGAGGACGTGCTCGACCGCTTCCTGCTCTACGGCCAGACGACGAGCTCGATCGTGCAGTCGTCGCCCGTGCCACCGCGCGCCGTACCGCTCCCCGGCGATTGATCAAGGCCCGTACGTCTCCATGACCTCACGCAGCCGGGCGAGGTTGGTGCCGTAATACGCGGCGTCCGGGTCCGGCAGGTCGGGGTCCGGGAAGTTGGGGTACACCCCGCCGGTCCCCCAGGGATGTACGAGCTCCCACGACCGCGCCAACCACCGCGCGGCCGCCTGCCGCCCCGCCGCGGACGCGCCGGCGTCGACGACGATCGCCTGCTTGAGCAGGAAGCGAGCGGTCCGATGCGGAAACGCGGTGGCATCGACGGGTACGCGGTTGTAGGCGCCGCCCCACGGCGTGAAGTCCAGCTCTCGCGACTGGCCGGGCATCCGGTCTCTCGTGAGGTGGTCGACCAGGGCGGCGACCGCGTCGGCGGGCAGTGCCCGGGCGAAGAACTCGGACTTGCTGTACGCGTGGCCGTCGTCCTCGGCCGGCGCCCCGTCCGGGTCGGGCCCATCGCCGTGGACGTCCAACGTGGATAGATACCGCTTGACCTGCCGGTGTGATCCCTGCCGGAACGCGGCCGAGGCGGGTGCCGATCCGACCCGCGCGGCCAGCTCGTTGAGCGCCGTCCGGCACGCCGCCTCGGCGCCCGCCATCGCGCCGAACATGCTGATGACGGGCGCGCGGGCGGTGTCCGCCGCCGCCGAGATGAGCAGGCTCGCGGCGAGCTCGTCTGGTGCGTCGGGCGACCAAGCCTGCCAGGCCTCGATCACCGCGGCCGCGGCCGAGTACGGCCAGGTCAGGTGGAACGCGGTCGAGGCGGGCGCCGGGACGGTCGCGAACTCCAGCGAGGTCACCACGCCCACGGTGCCGTTGCCGCCCCCGCGCAGCGCCCAGAACAGCTCCGCGTCGCGCAACTCGTCGCACCCGACCATCCGACCGTCGCGCAGCACCACGTGCGCGGACCGCAAGCGGTCGCAGGTCAGCCCGTATGCCCGGCCCAGCACGCCGAGCCCGCCGCCCAGGGTGAGGCCGGCGATCCCGACGGTGGGCCCGCACCCGGCCGGGATGGTCACGCCGTGGCCGGCCAGCGCGTCGTACAGGTCGCCAAGACGGGTCCCGGCGCCTACCGTGACGGTCCCCTCGTGCACGGCCACGGAACTCATGGGGGTGACGTCCAGCACGATGCCCTCGGTCGAGGACCTGCCGGCGAAGCAGTGGCCACCGCTGCGGACGGCGACGCGCAGGTCGGACCGGCGTGCGTACGACAGGGTCTCCGCGACGTCCGCCGGTGTGGCGCACCGCACGACGGCCGCCGGGCGGACGTCGCGGAAGCGGGCGATGGCCGGCCTACGGACCGCGTCGTAGCCCGGCGTACCAGGCAGGATCAGCTCGCCGTCGATACGCGCTCGGAGTACCGCCCAATCGGCCATCGGTTGCGCGCCTACTTCGACTTGGCAAACGCCTCGTACGCGTCGAGCACCTCGGGGGTCGGTCCGTCCATCCGAATGAGCCCCGCCTCCAGCCAGATGGTGCGCTCGCAGGTGTCTCGGATCGTGTTGGCCTGGTGGCTCACCAGGAAGACCGTCCCGGCCTCCTGGCGAAGCTCGCGGACGCGCTCCTCGCTGCGCTGCCGGAACTTTGCATCGCCGGTCGCCAGGGCCTCGTCGATGAGGAGCACCTCGTGCCTCTTGGCGGCCGCAATCGAGAACCGGAGCCGGGCCGCCATGCCCGACGAGTAGGTCCGCATTGGCAACGAGCTGAAGTCGCCGCGTTCGTTGATGCCGGAGAAGTCGATGATCTCCTGCCGCCGCTCGCGTACCTCGGCCTTGGTCATGCCCATCGCCAGGCAGCCGAGCTCAACGTTGCGTTCACCGGACAGGTCGTTCAGCAGCGCCGCGTTGACGCCGAGCAGGGATGGCTGGCCCTTCGTGTACACCGCGCCGCGGTGCGTCGGCAGCAGGCCGGCGATCGTGCGCAACAGCGTCGACTTTCCGGAGCCGTTGCTGCCGATGATTCCGATGGCCTCGCCCTGGTACGCCACCAAGCTCACGCCCTTGACCGCGTGCACCTCGCGGATGGTCGGCGACGGCGCCCGCGAGACGATCCGCCTGAACGCCGTCAGCGGAGTGTTGCCGGGGACGGGGGCGTGCACCCGGTAGACGACGTGGACGTCGTCCACCACGACGGTGGGGATCCGGCCGTCGTCGAGGACGGACAGCGCGCCCGCCGCCTCGGTGCGCTCAGCCACGGCCGTACTCCTTCTCGCCCAGCCAGAAGTAGATGTAGCCGCCGAGGCCGACGACGACCGCCCAACCGAGGCCCAACAGCCACATCACCGGCACCGGCAGTCCGGGCGCGGGCGGCGCCTCCAGCAGGGCTTGCCGCGCGAGCTCGATGTAGATCAGCATCGGGTTCACCTCGAGCAGCTTCGCGGCGACCGTGGGCAGGTGTTCCTCGAACCTCGTCACCGAATAGAACACGCCGGAGGCGTACATCCACGTGCGCAGCACGAACGGCATCAGGTGTTTGAGGTCCGCGACCCTGGAGCCCATCCGGGCGAGCCCGAGCGAGAGACCGCAACTGAAGATCAGCTGCAGCACCAGCGCTGGCACCAGCAGCGGCCACTTGAGGCTCGGCGGGTCGCCACTCGCGATGACGATCAGCAACAGGACGGCGATGGAGTACGCGAACTGCTGGAGTTGGGTCAGCGTGGCGGACACCGGCAGCGCCGCCCGGGGGAACTGCAGCGCCCGCACCAGGCCGAGGTTGTCCCCGATCGCCCGGATGCCCGACATGACGACCTGCTGCGTGAATCCGAAGACGAACACACCGATGCAGAGGAACGCGGTGAAGTTCTCGATGTTGTGCCGGGTGTTCAGGAGGACGCCGAACAGCAGGAAGTAGACGGCCGCGTTGACCAGCGGGGTCAGCACCTGCCACAGCTTTCCCAGGCGCGCATTCGACAGCGACGCCGCGTTCTTAGCGGTACCGAAGGCGAGGATGAAGTGCCGGTAGGACCAGACCAGCCGGGTGTACGCGGCGAGCGACGGCCGGTCGCCGGCCACGCGAAGGCCGTACCGGCTCGCCAGCTCCGCGAGGGAGGACGCCCGCGACCGGTTGGCCACGGCGGCCTGTCGCATCAAGAACTCCGATCGTCGCTCGTCACTAACCGTGGTCAACAGAGGTTATCCGCCCCATCGGACGGTACGCTACCGTATCGACGTCCCGAAAATGCTAGCGGACGGTACGTCGGTACGCAACCGTATCGTCGTTGCGCTATATTCGCCGGGTGTCCACCGAAACCCAACGGGTGTCGACCGAGGCCCGACGCCCCCCGGCCGGTGCGGCCGTGCTCCGCGAGGAGATCACGGAGGCCATCCGCACCGCGGTGCTGGCCGAGCTGGCGAGCGTGGGGTACGGGCGACTCTCGATCGAGGCGGTTGCGCGCCGCGCCGCTGTCGGCAAGACGGCGGTATACCGGCGGTGGAACTCCAAGCTCGAGATGGTGCTCGAGGTGGTCTCCGGGATCGCCGGGCAGCGCCTGCCCCTGCCCGACACCGGCAGCCTCCGCGGCGACCTCGAACTCCTGCTCCGCGTCGCGGCGCGGGCGCTCCAACACCCGATCGCCTCGCAGATCATCCCCGACCTCCTCGCCGAGGCCGCCCGCAACCCGCAGATCGCCGAGACGCTGCAGGCCGCGTTGCACGGCAATCAGCGCGACGTCGGCCTGCGGCTCATCGGTCGCGCCGTCGAGCGCGGCGAGTTGCCCGCCGGGTACGACCCGGATGCCGCCGCCGATCTGATCGTCGGCCCGCTGTACTGGCGGATCGCCGTCGCCCGGGGGCCGGTCTCCGACGAGTACCTGGGTCGGATGGCGGCCGCCACCGCGGCCGCCCTGGCCGCCTCGGTCTAGTACTCCAGCCGTAGATCGTGATGTTCATGGTTGCTGCGATTGAGCGCTGGGGTTGGCCAGTTGGCGCTTCTGCAGAGGTCGACGGGGGGTGTCGTGGGCGCGGTGCGCTGTCGGGCGGCCGGGCCCGCCCTGCGCCGGCGGCGGCTGGCGCTGTGGGATGGTGGTCGAGTGACGGTGGAGGACCTGGTCCGGCTGCGCCGGGCTCGTGACCTGATGGACCGCGGCTATGCGCGGCCGCTGGACGTGGCGGCGCTGGCGCGGGTGGCCCTGATGTCGCCGGGCCATTTCTCCCGCAGCTTTCGCGCCGCCTTCGGGGAAACGCCCTACGGCTACCTGATGACCCGCCGGATCGAGCGGGCCAAGGCGCTGCTGCGGCGGGGTGACCTGACGGTGACGGAGGTCTGCTTCGCGGTCGGCTGTACCTCGCTGGGGTCGTTCAGTTCGCGGTTCACCGAGTTGGTCGGGGAGAGCCCGAGCGCCTATCGGGCCCGCCGCCATGACGAGGGCGCCGCCATCCCGGCCTGCCTCGCCAAGATCCACACGCGGCCGGTCAGGAATGGAGAAGCGAAAGCTGCCCCCCGGCCCGTAGCGTGAAACGCATGGACATCAAGCTTTCACAGTGCTTCATCGCCGTCGACGACCACGACAAAGCGCTCGCCTTCTACCGAGACGTCCTCGGCCTGGAGGTGCGCAACGACGTCGGGTTCGAGGGGATGCGCTGGGTGACCGTCGGCTCGCCGTCGCAGCCTGACGTGGAAATCGTCCTCGAACCGCCCGTCGCGATCCCGGACGCTTCGCCCGCCGACAAGGAGGCCGCGGCTGAACTGCTGGCGAAGGGCCTGCTGCGCGGTGTCATCTTCAGGACCGACGACTGCGACGCCACCTTCGAGCGCATCCGCGCCGGGGGTGCCGAGGTGCTGCAGGAGCCGATGGACATGCCGTACGGCGTCCGCGACTGCGCCTTTCGCGATCCCGCCGGCAACATGCTGCGCTTCAGCCAGCCTCGCAGGCAGTGAGCTCTGGTCCCACGAACCGGGCGCTACCCTACCGGCAAACTGAAGCACCCAAATGATCATCGGTGGGTCTACGGCTGGAGCACTAGCAACCCTCCCGGCGCACCAGGCTCATGGTTTCGCCGCCGGTGCGCCGGCGGGGACGGCCTGGCCAGTGGACGGGGTACCGCGCTTGGCTCTCGGCTGCTTGACCAGCAGAACGGCGAGCGCGGCCAGCGCGAGCACCGCGAGCGGCAGCACCAGCGTCGCCCGCATCGCGGCCGTGAACCCCTCGTGGAATGTCTTCAGCGCCAGCTGGATCACCTGCTCGGGCGTGCCCGGCGGCAGCTTGGCGCCGCTCTGCCCGGCGCCCACCTCGACGCCGCTCGAGCCGATGTCCCGGAACCCCTGGACGAAGGGGCCTCGCGCGTCGGGCGGCAGGCTCGCCGCGTTGGCCTGCGCCTGGGTGGGCAGCCTGCTGGCGAGCTGCGCCTGCAGCAGCGCGCCCACCGCGGCGGAGCCGATGACCGCACCCAGCTGGCGGGTCGTGTTGATGAGGCCCGACGCCGCACCCGCGGCCGTCGGCTGAATGTTCCGCATGGCGATCGTCTGCAGCGGCGCGAAGGTGCAGCCCAGCCCGAGCCCGGCCACGAGCAGCCCGGGCATCAGGTCGCCGCGGTTGGAGTTCACGTGTGCCGAGGCGACGACGATGCTGAGACCGACCGACCAGAGGGTGAGCCCGAAGAACAGGATGAACTTGCCGCCCCGCCGGTCGGCGAGCCGACCGGCGACCGGGGCGACCACCATCGAGATCAGCGACATCGGAGCGGTGGTGAGACCCGCTTGCAGGGCGGTCAGGTCGAGCACCGACTGCAGGTAGATGACGAGCGGAATGAACAGGCCCAACATCCCGAACGCGATGGCCGCCACCACACCGTTCATGACCGAGAAGTTGCGGTCGGCGAAGATGTCGAACGGGATCAGCGGCTCGCCGCGACGCTGCTGCGCGGCCTGCTGCACCAGGAACACGCCGATGACCACCACGCCGGCCGCGATGATCTCGGGAATCGTGATCGGACCCCACGCCGTGCCCCAGTCGTGCGACTGGCCCTCGATCAGGCCATAGCAGACCAGGAACAGCCCGATCGTGACGAGCGCGGTGCCGACCCAGTCGAGCTGGTGACGGCGATGGAGCTGGATGTCGGGCATGACGATGACCGCGAGGACCAGGGTGACGATGCCCACCGGCAGGTTGACCAGGAAGATCCACCGCCAGTCCCAGTTGGTCACGAGCCAGCCGCCCACGGTCGGCCCGGCGATCGTCGCCACGCCGGCGACCGCGCCCCAGATGCCGAAGGCGGCACCTCGTCGTTCCGCGGGAAAGATCACCGTCAGCGTCGAGAGCGTCTGGGGCGTCAAGAGCGCGCCGCCGATGCCCTGGACGATCCGGAAAACGATCAACTGCGTCGGGCTCTGGGCCAGGCCACAAGCGACCGACGCCAGCGTAAACACGACGAGGCCGAGCACGAACAGCCGCTTCGGCCCGTACAGGTCGCCGAGCCGGCCCGAGGTGATCAGCAGCACCGCGAACACGAGGACGTACGCGTTGAGAATCCACAGGATCTCGTCGAGCGACGCGTGCAGCTTGTCGATCATGTTGGGGATCGCGATGTTCACGATCGTCGTATCCAGCAGGATCATGAAGAAGCCCAGGCACAGGGTGAAGAGCACGAGCCACGGACTGTGCCTCATCGCCGGCGGGCGCGGTGGTCCCTGCGCCTCGGTCGCCGCCCCGGCGGTCGGGTCCGTGGTCATGACACCATCTCCTCGTCAGCCGTTTCCTCGGATTCTTGCAGCCGCGGATGACAAAATGTCGCGCCATGATCGATCCGTCAAGCGCCGGATGCATGCCCGGTGGCACGGTCGACGAGAGCTTCGCCGGCCGGCTACCGGTCCAGCGCGAGATCTTCGACGCCCTGCTGGCTCACCTGCGTACCCTCGGACCCGTGCACGTCGACGCCGTGCGCTTCGGCGTGTTCCTCTACAGCGACCGCAAGCTCGCGGAGGTCCGGCCGCGGGCCCGCAGCCTCGCGCTCCTCGTGGTGCTGCCCCCGGCCGATGGACCACCCGCGAACCGCCCGGCGGATGCGGATCGGCGCCGCGCGCATAGCACACCTGGTCTCGCTGGTAACGTTCGAGGACCTCGACGACGAGGTACGCGGATGGCTGACCGGGGCGTACGCCGCGGCGACCGACTAGTGGCGCCGACTCAGGCCGGCACCAGGTGCCGATAATTCTCCGGGTGCCGGAGGAGCAGCTCGGCGAGCGTCTGCGGTTCGTGTCGGGCGATCCGCCGCACGCTGTCGCTCACCACGTCGAGCTCACCGGTCGCGATGGCCTCATACGTCGTCACCCAGCCCTCGACCTGCCAGTCCGGCGCCCCGTACGAGGCCCGCGAGGCGTACGCCTCCTCGACGGTCTCCGGGTGGTACCGAATGGGGCGCCCGATCGCGTCGGCCAATTCCTGCGCGGTCTCCGCGAGGGTGAGCGCACGCCCGCCGGTGACGTCGTACGTCTGCCCCGCGTGCCCTCCCTCCCTGAGCACGGCGGCGGCGACGTCGGCGCTGTCGTCGCGCGCCACCCACGCCACCCGCCCGTCCCCGGCCGGGCCGGCGAGGACCCCCTCGGCGGAGGTGAAGAACGGGACGAAGTCCAGGTAGAGGCTGTTCCGCAGGAAGGTGTACGCCACACCGGAGTCGCGAATCAGCCGCTCGGTGGCGAAGTGGTCCCGACCGTAGGTGAACGTGCAGTCCGGCGCCGCGTTAACGAACGAGAAGTACACGATCCGCTCGACGCCGGCGGTCACCGCGGCCGCGACCGCGGTGGCGTGCACGTCCCGACGCCCCGGCCCCTCGTGGATCGGGACCAGCAGCAGGGTTCGTACGCCTAGCAGTGCCGTCCGCATCGCCACGGCATCTTCGAACGCGGCGACGGCCACCCGCGCCCCGGGCAACGTCGGCGCCCGACCGGCGTCGCGAACGACCAGGCGCTGGGCGACGCCGCCCTCCGCGAGTCGCGCCGCCACCCGGCCGCCCAGTTCGCCGGAGGATCCGGTGACCGCAATCAGGTCGGATGGCATGCCTGAAGTATGCGGCCGTCACGATGGTCACGACCTGGCCCGGGTTGGGGTGGTTGCCCGCGCCGAAGACCCTTACGCCGACGACGGTGTGCGGACAGGCTCGGAGCTACTCGACGTCACGCAGGTACTGTGCGATCCGGTGATCATGCGGCGACCGGGCCTGCCGCGCCTGGTCAGCGGCTGTGCGGCCGTTCTCCTCGGCCGGCTTGAGCGGCACGGAGCTGCGGATCTCGCCGATGTTCCGATACGTCGCCAGCGGCAACGCCCGAACCAGGCGTACCGCGGTGCGGTCCCCGTACCCCTCCGCGTGCTGGACGATCTCCTCCTTGGTGGCCGGAAAGTCCAGATCTTGCAACGCCTCCCGGACGTGTGCCCACTCGGTCATCTCGGAGCCCCTACGCTACCTAGCTTCTTGCTCAACGTAATCTTGCCACTCCGCAAGGTCACGCGGTGGCTTCGCGCCAGTCGAGGAGCGGGCAGCACGCACGTGCTCCCATGTGGACCGCCATGGCGCCGAACCGCGAACCGACTCGACGTGAGCCGGCGCCGGCCGCCGTGCGAGCAGTGCCGACCTGCCGTAGGTTGCCAGTGACGGCGAGGTTTCGGGAGACCGCATGACGACGCCCACGCGGGTGGATGCGTTGCGCGATGGTGATCATGCATGTCTGACCTTCTCCGACGGCGAGGAGCGGCTCGACATTGTCGCCGCGTTCGTGCGTGACGGCATCGGCCGGGGGCACCAGGTCATCTGCCTCACGGAGTCCCTGCCGCCGGACCGGTTGTCGGCCGAGCTGGCGTGGCGCGCCGTGCCCACCGACGACTCGCTGCGCCGCGGTCAGCTCGAGGTGCGCACCAGCGATGAGTCCTGGCTCGCCGGCGGCACGCTCACCGCCGCGTCGTGCGGCGGATGCTGGCTCTCGTCGGCGCGGGCGACGTGCCACGTATGAGGTTGCTGGTGGCCCATGCCGAGCCGTGACAGTCCGCACACCATCGGCAACGGAGGCGGCGTCTCCCCGCAGCCGTCCGAGCCCGCAGTGCTCGACCAGCGGTTCGATGGAAACGGCCTGTACGCACTGCGTGCCTCCGTCGCGGCGCACGCGGCCATGAGCGGCGCGCCGGACCACATCGTGGACGACGTGGTAGTCATCGCGAACGAGCTGGCCAGCAACGCGGTCCGCCACGGCGGCGGGAATGGACGCCTGCTCATGTGGCGCAACGCCGCGGCCGTCCACTGCCGGGTCATAGACGCGGGCCCCGGCATGGCCGCCGAGCCGGAAACGGTCGGTATGCAGAAGGCGCCGCCGCGGGCGCCGGGCGGCCGCGGCCTGTGGATCGTGCGCCAGCTGTCCGACAGCCTCGATGTGGTGACCGGGTCAACCGGCACCACCGTGACGGCGACCATTCGTCTGGACGACACTCACGGCTAGGCCGGCCGGCCCGGCGTCACTCGAACCGTGCGCCGCTCCCGCCGCGCGAGGTCGGCCGCCTGAAGGGTCGCGACCACATCCCGGCCAAACCGCACGTCGCACGGGTGCATCGTGGCGCCGTCCCCCGCCACCCGGACGACATCGCCGATCGCCCTGGCGAACGCCTCCACGACCGTGCCGTCCCCGCTCGGCACGGCCGCAACGCCGCCGGTGCCGAAGAACGCGAACTCGAACACGGTGCCGTTCGGCGGCGCGTCCAGCGAGAGCACCATCGCGCTGACCGGGCCGGCGGCGTGGCGCAGCAGCACCTGCGTGGTGTCGTGGGGGGCATCCATGGCGGCCGCCTCCACGACGGGACCGAGCACCGGCACCAGTACGGACAGGGCGTGCGGTCCGACGTCCCACAGCCCGCCCCACCGCCGGCGCCAGGTCGAGCCCCCGTACGGGCTACCCGGGTGGAATATGGAGCCGAGCATCGTGGCCCGGCCGCCGTGCCATCCGCCCGCTTCGACGGCCTCGCGCAGGAACGCGTCGACGTTCGGGAAAAACCGGTTCGTGAAGAAGACGACGGACGCCAGCCCTCGCCGTTCGACCGCGTCGACAACACGCTGAGCGTCCGCCATGGACAGTGCGAGTGGTTTGTCCAGCAACAGGTGCCGGCCGGCCTCCGCGGCCCGCGCGGCGAGCGGCGCCTGCACGTCGGGCGGCAGCGCGACCGCTACGGCGTCCACGTCGCCGATCAGGGCATCCACGTCGCGGTACGCGCGCACGGCGTACCGCTGCGCGAGCGCTTCGGCCTTGGCCGGGTCGCGACCCCAGACGCCGACGAACACCGCGTCCGGGTGTGCGGCCAACGCCGCCGCCTGCGTCTCCGCCGCCCAGTAGCCGGTGCCGAACAGTCCAAACCGCATGCCCCATTATTTGGTACGCCTCGTCCGCCGCCGCCGCGGCAACGAGGCACGCGCGAGTTCCGCCTCGGCGGCCGCGGTCGCCGCCTCGGCGATCAATGCGTCGGCGGCCGCCTCCGCCACGCGTACCGCCTGATCGGCCCGGCGCGCGTCGGCCGCCGCTCGCTCGTAGGCCTCGCGCGCGGCGCGCTCGGCCGCGCGACGGTGCTCGGCCTCACGCTCGCGGGCCTCCTGCACCGGGTCCCAGCCGGACGTACGTCGGTACACCTCCCGAAGTTGATCCAGCGTGAGGTCGCCCCGGCGGTACGCGGCCAGCGCCGCCCGCGACACCATCCGATCGCGCTCTTCGCCGGCGTCCGCCGCCCGGGTCCGCGCCTCGGCTACCGCCCGTCGGCCCTCGGCCGCCGCGTGCAGCGCCGCGTGGTACGCCTGCTGGGCCGCCACCGACGCCTGCCAGGCCGTGTCTCGCTCGTTCTCGGCCAGAGCGAGCCGCTCCCGCGTCCAGGCGGCCCGCTCCTCTGCCGCCACCGCCTGGGCGGCCACCGCGGCCGCGTGCGTATCGAGCGCCCCGACGTCCTCGTCGAGGGGCGGGGTCCTGCGTTCGGACGGACCCTGCCGCCGGGCCTGATGTCGCGCGACCACCGCCGCCGGGACCGCCACCGCCACCGCGGCGGCGAGCAGCACGAACCAGGCGACGACGATCGACGCATCGACCGACATGGTTTACAGTCTGCCCGGCCCCGCAAGGCGACCGGCTTGGCGTTTACGATCCTCCGGTGACCGACGGGCTCGCGAACGGGATCGTCATCGGGTCGCTCGTGCTGGCCGCCTGGGCCCTGCTCACGACCGCGCTGGACCGGCCCGTGGGACGCACCCACCTCGTCGGTCTCGGCCTTATCGAACTCGCGCTGGTCGTCCAGGTGGTGGTCGCAGTGGTGAAGATGGCCAGCGGCGAGCGAGCCGAGGAGATGGCGACGTTCATTGGCTACCTCATCGCGTCGCTGCTCGTGCTCCCGGTCGGTGCGGCGCTCGCCCTGATCGAGCGCAGTCGCTGGGGATCCGCGATCGTCGCGCTGGCGAGCCTCGTCATCCCGGTCGTCATCGTGCGGATGCGGCAGGTGTGGGGTGGGTGACGGGCGGCAGAGCGGCGGCAAGGTCGCGGAGGGCCGCGCCATCAACGCCGGGCCCGGTCGCGTGCTCATCGCGGTGTACGCGATCTTCGCACTCTCCGCCACCGCGCGGGCCGGAGTGCAGATCGCCACCAAGTTCAGCGACGCACCCGTCGCGTACCTGTTGTCGGCCCTCGCCGCCGTCATTTACGTGCTCGCGACCGTCGGCCTCGCCCGCGGCGGACGGGCTGGTCGAAGGATCGCGGTGGTGTGCTGCACGGTCGAGCTTGTGGGCGTGCTCACCGTCGGCACCGTGAGCGTTCTGGTCCGGTCGGTCTTCCCCGACGACACCGTGTGGTCGTACTACGGGCGCGGGTACGGCTTCGTGCCGCTCGTGCTGCCGGTGCTGGGCCTGTACTGGCTGTGGCGGACGGCCCGCCCGGCGGTAGCCTGACGGCGGGTCGGATGGCGGTGCAGGTCGCGGTGTGCGGACCGCGCGAGGCCAGCCCCGAAGAGGAGCGGCGGGCGCGGCGGGTGGGTGACCTGCTCGCCGGCGCGGGCGCGGTCGTCGTGTGCGGCGGCGGGACGGGGGTCATGGCGGCCGTGGCGGCCGGCGCGCGGGCCCGTGGCGGCCTGGTTATCGGCGTTTTGCCCGGCGCCGATCGCGTCGACGCGAACCGCGACCTGTCGGCAGCCGTCGTCACGAACATGGGCGAGGCGCGAAACGCCATCATCGTGCGCTCCGCCGATGCCGTCATCGTCATCGGCGGATCGTGGGGCACGCTCTCCGAGTTGGCCCTGGCGCGCGGGCGCGGCCTGCCGGTCGTCAGCCTCGGTGGTTGGCGTGTGGCCGACGCCGACGGCCGGCCGGTCGGGGGCGTGAGCCGTGTGGAGACACCCGAGGACGCCGTCCGCCTGGCGCTCGCCGGAATGGCCCAACTCTGACGGAGTTGAGCGCCTAGGCCGATTCCCGCGGGTTTCGCGCCGATCGCGTCAGGCGCGCGGGCCGCCGGCGACATAGATGACCTGCCCGGAGACGAACGACGCGCCGTCGCTGACGAGGAACGCGACCGTCTGCGCGACATCGTCTGGCCGGCCGACGCGGCGTACCGGGATCGCCGCCGCCTCCGCCTCCTGCATCTTCTCGAAGTCCACGCCGAGGCGCTCCGCCGTGGCCGCGGTCATGTCGGTGACGATGAAGCCGGGAGCGACCGCATTCACGGTCACCCCGAACGGCCCCAGCTCGATCGCGAGCGTCTTCGTGAAGCCCTGCATGCCGGCCTTCGCGGCCGAGTAGTTGGCCTGGCCGCGGTTGCCCAGCGCCGACGTGCTGGACAGGTTCACGATCCGCCCCCAGCGCTGCTCGACCATGTGCCGCTGGGCGGCCTGGCTGCACAGGAACGCCCCACGCAGGTGGACGGCAATGACCCCGTCCCAGTCCGCGTCGGTCATCTTGAACAGCAGGTTGTCGCGGGTGATGCCGGCGTTGTTGACCAGCACGGTGGGCGGACCCAGCTCGGCGGCGACCCGGTCGACGGCGTTCTCGACCTGGCCGCGGTCCGAGACGTCCGCTCCGATCGCGATCGCCCGGCCGCCGGCGCGGGTGATCTCGTCGACGGTGTTCGCGCACGCGGCCTCGTCGAGGTCGACCACCGCGACGGCCATGCCGTCGGCGCCGAGCCGGGTCGCCGTGGCCGCGCCGATGCCTCGCGCGCCGCCGGTGACGATCGCAACCCGCGCTACCTGCCCCGTCATCCGTGCCTCCCGCTAGGAAGATCAAGCGGGCTAACTGTACGGCGTGCGCCGCAGCCGGATCCAGCGGTACCCGTGGCCGTCGAGATCCAGGGCATCCAGCCGGCCGACGTCGGCGTACTCCTGGTCGGCGAGTACGTCAGTGGGGTGATCGGCCTCGGGGTACACCGAACTCAGGTCGCACTTCGCGGGCTCGGTGGACAGATTGTGCAGGAACAACATCGTGCCGGATGCCGCGTCTGCCCGGTGCGCGAGCACGCCGGGGGGCAGGGCCACGTCGACGTGCCGGCAGCTGCCCGCGCTCACCTCGGGCGCCTCGCGCAGGGTACGGATCATCCGCTCGAACCACGCCAGCAACGACGTGGGGTCGTGCCGCTGGGCGGTGACGTTGACGGTCTCGTACCCGTACTCGCCGCCGCTGACGACCGGCGCGATCGGCTTCTCGGCGCTCGTGAAGCCGCCGTTCGGCAGGGAAGACCACTGCATGGGCGTGCGGATCGCCTTGCGGCCCCCCTGCGACAGGTCCTCGCCCATGCCGATCTCTTCGCCGTAACGCAGAACCGGCGTACCACGCAGGGTGAACTGCAGGGAGTACGCCATCTCCAGGCGACGACGATCGTTGCCCAGCATCGTGGCGAGCCGGCGGCGGATGCCCCGGTTGTACAGCTGCATGTTCTTGTCGGGGCCGAACTCCGCGTACACCTGATTGCGCTGCTCGGTCGTCAGCCGGGACAGGTC
>DASXRC010000251.1:0-22521 GCA_036506795.1 Micromonosporaceae bacterium
GCGTCGTCGACCAGCGCGGCGAGGTGCTGCGCCACATCGAGGTGCCGCTCGACCATGGCGCGGTACCCGGCCCGGCCGTAGGCCGCCAGCGACGCCCAGATCGGCATCGCCCGCGCGCGCCGCGACGACTCCGGCCCCAGCAGGCCGTAGCCGCCGCGCGGGTCGTCCGGCCCCGGCAGGTACGCGGCGCCCGGCATGCCGAACGCCTCGCCCAGCCGGTCCGGCGACCGGATCAGCGCGAACCCGCTCTCGTACGGCACGTTGAGCCACTTGTGCGCGTCGGCCGCGATCGAGTCGGCCCGCTCGAACCCGCGCACCAGGTGAGCGGAGCGCGGCGAGAGCGCGGCGAAGATCCCGAACGCCCCGTCGACGTGCAGCCACGCGTCGTACCGCGACGCGAGCTCCGCGAGCTCGCCGAGCGGGTCGAAGTCACCGGCGTTCACCTCGCCGGCGTTGCCGATCAGCACGGCTGGCGCGGCGAGAGACGCCAGCCTGCGCTCGACCGCGGCGAGGTCCACCCGGCCGACGGCGTCCCTGGCGTACACCTCGACCTGGTTGCGGCCGTGGCCGAGCATCTGGAGCGCCTTGCGGGCGCTGGCGTGCACGTAGCCGCCCGAGAGGACCGGCATCCGCGGCAGGCCGGCCAGCCCCTCGTCGCGGACGTCGACGCCGTGCCGGGCCGCCCACCAGTGGGTGGCGCAGGCGAGCCCCGTGAAGTTCGCGAACGTCGCGCTGGCCACCAACGCGCCGCCCCACTCCTCGGGCAGACCGAACAGCTCCCGCAGCCAGCGGAGCGCGATCGTCTCCAGCTCGGTCGCGAGCGCCGACGACGCCCGGACGAACGCGTTCTGGTCCAGCAACGAGGCGGTCCAGTCCGCGGCCAGGGCCGCCGGGGTAGCCCCGCCGATGACGAAGTGGAAGAAGCGCGGACCCGCCGAATGGGTGGCCGCGGCCGTGCCCACCCGAAGCAGCCGCAGCACCGCCGGTTCGGTGCCCACGCCCCACTCCGGCAGCTCGCCGTCGAGCTCGGCCAGCAGGTCATCGGTGGCCGGGTCGTGGACGGGCCGCTCGGCCAGCGAGTCTAGGTACGGGGCCGCAACCTCGTAGACCTGCCGCAGGGCGTGCCCCGTCACGGCTCGTTCGTGCAGCGGATCGGTCATCCCGTCACGATCGCACCGCGTCGGCCCGATCGGGAGGGCCAATCCGAAATCCGCGGCCGACCCACGCTTGCCGCGCCGCGAGGACGACCACGGTGACGACCAGCGCCGTCATGCCGAGAGCGCCGGGAAACTTGCTGAACCGGGCCAGCCCGGTCCCGTCGGCGAGCACAACGAAGCAGGCGGCCGCGGCCGGGACGAGAAACCAGGTCGTACGCCGTGCGCTGGCGGCGAGCAGCGCGAGCGGCCAGATGGCGTACCACGGTTGGAACGCCGGCGATAGCGCGATGACGGCGCCGAGCGCCAAGCCGGCGCCGAACACTGGGCTGCGCTCCGGGTCGCGCACCACTCGCCACCACAGCACCAGGAGCACCACGGCCAGGGCCGCGATGGCTACGGCCCGGGTGGCTGGCAGCGCGTGCAGGTGCTCCCCGAACGCGCGGCCGGCGTACTGGATCGTCATGCCGACCGCCGTGGGCGGCGAGGTCCACGCCACCGCGTCGCCGCTGTGCGACACGCCATGGAGCCAGCCGAGGCCGAGTCCGGATCCGAGCGTCACGGCCCCCGCGGTGGCCACCGCGGCACCGAGCACCCAGCCGCCGTCGCGGGCCAGCTCGCGCGGCCGGTACGGCGCGGTCGACGCCGCCACGGCGGCGAACGGCAGGACGACGACGGCCGTTATCTTGACCGAGACGGCCAGCCCGAGCAGCGCGCCGCCCGCCACGAGAAGCCCGGGTCGCGTCGGCCGCGCGGTGACGAGGGCGAGCCCGGACACGAGGAGCCCGACCATCAGCGCGTCGTTGTGCGCGCCGGATGCCAGGTGGACGCAGACGAGCGGGCAGGCGAGGACCAGCCACACCGCGCGGGAGGCCGGGACTCCGCAGTGGCGCGCCAGCGCCGGCAGGCCGACCGCGATCAGGGTGATCCCGACGACGGCCACGAGCCGCAACAACACGACCGTCACCACCAGCGAGCCGCCGAGGGCGACGAGACCACCGGCGAGCATGACGAAGAGCGGGCCGTACGGGGCCGGCACGTCCCGCCAGATCGGCGATACCGAGTCCAGCCATTGGCAGGGCAGCGCCGCGACCGGCTGCCGGTAGGGGTCCTGCCCGGCCGCGACGGTGGCGCCCTGGCAGGCGTACGCGTAGACGTCCCGGCTGCCCAGGGGTGGCGCGACGAGCAGCGGCACCATCCACAGGCCGGCGGTCAGGTACGCCCAGCGGGTGCTCGGCACGCCGTTGCGGGCCGCCCACCAGGCGGCGGTCATGAGCGCGGTGCCGACGAGCCACCCGAGGATGATCAGCGGCCCGTGCTCGCCACGCCAGATCGAGACGGGCGTCACCATCACGTGCATGGTGGGCAGCGCCCCGCCGAGGAACGCCGTGACGGCGAGCAGGACCGCCCCGGCGACGCCGGTGTATCGGATGAGCGGGTACCGGGGCACGGCGACCATGGTGCCAGGCGTCATGTCGGCTCCCGGCACCCCGCCGGCGACAGTGAGCTGGACAGCTCGTGACGGCCGGGTGCCGCGTTCCGTACGAGCGTCCACCCGTCCGGGCCTCGTGCGGGACACCCGCCGCCGGTCAGTGTCAGCCACCGCGAGTAGCGCACCCGGATGAGTACGTCGCCGGGCGATGGGACGTCGAACGTGACCGAGGCCGCGCCGGACCGGACCAGCCTGCCGGGCGCGGCGACGAGTGGGGCCGGGTCGGCGACCGCGTACAGCCGCCAGGTCGCGTCCCGCCACACCTCCCGCAGGTACGGCAGGCCGCCCGCCACCAGCGCCGCCTCCTGGCGGGCGTACATGTCGGGCACGCTGTCCGGCGCGTACGCCACGTACTCGACGGCGCCGTCGCGCAGCCACCGGCCGTACGCGTCGGCGCGGAGCGTACGGGAGTAGAACAGCGCGTTGCGATCCACGTCGGCCTGGCGCTCCCACCCGCGGGCGAGCGGCACGGTCGCCGCGACGTACCGGGCCTCCCAGTGGTCACGCAGCGGCACCACCTCGACCCGCCCGACGGGGCCGCGGCGGGCCAGCTCCTCGATCAGCGGCCGGTAGAACGCGGCCCGGGTCTCGCGGGACCCCACCCGCGTGAGGTCGCCGACCATCACCGGCGGCTGCCACCAGAGGAGCGCGGCGAGCAACGCTGCCAGCCACGCACCGGACAGTTCGGCGAGCGCGGCGGTCACCGGCAGCGCGTACAGCAACGGAAGCCGGATCGCGTTGGAGCCGATCGGGCTAGGCAGGTAGTACGCCGCGATCAGCAGCAGCCCGGTCAGCACCGCGCCGGCGCGGACGGCGCGATACCGGCCGGGCACGACGACGAACACGACCACGGCCAGCGCGAGGTTGATCCGCATCGACTCGGCGGAGTACGGCTGCCGCCCCCCGTTCCCGAACACCACGGCCAGCGGCGTCACGGCAACGACCGCGGCAACACACAGAACGAGGCCCGGCAGGGCGTCGCGCCACGACGGTGCGGGTGCGAGCCGCCCGAGCGGAGCGAGGGCCAGCAGCACCGCGACACCTATCAGGCCGAGGAAGAGGCCGGCCACCGGGCTGGCCCAGGTGGCCAGGGCGGCGAGCACGGCGGCGAGCGCGAGCCGCACGGGTCGGGCCGGGCGGGGAGCGGCCAGGGCCACGAGGGCGAGCGTGCCGAGCGCCTGCCCGACGGCGAACGTGGTCCGGCCGCTCACCAGGTTCCCGACCGCGACGACCGCGCCGAGCACCGCACCGAGCACGGGCCGCCGGGCGTCCACGCGCACCAGCAGGTACGCGAACCCGACCGCGGCGACCACGGCGGAGACGGCGCCGACCACGCGCACGCCCAACGCGGCCTGCAGGGCGGCGGTGTAGAGGCTGTAGCCGTACTGGTTCACACCGGCGTACCAGGAAAAGTCGATCGGGCGGGTCCCGTGCGCGGCGAAGAACTCCGCGCGGGCCACCTGCGCGGACAGGTCCGTGCCCATCGGCGGGGCGAACAGGTACGCCACCGCGAGCGCCGCCGCCACCGCCGCCGCGACCCATACCGGCCGGCGGCGGTCGCGGTCAGCCATCGAGGACCCGCTCCACCGCGGCCCGGCCCCGGCGGGCCGTGCGCAGGTACCCGTCCAGGAACTCACCGGGATCGGGCGCCGCGCCGAGGAGCCGCACGACGCCGGCCAGCTCGACGCCGTGCCGCGGCAGCTGGTCGCTGGCTCGCCCGCGTACCAACGTCAGGGCGTTGCGGACCCGGGACGCCAGCGTCCAGGCGGCGGCCATCGCGGCGGCGTCCGGTGGATCCACGAGGCCGGTGTCGCGGGCGGCTTCGAGGGCCTCCAGCGTGCGCGTGCTCCGCAGCTCAGGCACGGCGTGCCCGTGGCGCAGCTGCAGCAGCTGGACGGCCCATTCGACGTCGGCAAGCCCGCCCCGGCCGAGCTTGGTGTGCGTGAGCGGGTCGGCGCCGCGGGGCAGCCGCTCGCTCTCGACCCGCGCCTTGATCCGCCGGATCTCCACCACCTGCTCGCGGCTGAGCCCGCCGAGCGGGTACCGCACGCGGTCGGCCATCGCGAGGAACTCCGCGCCCACCGCCTCGTCGCCGCAGACCAACCGGGCGCGCAGCAGCGCCTGTCTCTCCCAGACCTTCGACCAACGCGCGTAGTACTGGGCGTACGCGGCGAGGCTGCGCACCAGGGGACCCTGCCGGCCCTCGGGGCGCAGGTCGGCGTCGACGCCGAGCGGCGGGTCGGGCGCGGGCACACCGAGCAGCCGGCGCAGCTCCTCCGCGATGGCATGCGCGGCGGCGCTCGCCGCGTCCTCGGCGACGCCCGGCGGCGGGTCGTACACGAACAGCACGTCGGCGTCGGACGGGTAGCTCATCTCGTACCCGCCGAGCCGACCCATCCCGATGATGGCGAACCGCAGCCCGGGCAGGCCGTCCTGCGTCGCGGCGGCGACCTGCAGCGCGGCGGCGAGCGTGGCGTCGGCGATCGCGGACAGCGCCGTGCCGACCTCGGCGACGTCCAGCGGGCGCGCCGGTGCGAGCGTGCCCGCGCGGCTGAGCGAGTCCGCGCTCGCGATCCGGAACAGCTCCCGGCGGCGCAGGGCGCGGACCGCGGCGATGCCGGCCGCCGGGTCGCCGTCGCCGGAGTCGAGGTGGCGCGACGCGGCTGCGGCGAACCCGTCCCGCAACACGGCCGCCGGCGGCGGGGTCAGCTCCGAGTCGTCGGCGAGCAGCCGGAGCGCCTCGGGGTCGCGGGCGAGCAGGTCGGTGACGTACCGGGACAGCCCGAGCACGCGGGCCAGCCGCAGCGCCACCGGCCCCTCGTCGCGCAGCAGCCGCAGGTACCACGGCGTGGAGCCGAGCTTCTCCGAGACGTGGCGGTACGCGAGGAGCCCGCGATCCGGCTCCGGCGCGTCGGCGAACTCCGCCAGCAGCACCGGCAGCAGCGTGCGCTGGATCGCGGCGGTCCGGGAGACGCCGCCGGTGAGCGCCTCCAGGTGCCGCAGCGCACCGGCGGGGTCGGCGAAGCCGAGAACCTCGAGCCTGCTGCGGGCGGCCTGCGGGGTCAGCCGCAGCGACTCGGCCGGCACCTTCGCGACAGCCTCCAGCAGCGGACGGTACAGCAGCTTCACGTGCAGCCGGCGTACCTCCGACGCGTGTGCGACCCAGTCGGCGCGGAACGCCTCGACGGCGTCCCGTTCCGGCAACCCGGTGTAGCCGAGGGCGTGTGCCAGCCACCGCAGCGCGGCCACGTCCGTGGGCACGGTGTGTGTGCGGCGCAACGACTGCAGCTGCAACCGGTGCTCGACGAGGCGCAGGAACCGGTAGCCACGCAGCAGGGTCTCGCCGTCCTGGCGCCCGACGTAGCCGCCGGCGACGAGCGCTCGCAGCGCCGGCAGCGTGCCAGGTGCGCGCAGCGACTCGTCGACCCGCCCGTGCACCAGCTGCATCAGCTGCACCGCGAACTCGATGTCCCGCAGCCCGCCGGGGCCCCGCTTGATCTCGCGGTCCAGCTCGCGGGCCGGCACGCTGTCGACGATGCGTCGGCGCATGGCGCGGACGTCCTCGACGGCCTCCGGCCGCTCCGCCGCGTGCCAGACCAGCGGCGCGAGGTCGGCGAGCCAGCGGTCGGCCAGCGCGGTGTCCCCGGCGGCCGGCCGCGCCTTGAGCAGCGCCTGGAACTCCCAGGTCCGGGCCCACCGCCGGTAGTACGCGACGTGGCTGGCGAGCGTGCGGACGAGCGGGCCGCGGCTGCCCTCCGGACGCAGCGTGGCGTCGACCGGCCAGGCCACCTGCCCGCACACCTCGATCAGCCGGGTGGCGACCGCGGTGCCGGCCGGCAGGTCGTCGTCGGTCGCCGCCACGAAGATGGCGTCCACATCGGACACGTAGTTCAGCTCGTTGCCGCCACACTTGCCGAGCGCCACGACGGCGAGCCGAGGCTCACCGGTCCCCTCCGGCAGCTCGGCCACGGCCATCCGGTGGGCGGCGCGCAGGGTCGCGTCCGCCAGCGCGGACAGCGCGGCCATCGTCTGCTCCAGGGTGCGGCCACCGGTCAGGTCGGCCGCCGCGATCCGCAGCAACGCGCCGCGGTACGCGGTGCGGAGCGCGCCGACCCCCGCGGCGCCGGTGGTCTCCACCCGGTTGATCATGGCATTTCCGCCGGACTCGCCGGGCGTGTCGGACGGAAGCGCCATGATCGTCGGTTGATCGGCGGCGACGAGCGCGGTCCACTGGTCCGGCTGCGCGACCAGGTGGTCGCCGAGCGCCGCTGAGGCGCCGAGCACAGCCACCAGCCGGCGGCGCAGCGACGCGTCGTTGCGCAGGGCGTCGAGCAGCGGCGTCGCGGCCGAACCCACCCGTCGCTCCGCCTCGACGATCCGGTGCAGCTGGCGCAGGGCCAGGTCCGGATCGGCGGCGCGGCCCAGCGCTGCGAGCAGGTCATCGGCCGCTTCGTCGACCGGCTGCTGCGTCGTCTCGTCCCACAGACCGAGCCCGGCAGGTCCGATCAGCTCGGCTGCCCGCGCGCCGCCGTCGCCACCCGGCGCACCGAACCCGTACCGGGCCAGCCGGCCGCGCGCGCTCGTCGGTCTGCTCATCACCGCTCCTCGCGGTGACCCTACTGGCCGAGCAGCGGCAGCGACCGTCGGACGCCGCCGGCGTCGCCGGGAACGCCCGGGACGCCCGGTGTCGGCTCGCCGAGGGCGAGCTTCGCGAAGCGGTACGCGAAGGGCTGCCAGACCTCTTCGAGGTCCACCATGATCGCGTCGCACGCCGCGATCAGCGCCTCGCCGTCGTACTCCGCGTCGGTGCCCATGGACACCCAGTCTGCGATCATCGTGGTGTCGCACTCGATGTGGAACTGGAGGCCCCACGCCCGGTCGCCGAGCCGGAACGCCTGGTGCGGGTAGCGGGTGGACGCGGCCAGCAGAACCGCGCCAAGCGGCAGCTCGGTGATCTCGTCCTGGTGCCACTGCAGCACGTCCGGCGCGAGCGGCACCCGGGCGAACAGCGGGTCCCGCTCGGCCGCATCGCGCTTGCCAACGAGTCCCGGGCCGATCTCGGGACCGGAGGGGCTGCGCTCCACCGCGCCGCCGTGCGCGGTGGCGAGCAGCTGGCCACCGAGGCAGACGCCTAACGTGGCCACCCGGTTCCGCACCGCCAGCCGGAGCAGGCGCTCCAGCGCCGGAAACCAGGGCGCGCCCGGCGTGCCGTCGCGGTCCGGGTACGCGTTCTGCTCGCCACCGAGGACGACCAGCGCGGCGTGCCCATCGAGGGTCTCCGGGAGGGGCTCGCAGGCGTACGGGCGGACGACCGCCAGCCGGAGCCCCGCCTCGGTCAGCCACTCCCCCAGCCGGCGGGCGTCGTCGGTCGGGTCGTTCTCGATCACCAGCGCTGTGCTCACGCCCCGAGGCTAGCCGCTACGCTGGGCGGCCATGACTCCCGTGCGGCCGCCCGCTCTCCGGCCCGGCGACAGCGTGATGCTCGTCTCGCCGTCCGGGCCGACCCGGCCGGAGCGGGTGGCCCGCGGCGTCGAGCTGCTGACCGGCTGGGGGCTGGGGGTCACGCTGGCTCCGCACGCGTACGCCCAGGAGGGCTACCTGGCCGGCGGCGACGCTCTCCGGGCGGCCGACCTGAACGCCGCGTTCTCCGACCCGGCCGTACGCGGCGTCCTGTGCACCCGCGGCGGGTACGGCGTCCAGCGGGTGGTCGACGCCGTGGACCTGGCGGCGGTGCGGCGGGACCCGAAGGTGGTCGTGGGCTTCTCCGACATCACCGCCCTGCAGCTCGCGCTGTGGCGGGGCGCCCGGCTGGCAACGGTTCACGGGCCGGGCGCGGCGTGGCTGGACGAGCGGACGCCGGCCGCGTCCGCGGAGTCGCTGCGTTCGGCGCTGACCACGACCTCACCGGTAACGGTCAAACGGGACGAGGCGGAGGAGACCGCGGTGGTCCGCGTGCCCGGCACGGCCACCGGCACCCTGCTCGGCGGCAACCTCTCCCTGCTCGCCTCCTCCATCGGCACGGCCGACATGCCGGACCTGACCGGAGCCATCCTGCTGATCGAGGACGTGGATGAGCCGCCGTACAAGGTCGACCGGATGCTTACCCACCTGCGCCGCACGGGAGTGCTGGCCGGCGTGGCCGGCGTCGCGGTCGGGCAGTTCATCAACTGCTCGGACGCGTGGGAGGTCCCGGTGGCCACCGTGCTCGCCGAGCGGCTGAGCGCCCTGGGCGTACCGGTGCTCGGCGGTCTACCGATCGGGCACGGCGTCGGCCAGGTCACGGTGCCGGTCGGCGTGCCCGCGGTCCTGGAAGCCGACGTGGGAACGCTGACGGTAGAACCCGCGGTGCGCTGACCCGCGGTCAGAGTGCCCCGAGGTAGCGCTGGCGCTCGTACGGCGTGACCTCGCGCCGGTACTCCTCCCACTCCGTGCGCTTGTTGCGCAGGAAGAAGTCGAACACGTGCTCGCCGAGCACCTCGGCCACCAGCTCGGAACCGGACATCACGTCGATCGCCTCGGCGAGGTTCTCCGGCAGCGTCTCGTACCCCATCGCCTTGCGTTCCGCCTGGGACAGCGACCACACGTCGTCCTCGGCCTCCGCCGGCAGCTCGTACCCCTGCTCGATGCCCTTCAGCCCGGCGCCGAGCATAACCGCGAACGCCAGATACGGGTTGCAGGCCGGGTCCAGCGAGCGCACCTCCACCCGGGCCGAGTTCGGCTTGCCGTACGCGGGCACCCGCACGAGCGCGGACCGGTTGAGGTGCCCCCAGCAGACGTACGCGGGAGCCTCGGTAATCCGGTCGGGCAACGCTTGTGGAAACAGCCGCTTGTAGGAGTTCACCCACTGGTTGGTCACCGCGGTGAACTCCCGCGCGTGGGCGAGCACGCCCGCGATGAACGCCTTCGCGACCTTGGACAGTTTCATCGGGTCCTGCGGGTCGTGGAACGCGTTGCGCTCACCCTCGAACAGCGACAGGTGGGTGTGCATGCCGCTGCCCGGCTGGTCGGTGAACGGCTTGGGCATGAACGTCGCGTGGACGGCCTGCGAGAGCGCGACCTCCTTGACCACGTGCCGAAACGTCATGATGTTGTCGGCGGTGGTCAGCGCGTCGGCGTACCGCAGGTCGATCTCCTGCTGGCCCGGGGCGACCTCGTGGTGGCTGAACTCGACCGAGATGCCAATCCGCTCCATCGCGAGCACGGCCTGCCGACGGAAGTCCCGCGCGACCGCGTGGGTCGTGTGGTCGAAGTAGCCGCCCGCATCGACCGGCACCGGCACCGACCCGTCGAACGGCGAGTCCTCCAGCAGGAAGAACTCGATCTCCGGGTGGGTGTAGAACGTGAAGCCCTTCTCGGCCGCCCGGGACAGCGCCCGGCGCAGCACGTGCCGCGGGTCCGCCCAGGATGGGGTGCCGTCGGGCAGCAGGATGTCGCAGAACATCCGCGCGCTCTCGCCGCTGGCCCCGCCCTCAAACGGGAAGACCTGGAACGTCGTCGGGTCCGGCATGGCGATCATGTCGGACTCGAAGACCCGCGCGAAACCCTCGATCGCCGAGCCGTCGAAGCCGATGCCCTCCTCGAACGCCGCCTCCAGCTCCGCCGGCGCCACCGAGACGCTCTTGAGCGTGCCCAGCACGTCGGTGAACCACAACCGCACGAAGCGGATGTCGCGCTCCTCGAGGGTGCGAAGCACGAACTCCTGCTGTCGGTCCACTCTCAACCCCTCACCGGCTGCCCACCCTCCGGCCGGATCGGCGGCGCAGCCTCGCGGTCAAGTCTCCCCCGGGCCGGTTACGGCGACGTTACGCCCCCGACCCGGCGCCACGCGGGCCCAGGTCCCGTCCGCCGGCCGCGGCCAGCGACCTGAGGGAAGATGGGTGTATGCCCACGTTGCGTATCGCCCTGGCCCAGGTGAACCCCACGGTCGGCGACCTCGCCGGCAACGCGGCGCTCGTCCGGGAGTGGAGCGGCGCCGCGGCCACCGCCGGCGCCCAGCTCGTGGCGTTCCCCGAGATGATGCTCACCGGGTACCCCGTGGAGGACCTGGTATTCCGCGAGTCCTTCGTCGCCGCGTCCCGGGCCGAGCTGGATCGGCTGGCCCGTGACCTCGCCGCGGACGGCCTCGGCGAGCTGGCGGTCGCCGTCGGATACCTCGACGCGGACGGACCGGCCCGCCTCAACGCCGACGCCGCGCCCGACCGCGGGCCCCGCGACGCGCTCGCGCTTCTGCACGCCGGCCGGGTCGCGATCCGGTACTACAAGCACCACCTGCCTAACTACGGTGTCTTCGACGAGGACCGGTACTTCGTGCCCGGGTGGGAGCTGGCGGTCGTCCGCCTCGGGGACATCGACGTCGCGTTGACCGTGTGCGAGGACCTCTGGCAGGCCGGTGGGCCGTTCACGGTCGCGCGGCGGGCGGGCGTGGCGCTCGTTGTCAACATCAACGGCTCGCCGTACGAGCTGGACAAGGACGACCTGCGGCTGCCCCTCCTGCGGCGTCGGGGCGCCGAGGCCGGCGCGGCAGTGGCGTACGTGAACATGGTCGGCGGGCAGGACGAGCTGGTATTCGATGGGGACTCCATGATCGTCGCGGCCGACGGCGCCCTGCTCGCCCGCGCACCGCAGTTCGCCGAGCACCTGCTCGTCCACGACCTGGAGCTGCCGGCGGCCGGGTCCGCAGGCGCGGCGGCACCGGCCCACGTGCCGGCGGCCGCCGACGACGTGCGCATCGTCCGCACCACCCTCACCGGCGCGCTGCGCCCCGCCCCGAGCGGCGAGCCCGCCGACGGTGCCATCGCGGACCGGATCACCGACGAGGCCGAGGTGTGGCAGGCCCTCGTGCTCGGCCTGCGCGACTACGTCCGCAAGAACGGCTTCCGGTCGGTGACGCTCGGTCTCTCCGGTGGCATCGACTCCAGCGTCGCGGCTACGATCGCGGTCGACGCGCTCGGACCGTCCAGTGTGGTCGGCGTCTCGATGCCGAGCCAGCACTCCTCCGAGCACTCCCGTGACGACTCGGCCGACCTCGCCAAGCGCACCGGGCTGGACTACCGGGTCGAGCCGATCCAGCCCATGGTCGACGCGTTCCTGTCCAACATGCTGCTGTCCGGGCTCGCCGTGGAGAACCTCCAGGCACGGGTGCGCGGCGTCATCCTCATGGCACTGTCCAACCAGGAGGGTCACCTCGTGCTGACCACCGGCAACAAGAGCGAGCTTGCGGTCGGCTACTCCACTCTGTACGGCGACTCGGTGGGTGGCTTCAACCCACTGAAGGACGTACCGAAGACGATGGTGTGGCGGCTCGCCCGGTGGCGCAACGCCGACGCCGAACGGCGCGGCGACGTCCCGCCGATCCCGGAGAACTCGATCACCAAGGCGCCCAGCGCCGAGCTGCGCCCGGGGCAGCTGGACACCGACTCCCTGCCTGCGTACGAGGTGCTCGACGCCATACTGTCCGGCTACGTCGACGGCGACCTGGGGCGCGACGGACTCATCGCCGCCGGCCACGACCCGGCCGTCGTCGACCGGGTGGTCCGGATGGTCGACGCCTCGGAGTACAAGCGCCGCCAGTCGGCGCCCGGCACGAAGATCTCCATCAAGGCGTTCGGCCGGGATCGCCGGCTGCCGATCACCAACCGCTGGCGCGAACGCGGCGTGTGAGATCTTCCACTGATCCCTGCCGGCGTGCGCCGGACGGGTGGGACGATCGGCTCGACCCGGGGACCGCGAACGCGGCCTCGAGGACGAGAGGAGACAGCGATGTCCCAACCGGCCGAGGTGCCGTCCCTGTACGGCGGCCCCGCCACCCGTCGCGTACGCACCCGCGACCTACTGGCCGCCAAGGAGCGCGGCGAGAAGTGGGCGATGCTCACCTCGTACGACCAGTACACCGCCGCCATCTTCGACGAGACCGGCATCCCGGTGTTGCTCGTCGGCGACTCCGCCGCCAACAACGTCTACGGCTTCGAGACCACCATCCCGGTCACCGTCGACGACCTCCTCCCCCTGGTGCGGGCGGTCGTGCGTGCGACCCGCCGAACGCTCGTGGTCGGCGACCTGCCGTTCGGCTCGTATGAGGAGGGTCCCGCCCAGGCCCTGCGCACGGCCGTGCGCTTCATGAAGGAGGGCGGCTGCCACGCCGTCAAGCTGGAGGGCGGCCGGCGGTGTGTGCCGCAGATCGAGGCCATCACCCGCGCCGGGATCCCGCTGATGGCGCACATCGGGTTCACCCCGCAGAGCGAGCACGCGATCGGGGGCTACCGGGTCCAGGGGCGCGGCGACGCTGGCGAGGACGTGCTCGCCGATGCGCACGCGATCGCCGAGGCCGGCGCGTTCTCGGTGGTCCTCGAGATGGTGCCCGGCGACGTGGCCAAGCGGGTCACGCACGAGCTGGCGATCCCGACGATCGGCATCGGCGCCGGGCCCGACACGGACGCCCAGGTGCTGGTCTGGCAGGACATGGCCGGGCTCCGCACCGGCAAGGCGCCGCGGTTCGTCAAGCGGTACGCGGACCTGGCCGGCGTGCTCGCCGACGCCACGCGGCGGTACGCGGACGAGGTTCGCGACGGCGCCTTCCCGACCGCCGAACACACATTCCGCTAGCGCGCGACCCTTAGCTGGCTCGTGAGCACCGCTCGCGCATCGATGAGCGACGGGCCGTACCAAGTGAGGTGACGGCCGGAGACCAGCGCACAGTGCACGCCCGGGAACGCCTCCGGTCCATCGCCGGCGTGGAATGCGTACGGCTCGTCGGGCAGCACCACGAGCTCCGGCGCGCGGGCCCGGATCTCGTCGAGCGGTGGCCGCGGGTACCGCTCGGCCGCGTCGTCGTACAGGTTCGCGACCCCGAGCCGCCGCAGCAGATCCCCAGCGAACGTGTCCGGTCCGAGCACGACCCACGGCCGCCGCCAGACCGGGATGACCGCGCGCCGCATCGACTCGGGCAGCGGTGCCTCCCAGGCGGCCCGCGCCCGGTCCAGCCACAGCGGCGCCGGTACGCCCAGAGCGTCGAACATCGCCGCCAGCTCCGCGAACGCGCCGTCGAGCGTGCGCGGATAGGTGACGAGCACCGGTACGCCCGCGGCGCGCAGCGCCTCCACGTCCGACCGCCGGTTCTCCTCGACGTTGGCGAGTACGAGGTCGGGCCGCAGCGCGAGCACCCGCTCGACCGACGGGTACTTGCTTCCGCCGACCCGCGGCAGGTCCAGTTCGGCCGGGTGGGTGCAGTAGTCGGTCGCGCCGACCAGCAGCCCGGGCGCCGTGACGGCGACCGCCTCGGTCAGCGACGGCACGAGGGAGACGACGCGGTGCGGCGCGCTCATGCCCGGCAGAAGAGCACCTTGCGCTGCTTCGGGTCGGCGCTGACCAGCCGGACCCGGATCCGCTCGCCGAGGGGCAGCTCGCCCTCACAACGCGCCCGCACCGGCGGGTGGTCCAGCGCGATCGATCCACCGGGCTGCCGGTGCTCGTCCGGCGCCTTCGGTGGCGGGTCCACGTCCACCACCGCGGCATCGAAGTGCTCGCCGACCCGGTTCGCGAGCAGCACCGCCTCGATCTCGTCGATCGCGCCACGCTCGGCCGTCGAGGAGACCCGGTCGGCCGTCACCATCACGTCGGGCAGCCGGGTCAGGGCATCCCGCGCCCAACTCGGCACCGCCCGTCCGCCGTGCAGCGCGAGGCAGACCTCCGTGGCGTACCGGTCGGCCAGCCGCCGCAGCGGGGCGGTGACGTGTGCGTACGGGGCCGCGACGGCGCCGTGCGCCGGGTCTGCCGGCGTGGGCCCGTCGAACGCCGTGTAGCCCGCCCCGCGCATCAGCTCGGCCGCCTGGTCGAGGAAGGCGGTGGCCCGCGGCTGGGCCGGGTCCAGGGACGCCAGGACCCGACCGACCGACACGCCATCCGGCCAGTCGATGCCCAGTGCTCTCGCGGCCGCGCGCAGCCGTTCCACCGCCGGGGGCGCGGCGGCCGGCATCGTGCGGAGCAGCCCGAGCCCACCGCGCAGCATGATGTCGGCGGCCGTCATGCCGGTGAGCAGCGAGATCTGCGCGTTGTACTCCTCGACCGGCGCTGGCGCGCGCAGCACGAGCCGCCATCCGCCGTCGCGGCCCTCGGTCGACCGCTCGATCTCCTGCTCCGGCATGGGCAGGTTGATGGCTCCCCGGGCGAGGCCGCGCTCGAGGAGCAGCCGGCCGATGTCGGGCAACAGCGCGATCGGATCGGCCGCGGTGCCGGCGTCGACGTCACGCTGGACACCGACGTAGTCGAGCTTGGCGCGACTGCGCACCACCGCCCGCTCCAGCGAGGCGGCGGTGGTCGCGCCGTCGGCGTCCAGGTCGATGGTCCAGACGACGGCGGCCCGGTCGACGTCCGGCAGCAGGCTCGCGGTGCCCTCGCTGAGCGACTCGGGATGCAGCGGCACCTTGGCGTCGGGCAGGTAGACGGTCACCCCGCGGCGCCACGTCTCGGCCTCGAGCGCTCCGCCGGGTCGGACGTGCGCGGCGACGTCCGCTATCGCGTAGCGCACCCGGTAACCACGGCGGGGCAGCCGCGAGAGGCAGACCGCTTGGTCGAGGTCGCGCGACTCGGCCGGGTCGACCGTGACGAACGGGACGTCCGTGTGGTCTGCGCGTGGCCCGCCGACCCAGCTCGGATCAGGATCGGGGACGGCGACCGCCTCGTCCGCCTCGCGCTGCGCCGCGAGTGGAAACTGCGTGGGCAGCTCCAACTCGCGGCGCAGGTCACTGAAGTCCACGCGGAGCGCTCGGACGCGTCGGGTCACCACGCGTCATTCATAGCGCCGGCGCGTCTGGTCGGCCAGGCGGGTCAGCTCGTTGCCTTGCGGGCCGCCGTACCGGTGCTCTTGGCGGCGGTCTTCCTGGCCGGCGCCTTCTTCGCCGTGGTCTTCTTGGCCGTCGTCTTCTTGGCGGTCGTCTTCTTGGCCGTCGTCTTCTTCGCGGGTGCCTTCTTGGCGGTCGTCTTCTTCGCCGCCGCCGTTGTGGTCCGCTTGGTGGCCGTCTTGCGCGCCGCCGTGGTCTTCTTGGCCGTCGTCCGCTTGGCGGTCGTCTTCTTCGCGGGTGCCTTCTTGGCGGTCGTCTTCCTCGGCGTCGTCTTCTTCGCCGACGTGGTCCGCTTGGCGGTCGTCTTCTTCGCCGTCTTCTTCGCGGCCGAGGCGCTGACTGTCTTCTTCGCGGCCGCGCGTTTGGCGGCCGGGCGGGTCGTGGCCTTCTTCGCTACGGCCATCGTGTTCTCCTCCTTGCGGATTCCTGTCTCCTTGTGGAGACCGTGTGGAGTCGTCGTGGGCGCCACGCGCCTACGGCTCCTTTCCCGTCCAGCGGGCGTCCTCCTCGTCCAAGACCTCGTTGCGCGCGCGCACCCGTTCGAGCGCGCCTTCGGCCTCGGCCGCGGAGTCGTATGGTCCGAGCCGGTCGGCCGCGCGGCACGCAGTCTTATCGGTCTCGACCCTGTGGTGTCGCACGCACCAGTAGTACCGCGTGCCACTTCCGCTGGTGCTCATGACATCACTGTGCACCGCCAATGGAACATCCGCCACCGAAACACGCAAAAAGTCGGAAGGAATTCCACAGTAGACCTAACCCACCGACAAACGCCCACGAGTGGCCGGCTCGCCCGCGGATCACGGAATGGCTTATGAAATAAGCGATTCGCTACCACGGGAACCCGCGTAAGCCACGCGCAGGTCGGCCGTCCGCGCCGCGAAAATTTCCGCGCGTCCGTGGGTGACGGATCGCGCCCTAGCGGGCCGGCGCGAGCGCGCCGACGGGCAACGCGGACGGTCCGTCGTCCGCGGGGCAGCGCCCCGGCTCTACGTACCGCTCGATGAACGTCTCGACCGCGGAACGCACGTGCGCCGCGGCGCCTTGCCGGACGAGCCCTGACAGCGCCGCGTCGAAGCACGCGCGTGCGGCGGCCGCCAACGAAGGATCGGCGAGACCGGCGCGCGCGGCGGCGATCCAGTCCCGGTGCCGACGTAACGGCGAGCGCAGGTGCTCGGTCGCCGCGGCCGCCGCGTCCGCGGCGATCGGGTCGTCGAGGAGCGCACTGGCCACCGCGACCGGCACCACCCACCCGTCACCCGGCTGCTGGTCAATCATGCGGAACTCGAGGTACCCGCGTGGCCGGATCGGCGGCACCAGCGTCCCGAGGTGCCGCGTCAGATCCTCCAACGTCGCCGGGCGCGGGCCGTGGCCACGCAGCCAGTCGCGCATGGTCAGGCCGTGCGGGACCAGCCAGGACAGCGGTTCCGGCTCCGCGATCAGCGCCACCTTCGCGGCGAGCGCGTAGCGCGCCCAGGCGGTACGCGGTTCGCGAGTGCGCCGCGGCGCGCGCGTACGGCTCGGATCGGTACCAAACCGCAGCGCCTGCCGGTACGAGGCCCAGCGCGAGCCGACCCGGGTCACGCGAGGCGAGTTGGCGAACGCCGCGAGCAGCACCGGTCCGATCGCGTCGGCGAGCCACCACCGGCGGTGGTAGCCACCCCAGCCGTCCGACTCGTCCCCCGCGTCGAGGCACACCTGCACGGACGCGGAGTTGCACATCACCTCGCGCCCCTTCCGACCGGACCGGTCGTGGTATGCCGCGAGCGCCCGGTATCGCGGGTGGTCGCTGATCAGCCGCGGCGGGCGGTGGTCGTCGAGGCCCGCACCGTCCAGCAGGAGGCCGTCGGCGGCCAGAGCCCCCCGAACCATCGTGAGATCGGCGGCGACGGCGTCCACGCAGTCCTGCAGCGAGGCGCCGACCGCCGAGGAGAGCTCGAGCTGGCCGCCGGGTTCGATCGTGATCTGGCCGCCGCCGGGGAGCGGATCGGGGAGGTGCGCGACGGCTCCGTGCAACCGGTCGATAGCGGGTCTGTCGGCGGGCGCGGCAGGGTCGCGGACGTGATATTCGAGCTCCACGCCGACGCGACCCACCGGGCCAACGCGGAAGCCGGCGGCGGCGACGTAGGCGAAGGCCGTGCCCTCCGTGAGCGGGGTGGCGTTGGTAAGGACGTCGGGGTCATCCACGGCATTCTCCGTAGCTTGGGCCCCCCGTTGGCCCCGCGGCTGATGGCCGTCGTGGCCTCGAGAAAGCAGATGGATGAGGTCTCCCGCCCCCAACAGTGACACGCTCCCGACGGAAGTGCCCCTCATTAGGGGCGCCCAAGGGTCGCTTGTCCAGGCCATAGGGCCAACGGCTGGTAAACAGACGGTTGAGACCTAGGCCTATCGCTGTGCACCGCCGGCGGCGCTCGCACCGGCGGCCACGAACGCGGCAAGCCGATCGACGTACCCGTCATCGAGCTCGTCGCCGCTGAGCAGCAGGCGGAAGTAGACCGACGCGACGACCGTCTCCACGACCAGGTTCGGGTCGGTATCCGGGGGGACCTCGCCGCGGGCTATCGCCCGGCGCACGACCTCGCCAGCGAACTCGAAGCGGGTACGCCAGAAGCCGCGGCTCGCGTCGGCGATGCGCGGCTCGCGGTCGCCGACCGAGGCGACCGTCCGGATGGTGGCCTCGACGACCGGCGTCCGGCTGGCGACGACAATCTCCGTCGCGTACGCGGCGAGGTCCCCGCGCAACGAACCGGTGTCGGGGATCGGCACCTCGCGCTGACCCCGCTCCAGCATCGCGTTGAGGACCAGGCCCTCCCGGCTGCCCCACCGGCGGTACAGCGTTGTCTTGTTCACGCCGGCGCGCTGCGCAATCGCCTCGAGACTGAGCGCGGCATAGCCGACCTCGGCCAGCTCCCGCAGCGTCGTATCGAGCACCGCGCCCCGGACTCGGGCGCTCCGGCCGCCGGGTCGCCGCGCCGCCGGCTCCGTCCGTATGTCCTGTGTCACGCGTCCCACTCTATTGCAACGCGCCGTTGCTTTAGGGCTCTGATCGCGGGCGCGTCCGGCGGCGTCGGCGCCGCCCTGACCCGGCGCTCGACGAGGCCGGCTGGCGTTGCTGCGGACCGTGGGCCTCACCCGGATGCGTTGCGGTGGGCCGGCGCGTGCCGGCCCACCGCGCGAACCCACCTACTGGCGGGCGAAGTAGATGAACTGGCGGTACCCCGACGCCGCGGCATCGAAGTCCCGCATGTCGGTCCAGGTCATGTTCGCGACCCCGTCGCTGCCGTACGCGAGGCCGATGTAGTCACCGTGGAACGTCGCGCAGTCGACGCACCCTGTGACGTTCGCCCGGAAGAACAGCGAGTCGGTCGGGTGCGACGCCGCCGTGCTGACCGTTGTCTTGGCGAGCGCACCCGGGCTGCCCTCGGCAAGGGCCGTGGTGTAGGTGGGCCCGTTGGCGCCCCCGCGGTCGTGGTAGAGGACTCCGACGGCACCGGTGGTCGGGTCGACCTCGACCCACGGGAACCATTGGTCGCCGGCGCCGGCGTCAACCCGGGCCGGGCCGCTCCAGGTCGTTCCGCCATTCGTCGACGACATCAGGAAGACGTCGATGTTCGTCACCGGCGTCGCGGAGTCGTGTACGCCGTTGCGGTTGTCGCCGAATACCAGGTAGAGCGTTCCGTTCGGGGCGGCCACGATGTTGCCCGCAGAGTTGACCCGAAGCTGGTAGCCGGTCAGGGTCTGCCGGCCGTTGACGTTGATCGGATAGTCGTTCGTGCCATCCTCGAGCCCGACGACGAAGCTCGGCGCGGTCCAGGATGCGCCGCCGTCCGCGGAGCGGACGAGGAGGTACTGGTCGTCGAACCTGCCGGGCGCCTCCCACAGGGCCTCGTTCTGCTCGTTCTCGAACGCGACGTACACCGTCCCATCCGGGGCGATGGTCGGCACCGAGAACTGGTTCTCGTCGCACACGCCGGCCGGGCCGGCCACCTGGAACGTGCAGAGAGCGGCGTTGGCGCCCGAGATCGCGTGCGGGGTCGACCAGGTGGCGCCGCCGTCATCGCTGTGCGACTCGAAGATCGCCGACGAGGCGTACACGCCGCCGTGCGACTCGAACTTCGACCACGTGATGTACGTCCGACCGTAGAACCGCGAGGCCGGGTTGTTGTCGGTGACGATCCACTCCTTGTCGTTGAACAGCTGGGTCTTGCTCAGGTCGCAGCCGATTCCGTCGTCGACGACCACCGGCCGCTCCCAGGTCAGGCCGCCATCGCGCGAGATGGACACGACGAGGTCGCCGTCGCACGCCTGCGTGCCGGCGGCGTGCTCGAGGTTGTAGTTCAGCGACGAGTGGATCGCGACGCCGTGCCGGCGGTCGAAGACCGTGACCGGGTCGCTCCCGGTCACGCCCGGGTTCTCCCGCGACATGTTCCCGGTCTGCCACGTCTGGCCGCCGTCGAACGTCGTGTAGAACTGGTCACAGCATGTGCCGTAGTCGTTCGAGCTCGCGATCATGTGAAGCGGGTCGGCGGGGTTCACCTCGATGTCGGGCTCGTTGTTCGGGAACGGGTCGTCGCAGTCGAGCCTGACGTTCGGCGCGCCACCGGCCGTGACGACGCACTCCAGCTGGGAGAACGGGCCGTGCTGCCGGTCGAAGCCGGCGACGTCCGCATCCACCGATCGTTTCGTGGCCATGCCGCCCTCGGGCAGCGTCGGTCGCGCGGCGACCTGGCTGGCGGTACCCACGATGAGCACGAGCGCCGCCACCAGCGCGAGCGCGTAGGTTGGCTTCCTCATCTGTACCTGCCTTTCGGCTGGGCCGGCGGGTGGCCGGCACTGGTGGCAGGCCAGCAGAGTTAGTGACCGCTTGTCAATACCTCCGGTGCAGCTGGACCAGGGCGCTCGCGTGGTCGCCCGCCGGCAGGTCCAGCTCAAGGCCGTGGTTCATGAGGACGGCCGCGCGGTGCTCGCCACCCCCGCCGTCTACATAGGCTGCGCCGGGGTCGAGGCCGCGTAGGCGGAGGGGCCCGGTTGGCTCGCCGTGCCGGCGGGCTGGGCGCCACGCGAGCAGGGCCACCTCCGAGGCGCCCTCGGAGACGTACTCGACAACCGTGGTCTGGCCGGTTGCCAGTCGGTACAACTGTCCATGCTGGACGACGGGCCGGATCCGCTTGTACGCCGCGATCAGCCGAGCCGCCTCGGCCCGATCCGACGTGGACCACTCGCTCAGGTTCCCGCTGATGCCCAACGCCCCCGCCATCGCGACATGGAACCGGAACCGGAGCGGCGTCTCTCGGCCGTTCACCGGGTTCGGGCTGTCGCTCGCCCAGGCGCCCATCACGATCGCCGGGTAGACCTGGCCGAACCCGTGCTGGATGGCGATCCGGTCCACCGGATCGGTGTTGTCCGACGTCCACACCTGGTCCGTGCGGCGCAGTACCCCGTGGTCGGCGCGGCCGCCGCCGCTGGCGCAGCTCTCGATGCGTACGACCGGATGCGCGGCGCGGAGCCGATCGAGGATGTCGTACACGTTCCGGGTGTAGTCCACCCACAGTCGCCCGGGGTCGTCTCCGGCCGGCCAGCCCGCCTCGGTGAACGCCCGGTTCATGTCCCATTTCAGGAAGTCGATGGCGTTCTCACGCAGCAGGCGGTCGAGCCACTCGTACGCCCAGGCTGCCACGTCCGCGCGGGCCATGTTCAGCACGAGTTGGCTGCGTTGCTCGGTCCGGGTCCGGTTCGCCATGTGCAGCACCCAGTCGGGACGCCGGCGGTAAAGGTCGGAGTCGGGGTTCACCATCTCCGGCTCAACCCACAGCCCGAACCTCATCCCGAGCCGGTGCACCTCCTCGATCAGCGGGGTGAGGCCCTTCGGGAACCGCTCCGGGTTGGGCCACCAGTCGCCCAGGCCGGCGTGCTCGTTGACGCGGCCGCCGAACCAGCCGTCGTCCATCACGAACAGTTCGGCGCCGAGCGTCGCCGCGATGCCGGCCAGCTCCATCTGGTTCGCCTCGTTGACGTCGAACCCGGTGCCCTCCCACCCGTTGTAGAGCACCGGCCGCAGCTCGTCCGGCGAGGGGAGCACGTGCTCTCGCGCGTACCGATGCCACTGGCGGCTCGCGGCGCCGAACCCGCCCGCGGCGTAGAGGCCCGCGAAGACGGGGGTGTCGTGCCGCTCGCCGGGGCGCAGCGTCCATCGCGCGCCGTCCTGGTCGGCGCCACCGGTCACCGCGACGTGGTCGCCGAGCGTGCGGCGTGCCGTGATGCGGAAGCTGCCGCTCCAGGCGAGCGCCGCGCTCCACACCTCGCCGTGCTCCTCGGTCGCGTCGCCCGGGTCGAGGGTGACCCACGGGTTCACCTGGTGTCGCGTCGCGCCCCGACGGCTCGTGAGCACCGTCTCGCCGCGCACCAGCCGCCCCCGCTGCAGCTGGAACTCCGCGCTCCACTCGCCGGCGACGTGGCTGAGGCGGTAGTCCGATCGGTACGGCAGGGTCCAGCATGCGGAGTCGACCCGCTCGACGGCGATCGGGGCGCCGGCGCCCGTGTGGCGCACCGTGACCCAGCGCTCGATGACATCGACGTCGTCGAAGACGCGGTAGTGCAGGTCGACGGCGAGCGGGTAGTGCTCGTCCGCGAGCCCGATTCGCAGGTGCCCGGTGTCCACGTCGTGGTCCGTGTACCGCCATTGGACCGCACGGGTGCCGTCGGCGAACTCCACGCGTAGCCCGGGCGGGCCGAACCGCGGCCCGCCCTCGGTCGGCAGCTCCTCGCCGAAGGCCTCGTCCGCGTCGCCGGGGTCGCGGAGGGGCACCGCGGCCGCCTCCGCCGGGTCCAGCACCCCACCCCAATGCACCAGCCGTGGTACGCCGTCGATCAGCCGCACGGCGTACGCGGTGGATGGTGTGCGAAGGAGAAACGTCCCGCTGTCGGGGTCGAATGCGATGGGCACGTCTGGTGAACCTACGTCTCCTTCGTCTCCTTGACGAGCTCCGCGGGCCCCGACCACGGCGTATTCGGCTTCGGGACGTCCTCGCCGTCCACGACGATG